>JAOPVX010000032.1 GCA_025965975.1 Mycobacterium sp. | reverse complement strand
GACATCGACGAAGTAGGCATCACCACCCGGCACAACACGTTCTTCCAGATGGCGGGCAACTTCTCGTTCGGCGACTACTTCAAGCGTCGCGCCATCGAGCTGGCGTGGACGCTGCTGACCAATCCCGTCTCCGAGGGCGGCTACGGGTTCGACCCCGAAACGCTCTGGGCGACGGTCTATTTGGATGACGACGAAGCCGTCGAACTGTGGCAGGAGATCGCCGGGCTGCCAGCCGAGCGGATCCAGCGCCGCGGCATGGCCGACAACTACTGGTCGATGGGCATTCCTGGCCCGTGCGGCCCGTCGTCGGAGATCTACGTCGACCGCGGCCCCGAGTACGGCGTCGACGGCGGCCCGGTTGTCAACGAGGACCGCTACATCGAGATCTGGAATCTCGTGTTCATGCAGAACGAGCGGGGCGAGGGACCGGTCAAGGAGGGCTACGAGATCCTCGGGCCGCTGCCGCGCAAGAACATCGACACCGGAATGGGCGTCGAACGGGTGGCGTTCCTGCTGCAGGGCGTGCACAACGTCTACGAGACCGACCTGCTGCGGCCGACCATCGACGCGGTCGCGGCGGTTGCACCGCGCGGATATGACACCGGCAACTACGAGGACGACGTCCGCTATCGCATCATCGCCGACCACAGCCGCACCGCTGCGATCCTGATCGGCGACGGGGTGAGCCCTGGCAACGACGGCCGCGGCTACGTGCTGCGGCGGCTGCTGCGCCGCGTGATCCGCTCGGCCAAGCTGCTCGGCATCGACGACCCCATCGTCGGTGAGCTGATGACGACGGTGCGCGACGCGATGGGCCCGTCGTACCCCGAACTCGTCACCGATTTCGACCGGATCCACCGCATCGCGGTCGCCGAGGAGACCGCGTTCAACCGCACCCTGGTGTCGGGCTCGCGGCTGTTCGACGAGGCCGCCCGCGCGACCAAGGCGTCCGGCACCACCGTGCTGTCGGGCACCGACGCGTTCACGCTGCACGACACGTACGGCTTCCCACTGGAGTTGACGCTCGAGATGGCCGCGGAGTCCGGCCTCAGCGTCGACGAGGAAGGCTTCCGCGGCCTGATGGCCGAGCAGCGCCAGCGCGCCAAGGCCGATGCGGCCGCGCGCAAACAGGCGCACGCCGATCTGTCGGAATACCGCGACCTGGTCGACGCCGGCCCGACGGAGTTCACCGGTTTCGACGAATTGACCTCCGAGGCAAAGGTTCTCGGGATCTTCGTCGACGGCAAACGGGTACCCGTTGTCAGCCACGACGGCAACCTTGATCGGGTCGAGCTAATACTGGACCGCACCCCGTTCTACGCCGAGTCGGGCGGCCAGATCGCCGACGAGGGGAGCATCACGGGAACGGGCGCATCGGGCTCCACTGCGACATCCAAGGCGGCCGTCAGCGACGTGCAGAAGATCGCCAAGACGCTGTGGGCGCACCGGGTCAACGTCGAGTCCGGCGAATTCGTCGAGGGCGACACCGTCGTGGCCACCGTCGACCCCCGCTGGCGGCACGGCGCGACGCAGGGCCATTCCGGCACCCACATGGTGCACGCCGCGCTGCGACAAGTGCTTGGCCCCAATGCCGTTCAGGCCGGCTCACTGAACCGGCCCGGCTATCTGCGGTTCGACTTCAACTGGCAGGGCCCGTTATCGGAGACCCAGAGCTCACAAATTGAAGAAGTCACCAACGAGGCCGTCGAGGCCGATTTCGAGGTGCACAGCTTCACCACCGAACTGGACAAGGCCAAGGCGATGGGCGCGATGGCGCTGTTCGGTGAGAACTATCCCGAAGAGGTCCGGGTGGTCGAGATCGGCGGGCCGTTCTCGCTGGAACTGTGCGGCGGCACGCATGTGCGCAGCTCGGCGCAGATCGGACCGGTCACCATCCTCGGCGAGTCATCCGTTGGCTCCGGCGTGCGCCGGGTCGAGGCCTACGTCGGCTTGGACTCGTTCCGCCACCTGGCCAAGGAACGAGCCCTGATGGCGGGTCTGGCCTCGACGCTGAAGGTCCCGTCGGAAGAGGTACCCGCCCGGGTGGCCAATCTGGTCGAGCGACTGCGGGCGGCCGAAAAGGAACTCGACCGGATGCGGTTGGCGAACGCGCGAGCCGCCGCAGCGAATGCCGCCGCAGGTGCCGAGCAGATCGGTAAGGTCCGGGTGGTGGCGCAGCGGATGGCCGGCGGAATGTCGGCGGCGGAGCTGCGCACGCTCGTCGGCGATATCCGGGGCAAGCTGGGCAGCGACCCCGCCGTCGTAGCGTTGATCGCCGAGGGCGAGAACGACAGCGTGCCCTTCGTGGTCGCGGTGAACCCGGCCGCACAGGACCTCGGTCTTCGGGCCAACGATTTGGTGAAGCCGTTGGGTGCGGCGGTCAATGGTCGCGGGGGCGGCAAGGCCGATCTGGCGCAGGGTTCCGGTAAGGGGGCGGCGGGTATCGACGCGGCATTGGCCGCGCTACGCGCAGAAATAGGCCGGAGCTAGCCGGTGGCCAACACCGATGACCGTCTACCGGATCGGCCCGGAGGCGACGATCCCGGCCGCGGCCGACGGCTCGGTGTCGACGTCGGCACGGTGCGCATCGGGGTGGCCGCAAGCGATCCGGACGGGATCCTGGCAACCCCCGTGGAAACGGTACAGCGGGACCGACGGAACAAGACCGGAAAGCACCTGCGCCGGCTCGCGGCGCTGGCCGACGAGTTGGAGGCCGTCGAAGTGGTGGTCGGCCTGCCGCGCACCCTTGCCGATCGGTCCGGTCCGTCCGCCTTGGACGCGATCGAGCTGGCCGAACAGCTGGCCCGGCGCATCGCGCCGACACCGGTGCGGTTGTCAGACGAACGGCTCACCACGGTGGTGGCGCAGCGGTCACTGCGCGATGCGGGTATTCGCGCCAAGGGACAGCGGACGATGATCGATCAGGCTGCGGCGGTGGGGATTTTGCAGAACTGGCTGGACCAGCGGCGCGCGGCCTTGGCCGCGCACGGAGAGGTCTCCGATGACTGACGACTGGGGCCGCAATCGCGCAGAGCCGGTGGCGGTCGGACCGCCCCGGCGCCGGGTGACGCGCGCCGACCGGATCCGTGAAGCCCGCAGTCAACGGAAGCGGCGCATCGGCCGCGGCTTCGCGCTGGTCATCCTGATCGTGGTCGTCGTCGGTGCGGTTTTCGTGGGTTCAAGGCTGTGGCACACAATGTTTGGTGGTGGGGGGAACGACTTCTCCGGCGACGGCGTCAACGATGTGGTCGTCCAGATCCACGACGGGGATTCCACGACGGCGATCGGCAAGACTCTTCAGGAACACAAGGTCGTGGCGACGGTCGCGACCTTTGTTGCCGCGGCCGACGGTAATTCCGCCATCTCGTCGATTCAGCCGGGCTTTTACAAGGTGCGCACCGAGATTCCCGCATCCAATGCGGTAGCGCGCCTCGCTGACCCGCAGAATCGGGTCGGCAAGCTGGTGATTCCCGAGGGTCGCCAGCTCGACGACGTCCAGGACGTCAAGACCAACGCGGTGACCGACGGCATCTTCAGCCTGATTTCCCGTGCGACCTGTGTGGACCTCGACGGCGATCGCCACTGTGTATCGGTCGACGATCTGAAGAAGGTGGCGGGCAGCGCCGCACCGACGGCGCTGTCGGTTCCGGATTGGGCGGTCAACGAAGTCAGCGGGTTGGGCAATGACCACCGCCGGCTGGAGGGGCTGATCGCCCCTGGCACCTGGAACATCGATCCGTCGGCCGCACCTGCGGACATCCTGTCCACGCTGATCGCGACCAGCGCAACCCGGTACGCGCAGGGCGGGCTGCTCGACACGGCGAAATCGATGAACATGTCGCCGTACCAGATTCTGATCGTCGGGTCGCTGGTGCAGCGGGAATCCAAGCCGGATGACTTCGCGAAGGTTGCGCGCGTCATCTACAACCGCCTGCAGGAGAACCGGACCCTGGAGTTCGACTCCACCGTGAACTATGCGCTGGACCGGATCGAGGTCGCCACCACCGACGCCGACCGCGGACAGAACACACCATGGAATACCTATGTGCGGCCGGGTCTTCCGGCCACGCCGATCTGCTCGCCGGGCCAGCCGGCGCTGGCCGCGGCCGAGCAGCCCGCGCCGGGGGACTGGCTGTACTTCGTCACGATCGACGTGCAGGGCACCACCTTGTTCACCCGGGACTACCAGCAGCATCTCGCGAACATCGAACTGGCCAAGCGCAACGGTGTGCTCGATTCCGCGCGATGAGCGCCAATCGGCAGGAGCCAGGTGGTCCCCGCAAAGCCGCGGTGCTTGGCTCACCGATCGCGCATTCCCGGTCCCCGCAGCTGCATCTTGCCGCATACCGTGCGCTGGGACTGGCCGGCTGGACATATGACCGCATCGAATGCAGCGCCGACGAATTGCCAAACCTGGTAGCAGGTTTCGGCCCTGAATGGGTCGGCGTTTCGGTGACGATGCCCGGCAAGTTCGCGGCGCTGCGGGTCGCCGACGAACGCACCGCACGCGCGGAACTCGTCGGCTCGGCCAACACCCTGGTGCGGTCGATCACCGGGTGGCGGGCGGACAACACCGACATCGACGGGGTCACCGGTGCGCTGGGGCAGGCATCGGGAAACGCGATCGTCGTGGGTTCCGGTGGAACCGCGCCCGCCGTGGTGGTGGGCCTGGCCGGGATTGGGGTGCAACGGATTACGATTGCGGCCCGCAACCGCAACAACGCGGCGCCGCTGGTGGCGCTGGCGCAACGTTCGGGTGTTGAGGGTCGTTGGTGTGACATCGACGGTGGCGAGCTGGCGCACGCGGTCGTCGAGGTGGGTGTGGTGGTCAACACCATCCCGGCCGACGCGGCCGCGCGGTATGCGCCGACATTGGCGGCCACTCCGCGACTACTCGACGCAATCTACGATCCGTGGCCGACCCCGCTGGCGGCGGCCGTCGAGGCGGCGGGCGGAGAGGTGATCGGCGGGCTGCAGATGCTGCTTCATCAGGCGTTCACTCAGGTTGAGCAGTTCACCGGGCTGCCCGCGCCCGTCGAGGCGATGCGGGCGGCGCTGGCCGAACACTAGTGTTCGATGCGTGCCTGCTCGTGTCGGCGTGGTGTTTCGCCCAGACTTTCGGCCCGACACCCTGCGGGAAACTGCCTCGGCCGCCGAGCGTGCCGGCGTGGCCGAACTGTGGCTGTGGGAGGACTGCTTCCTTCAGGGCGGCATCGCGGCCGCGGCGGTCGCGCTCGCGTCGTCCGAATCGCTCACGATCGGTCTCGGGGTGCTGCCCGCACCCCTGCGCAACGTGGTGACCACCGCGATGGAGATCGCCACCCTCGACGCGATGTTCCCTGGCAGGATCCGGGTCGGAATCGGCCACGGAGTGCAGGACTGGATGCGGCAGGCAGGCGCCGCCGTGGCGTCACCCATGACATTGATGCGCGAGTACGTGACGGCCCTGAGTGATCTGTTGGCCGGGCAGTCCGTCACCGTCGACGGCCGGTACGTTCGACTTACCGACGTTCGGTTGGATTGGGCTCCGCAACAACGAGTTCCTGTACTGATCGGCGGAACCGGACCCAAGACGTTGGGACTTGCCGGCGAGATCGCCGACGGCGTGATCCTCGACGCCCGGTACACCGTGGCCACGCTGCGGGATGCGTTGGCCCACGTCGCGTCGGGGCGGGCCGACCGCGGCGAGATAGGATTCAGCGCAGTGTTGTTCCTGGCGTGCGGCGCAGCTCAGATCGCCGGATCGGCCGGCCCCTACCTCGATGCAGGGGTGGATACACTCGTGTTTCAGCCGGTCGGACCGCAGAACGGCTTGCCAGAATTGATCGCAGCCGTCGGCGATGTGGCGGCGCGGTTGCCGGCCCCCTAGGCGCCGATCAGCCGAGTGTCGCGGTCTGTCAACCGTTCTCGCGCGCCGCGCACCGCCCCGATGCTGGCCACGGTCACCAGCACGATCGCCACGTACCCCGTCAGCGCGAGGTACTGCCCCAGCATCAGCCAGCCGGCGACGGCGGCGACGACCGGCGAAAGACACGTCAGTATCGCGAACGACTCCGGCGGCAGGCGGCGCAGGGAGATCAGCTCCAGCGAGTAGGGGATCACCGACGACATCACGCCGACGATCGCCCCCAGCCCCAGTACCTGCCACCGCAGCGCGCTGTCCGGATCGACCGCGACCGCAGCGAACGGCGCCGTCACGATCGCGCCGATCGCCGTCGCAA
>JAOPVX010000430.1 GCA_025965975.1 Mycobacterium sp. | reverse complement strand
GGCTGGCGCGCTGTAAGCCCGGCTCCAACCGCCGCGCGAAGACGAAACGGGCGATCGCGAAGCTGAAGGCCCGTGAGAGGGATCGGCGCAGGGATTGGGTCGAGAAAACGACCACCGACCTGGCGCGACGGTTCGATGTGATCAGGGTCGAGGCCCTTGACGTGCGGGCAATGACCCGGTCTGCGCGCGGCAATCTCGAGCAGCCAGGGACGCGGGTTGTTCAGAAGCGTGGGCTCAACCGCGGGATCAGCCGAAGTGGCTGGGGCCAACTCGTCGCACGTTTGCAGCACAAGGCTTTGGGCCGGGTCGAGAAGATCCCGGCTGCGTACACGTCGCAACGATGCTCTGCTTGCGGGCACGTCGCATCCGGAAACCGCAAGAGCCAAGCGGTTTTCGAGTGTGAAGCCAGCACTGCCGGAAGGTGCAACGCCGACGTCAACGCTGCGCGCAACATCGCCGCCGGACGGGCGGTGACAGCACGGGGAGACCTCGCCGGTAGGCGGTCTGCGAACCGTGAACCTCAACTCTCCACTCCTGCCGCTTAAGTCGATGGGATGGGGTTGGAATCCCCAGACTTCGGTCCGGGGAGGACGTCAACCCGTCGGTGTATCACATGTAACATCCGAGCGCGAGCGACAAGAACGCGCCCAGCTCCACCAGGCGGTCCGGCGTTGACGGCAGATACTCGGTCAGCGTCTGCGATGCCACGATCGTGCAGGCGTACTTGGCTCGGCTGACCGCGACGTTGAGGCGGTTCCGGTTGAGCAGGAAGGAGATGCCGCGGGGAACGTCATCAATCGATGACGCTGTCATGGACACGAACACGACCGGCGCCTGCCTGCCCTGGAATTTGTCGACGGTGCCGACGGCGACATCGGGCAGCCCGGCGGCGTCGAGGTGCTCCCGCAGCAGCAGCACCTGGGCGTTGTACGGCGCGACCACCAGCACGTCGTCGGGGCGCAGGGGTCGGGTGCCGTCTTCGTCGGTCCAGTCGCAGCCGATCAGCAGCTGCGTGGCCGAAACGATCGCTGCCGCCTCCTCGGGGCTGTTGGTGGAGTTGCCGTCATGGTCGACGCTTAGCACCCTGACGCCTGGCGGATGGCCGTCGAGACGCCGGGCAGTGGTGCGGCTCTCGTCGGATTGCAGCCTGCCCCCATACGACAGCCGCGATACCGGCGCGCACACCGCGGGGTGCATCCGATACGAGCGGTCAAGGAAGTAGCCGAGCACTTCTGGCAGCGTCGGCTGGCCGTCGACGAGCCAGCCCAGCGCAGACGCATCGACGGGCTCGGGGTGATGTCCCTGGCTCACCTGGGGCAGCTGCTGCGGGTCGCCGAGCAGCATGAGACTGTTCGCCGCGCGGGCCACCGCGATGGTGTTGGCCAGGCAGAACTGGCCGGCCTCCTCGATCACCAACAGGTCGAGACTGCCCGCGTCCACCCGGGTGTCGTTGGCGAAATCCCAAGCGGTTCCGCCGATTACACAACCTTCGTTGGTGGCGATGAAGGCGGCGTAGTCCTCCTTGTCGACGTCCTGCCAAGGGGCGTCCGGCGGCGAATCCTTCTTCCCGATCCGCGCCGGGTCGACGTCGGCGGCGACCAGATCGCGAAACAGGTTCTCCACCACCGCATGTGACTGCGCGACGACGCCTACCCGCCACGTGTGGGCGGTCACCAGGCCCGCGATGATCCTCGCCGCCGTGTAGGTCTTGCCGGTGCCGGGTGGCCCGTGCACCGCGAGGTATGACGAATCCAGATCGAGCAGAGCGGCCGTGATGTCCGCTGTGGTGTCGCCGGTGTGCGGCAACGGCGCGCCGCTGCGGGTTCGCGGGGCGCTTCGCAGCAGGATGTCGACTATCGCACTGTGGGGAAGGGCCGGCAGCCCGGCGGCGATGGCGCCGGCCGCGGTGTCGATGGACTCGCGCAGCTTGCCCGTCGGGAAAGGTCTGCCCGGTGTCAGCGCGAACGGCACCTGTAGAAATGTCCCGCCGTCCTTGGGCTCCCGTTCGCAGATGACCACCTCGGTCGGGATGTTCGGGTCGTCGACGTCGATGATCTCGGCGTTGCCAGCGGCGCGCCGGTCGGGGTTGTCGGTGAGCCCGGCGGGCGACGGTGGGTCGTAGAGCGCGAACACGCTGCTATCCAGCCCGCCCGTGGCCAGCGCGCCGGTCAGCTTCACCCAGCGCTGTTGTTTGCGCGCGCGGGACGACGGCACGTGCCAATCCTTGACGACCTCGCCCACGTCGTCGGCGAGGAAGACGTCGGTTGTGTCGCCCCACTCGTCGACGGGGTTGTTGAGCCGGTCGAAATGCGCCCACCAGAACGGCTTGTCCTCGCGGCGGTGGTAACCACGCGCGGCGGCGAACAACGCGACGGCCGTCTGTTCCCGGCTGCGGCCCTCGACGCCGTCACCGGCGAACGCCAGCAGCGTGCGGGCGAGCTGGTCGGTGTCCTCGACGGCGGTGCCGTCGGTGACGGGCTGCGGGCCGACGGGCAGCACGCTGGACTCGATCGCGATCTTGATCAACCAGTCGCGAAGCTTGTGGGTCGAGCGGCAGTCGTAACGGTTGTAATCCTCGATCTCCTTGAGCACGTCGGCGGCCGCGTCGGCCAGGCCATCGGCGCGCAGCTCGCAATATCGGGCGTACATGGTGATGGACTCCGCCGCGGTGGTGACGTCACCGGTGCGCAGCTCGGACCCCATGTAGAGAGGCTCGAGTGACTTGAGGCTGTAGCTCTCGGTGCCGACGCGAATGCTCTTGCGCACCAACGGGAAAAGGTCGACGAGCACACCGCTTCGCAGCAGGTCGTCAACCTCGTCCTCGCCGACGCCGTAGCGACCTGAGAGGCGCAGCAGCGCGGTTTTCTCGTAGGCCGCGTAGTGGTAGATGTGCATCTTCGGATAGCGCTTGCGACGTTTGCGGATCATCGCAAGGAAGTCGATGAGCGCCTGGCGCTCGCTGGCGCGGTCGTGCGCCCACAGCGGCACGAAGGCGCCCCCGATTTCGAGCACGCCCCACATGTACTCCAGCCCCCACTCCCGGCCGTCGGCGGTCCACAACGGATCGCCCTCGAAGTCGAAGAACAGGTCGCCCCTGTCGGGATCGGGCAGCAGGGTGAGTGGCTGCGGGTCGGCGACTTCGAACGGAGGCTTGCCGTCGACTCGGGGCGCGATCTGCAGGCGGGCCTGCGCGGTCAACGACGCGACGGTCCGGGCCGGAAGCTCGGGCACCGGGCGGTCATGCCGCGCGAGCGCCGACAAGGTGGTGATGTCGGCTTCGATCAGCCGGGCGCGCTGGCTGACCCGCATGCCGGCCACGAGCAGCAGGTCGTCGGTCGCGCGGACCTGGATCGCGCACTCGGGGCAGCGGAAGCATGCCCGCACCTCGTCGTCCTCCCACGTCACCGCGGTGCCGCCGGCCAGATGGTCGTCGAGCAGGCGCTGTAGCGCGGCGCGGCGCGGCAGATACACCGGCAGCAACTCGTCGACCAGGTAACTCGCGGTGGCGCCATCTCCGAGCACCAACTCGACTTCGTCAGCGACGGGTACGCCCGCCCTTGCGAGTGTTTCGGCGTAGGCAGCGAGCTGCAGCAGGGCCTCGACCTTGACCGACCGGGCCAGCTTCGTGTCGCGCAGCTGGTACTTCGTCCCGTCGAACACCAGGAAGTCGGCGAAACCGACGAACCGGCCGTCGAACATGGCGGCCTGATAAATCACCGGCGCGCGGCGGTCGACGGCCCGCATCGTCTGTTCCGCCGCTGCGGTCAGCCCGGCGAGCGTGTACTTCGGCCTGCCGATGATCGCGACGGTGTCGTCGGCCAGCTCACGCAGCTCGTCGAGGTGGCGCTGCTCGTGCTCGCCGCCGAGTTTGGCTGTCCGCGCGAGCAGTTCGTCCTCGACGGCGACCGGCGGTCCCCAGCCGAGCTGCGCGTCGAACGAGCGCAGGAGCGCGTACTCGCAGCGGGAGGCCGCAGCGAGATCGGATGCGCTGTAGATGACGCGATCGTCGGCGACGAACACGCTGCAACTGTATGTGAGCCGGCCGACACCTCAGCCGGGCGTGTTGCCGATCAGCTCGACACCGTTGCCGTTCCACCGGAACCTCACCACGCTGTCGAGGCCCTCGACGCCGCTGGAGTATTTCAGCGCGATGGTGTCGCCGGTGGCGGAGTCGTCGATGCCGTTGAACCCGTAGGTGTCCGGCACGCCGGTGGGGATGAACTTGCCGAGGTGGAACAGCACCGCGCGGGTGTTCGGGTTGTCGGAGTTGGTGTTGGCCTTGACGATCACCGCCGACAATCGCGCGCATTCGTTGTAGTTGCCTGCCAGCGGTTCGGGGTTCCATGCCTGATTGCTGCGCGGGTCGCGGGGTAACTCGGAAACGGCCTTGATGATCTCGGGCGCGGCCAGGTTGACCGCGCACGGGTCGGCCTCGGCGGTCGTGGTGGGCGTTGCAGGGCGTGGGGGCGATGCCAACGGTGGGGCGGTCGCAGGCGGCGCCGAGACGACCGTCGGCTGCGGTGTTTTGGACACCGTCGAGTCGCTCGAACCACATCCGGCGACCACAAGCCCCGCCGCCGCAATCAGGACGGCCCATTTCACCTTTCCCACCGTTCCATGCGGAACCTCGCGGATTGTGCGACACACCGGTCGACTCGCGGAACGAGATGTCGGTGGCCGTGGTTACCGTGCGGGTGTAGTCCGGCACCAGGCTCAACCGCTACCGCAAACGACAAGCGATACTGCGGCTACGGTTGCAGGCCAAGAAGACCAGCTCGGCGCGGCGATTGCTGAGAAAGCGACGCCGCAGGAGGCCCGTTTTGCCGCCGACGTGAATCACCAGATCTCCAAACGCATCGTGGCCGAGGCTGAACGCACCGGATGCGGTATCGCCGTCGAACAACTGACGGGAATCCGTGACCGGGTACGGCTTCGCAAGCCCCAACGGGCCACCATGCACTCGTGGGCGTTCGCCCAACTCGGCTCATTTCTGGGCTTACAAGGCCAAACAGGCCGGAGTGGCGTTCGTCGAAGTCGACCCCGCCTACACGTCGCAGACCTGCAGCGCCTGCGGCTGGGTCGACAAGAAAAAGCGCCGCTCCCAAGCGGTATTCGAGTGTGGTCGGTGTCGCTCCGTTGGGCACGCCGACCACAACGCAGCGATCAACATCGCTTCGCGCGGTGTCGAACGCTGGGGCGAAGTCATGCGTCCACGCGCAGCCCCTTCCCTGACAGCCAGTTAGGACGGCAGCAGCACGCCTATCGGCACCCGCTCTCGAAGTGACAGGTGTAGAGCCCGTCCGTCGGGGACGTACCCATGACAACACCGGACCGTACCGCCAAACGCCACGGGTCGTCAGTCAGGCGCGCGGCGGGTAAATGGCCTCCCAACCACTAGACTCCCCTCGAGATGACGTCCTCCGAACCGGACCCGACCAGCGCCGGTCCGACCTTCGCTGACCTGCAGATACACCCGTCGGTGCTGCAGGCCGTCGTCGACGTCGGATACGAGTCGCCGTCTGCCATCCAGGCGGCGACGATTCCCGCGATGATGGCCGGCTCCGACGTCGTCGGTCTCGCGCAGACTGGCACCGGCAAGACCGCTGCCTTCGCGATCCCGATCCTGTCCAAGATCGACCCGACGAACAAAGCCACTCAGGCATTGGTGTTGGCGCCCACCCGCGAGTTGGCGCTACAGGTGGCCGAGGCGTTCGGCCGCTACGGTGCGCACTTGCCGGCGATCAACGTGCTGCCGATCTACGGCGGCTCCTCCTACAGCGTGCAGCTGTCCGGGCTGAGGCGCGGCGCGCAGGTGGTGGTGGGGACGCCGGGCCGCGTGATCGACCACCTCGAGCGCGGCACCCTCGACCTGTCGCGGCTCGATTACCTGGTGCTCGACGAGGCCGACGAGATGCTGCAGATGGGCTTCGCAGAAGACGTCGAACGGATCCTTTCAAATACCCCCGAGTACAAGCAGGTGGCGTTGTTCTCGGCCACCATGCCGCCAGCCATCCGCAAGATCACCAAGAAGTATCTGCACGACGCCGTTGAGGTGGCTGTCACGGCGAAAACCACCACCGCGGAGAACATTACGCAGCGCTACATCCAGGTGGCGGGGCCGCGCAAGATGGACGCGCTGACCAGGGTGCTCGAGGTGGAGCCGTACGAGGCGATGATCGTGTTCGTCCGCACCAAGCAGGCCACCGAAGAAGTCGCTGAGCGGCTGCGGTCACGGGGCTTCTCCGCGGCCGCCATCAATGGCGACATCCCTCAGGCGCAGCGCGAGCGCACCATCGCCGCGCTCAAGGACGGCAGCGTCGACATTCTGGTCGCCACCGATGTGGCGGCTCGCGGCCTGGACGTCGAGCGCATTTCACACGTGCTGAACTACGACATTCCGCACGACACCGAGTCCTATGTGCACCGCATCGGGCGCACCGGCCGGGCGGGACGGTCGGGACAGGCCCTGTTGTTCGTGTCGCCACGCGAGCGCCACATGCTCAAGTCGATCGAGAAGGCGACCCGCCAGACACTCACCGAGGCGGAACTGCCCAGCGTCGACGACGTCAACGCGCAGCGCATGGCGAAGTTCCGCAACTCGATCACCGACGCGCTGGGCGCTCCGGGCTTCGAACTGTTCCGGCGAATGATCGAGGACTACGAGCGGGAGAACGACGTCCCTTTGGTCGACATCGCCGCGGCGCTGGCGGCGCAGTCGCGCGACGGTGAGCAGTTCCTCCTGTCCGAACCGCCGCCGGAGAAGCGTCGGCGCGACGACCGGCCCGAGCGGCCCGACCGGCCTGCGAAGCACGCGCGCAAATCGGGCCAGGGCTTCGCGACCTATCGCATCGCGGTGGGCAAGCGGCACAAGGTGAGTCCGGGTGCGATCGTTGGCGCGATCGCGAATGAGGGTGGTCTGCACCGCAGCGATTTCGGACACATCTCCATCCGACCAGATCACTCGTTGGTGGAGTTGCCCGCCAAGCTGTCCCACGAGACCGTGAAAGCGTTGGAGCGGACCCGCATTCAGGGCATCCTGATCAATCTGCAACCCGACCGGCCGCCACACAGAGCTGCGAAGAGCAACCGCAAATCGACATGACCCTGTCGAAGGACGTGGCAGCGCAGGGCGGCCTTGAGTCGGTCAGCAAGCCCGAGCGCGTTGCGTCGCTGACCGGAATCCGGGCGGTGGCAGCGCTGCTGGTCATGCTCACGCACGCCGCGTACACGACAGGCAAGTACACGCACGCCTATGTCGGTTTGGTGTACTCGCGGATGGAGATCGGCGTGCCGATCTTCTTTGTGCTCTCGGGATTCCTCTTGTTCGGGCCCTGGGTCAAGGCCGCAGTATCGGGCGGGGCGCCGCCGTCGCTGCGCCGCTATGCATGGCACCGGGTGCGACGCATCATGCCGGCCTACGCAGTGACCGTCTTCGCGGCGTATCTCCTCTACCACTTCCGAACGGCCGGGCCGAATCCCGGTCACACGTGGATGGGGTTGTTCCGCAACCTGTCGCTGACTCAGATCTACACCGACCACTACCTGTTTTCATATCCGCACCAAGGCCTTACCCAGATGTGGAGCCTGGCCGTCGAGGTCGCGTTCTACGTGGTGCTGCCGCTGCTGGTCTATCTGCTGCTGGTGGTGTTGTGCCGACGGCGGTGGCGGCCAGGGCTATTGCTCACCGGGCTGGCGGGGCTGGCGTTGATCACGCCGGCGTGGCTGATCCTGGTGCACACCACCGACTTCCTGCCCGACGGTGCACGACTGTGGCTGCCGACGTACCTCTCGTGGTTCATCGGCGGCATGATGCTGGCGGTTCTGCAGTCGATGCGAGTGCGTGCCTACGCGCTTGCATGCGTGCCATTGGCGGTGGCCTGCTATTTCATCGTCTCCACGCCGATCGCCGGTGAGCCAACCACCTCACCCAACGAGTTGCGCGAGGCGCTGTTCAAGGCGGCGTTCTACGCGGTGATCGCCACGCTGATGGTCGCGCCGCTGGCGCTGGACGACCGCGGCCTCTACGCGAGATTCCTTGCCAGCCGGCCGATGGTCTTCCTTGGCGACATCTCCTACGAGATCTTCCTGATCCACCTGTTGACCATGGAACTGGTGAGGGCGGAGATCCTCCACTATCCGGTCTACACCGGCTCGATCGGCATCGTGTTCGTGGTGACGTTCGTGGTGACGGTCCCGGTGGCCTGGCTGCTGCACCGCTTCACCCGTGTCCGCTCCGGCTAGGGGACCCGAGAGCCCGGGGCGCGAGTTAGGTTGAGCTGCCTGAAATAGTCAACGCGACTGGCTATGCATGTCCCGACAGGATGCCATCGCGCGGGTTCCAGGGCACGGTGACTACGACACCGCCCGCGAGGTTGCGAGGACTACAAGATCCCGCGGAAATCGATGAAGGCGCAAGCCTATTGGGTGGCGTGACGGCCAACGAATCGCGAACCTTTTGGCGCCCCCGTCAAATTTCCTCCGCTAGCCGACGCGGCCGCATAGGCTGACCGTCTCGGACCAACGAAGTGGGGTTCGAGATTCCCGAGAGGACGATCATGCCTAGCTCGTCAGCGCAGCACAATGGTCAGTCAGACGCAGGGTCGGCCGCGGTGCGCCGCGACATTCTGCCCATTCCGGATCCGCAGTACGTGGGCCTGACGACCTACGACGCCAAGGACCCGAACACCAAATACCCGCCGATCACGATGCTGCGGCCGCCGGAGGGCGCACCGAACGTGCTCATCGTGCTGATCGACGATGTCGGCTTCGCCGGCTCGTCGGCCTTCGGCGGCCCGTGCAGCACGCCCACGGCCGAACGGCTGGCCATGGAGGGTCTGAAGCTGACCCGATTCCACACCACGGCACTCTGCTCGCCGACCCGTCAGGCGTTGCTGACCGGCCGCAACCATCACTCGGTCGCAATGGGCGGTATCACCGAGATCGCGACGTCGGCACCCGGGTACTCGAGCGTCCGGCCCAAGGACAAGGCGCCGATCGCCGAGACGTTGCGGCTCAATGGCTATTCGACGAGCCAGTTCGGCAAGTGCCACGAGGTGCCGGTGTGGGAGGTGTCCCCGGTCGGGCCCTTCGGCCAGTGGCCGACGGGGTCGGGTTTCGAGCATTTCTACGGGTTCATCGGCGGGGAGGCCAACCAGTACTACCCGGGTCTGTATGAAGGGACCACGCCCGTCGAGCCAGAGAAGTCGCCAGAGGAGGGCTACACGCTCACCGAGGATCTTGCCGACCGCGCCATCACGTGGGTGCGCCAGCAGAAGGCGCTCGCACCCGACAAGCCGTTCTTCATGTACTTCGCGCCTGGCGCCACCCACGCGCCCCACCACGTGCCGAAGGAGTGGTCGGACAAGTACAAGGGCAAGTTCGACGAGGGCTGGGATGTGCTGCGCGAGCGGATACTTGCCAAGCAGAAGGAGCTCGGCGTGGTGGCGCAGGACGCGGAACTGACCAGACGCCACGACGAGATCCCCGGATGGGACGACATGCCCGCGGAGCTGCACCCGGTACTGGCCCGGCAGATGGAGATCTACGCGGGTTTCCTGGAGCAGACCGACCACGAAGTGGGGCGGTTGATCGACGCGATCGACGACCTTGGGGCGCTGGAGAACACATTGGTCTACTACATCATCGGCGACAACGGGGCGTCGGCGGAAGGCACGCCGAATGGCTGCTTCAACGAGATGTGCACTCTCAACGGGATGGCCGGGATCGAAACGACGGAGTTCCTGCTGTCCAAGATCGACCTATTCGGCACGCCCGATGCCTACAACCATTACGCCGTCGGCTGGGCGCACGCTTTGTGCGCGCCGTATCAATGGACCAAGCAGGTGGCCTCGCACTGGGGTGGCACCCGCAATGGCACGATCGTGCACTGGCCGAATGGCTTGGCGGACAAGGGCAAGACCCGCAACCAGTTCCACCATGTCATCGACGTTGTTCCGACGATTCTCGAGGCGGCCGATATTCCCGCGCCGGTCATCGTGAACAGCATCGCGCAGGCGCCGCTGGAAGGCGTCAGCATGCTGGCGACGCTGCGTGACGGCAATGCGGCAGAGACCCATCAGGTGCAGTATTTCGAGATGTTCGGTAATCGCGGCATCTACCACAACGGCTGGACCGCGGTCACCAAGCATCGCACGCCGTGGCTCGCCGACAACCCGCCGCTTGACGACGATGTGTGGGAGCTGTATGGCCCAGACGACTGGAGCCAGGCCAACAACCTGGCCGCTGAGAATCCCGAGAAATTGGCTGAGCTGCAACGGCTCTGGCTCATCGAGGCCGTCAAGTACAACGTGGTACCGCTCGACGACCGCTCGTTCGAGCGGTTCGACGCCGACGTGGCGGGACGGCCCAAGCTGATCGAGGGCAACACCCAGGTCCTGTTCTCGGGCATGCGGGTGAGTGAAAACTGTGTGGTGAACGTGAAGAACAAGTCGCACAGGGTGACCGCACAGGTGACGGTGCCCGAATCCGGCGCGGCAGGAGTGATTGTCACGCAGGGTGGCGGCGTTGGCGGGTGGTCACTCTATGCCCACGAGGGCCGGCTGAAGTATTGCTACAACTTCTTCGGAATCAACTACTACATCATCGCCGCAGATAACCCGATTCCCGCGGGCTCCCACGAGCTCAAGATGGAGTTCACCTACGACGGCGGCGGGATGGCCAAGGGCGGCGATGTCACGCTCTATTACGACGGAAAAGCGGTCGGCACAGGCAGAGTGGAGCAGACGGAGCCGATGGCATTTTCGGCCGACGAAGCCTGCGACGTGGGCTCGGATACCGGCTCACCGGCCTCACCCGACTACGGCCCGACAGGCAACAAGTTCACCGGCGTCATCGACTGGGTGCGGCTCGAGATCGGTGAGGACAGTCACGATCACCTGGTGACGGCGCAGGACAAACTCAACATCGCAATGTCGCGGCAATAACGGGCTATCCCGTCGTCTCGCGCGCGGCGGGCACCACGATCGGCACGACGAATTCCTCGAGCATCGCCCGCTCGTCGGCCTCGTTGTGGCCGGGGAAGATCAATAGCGACGTCATCACCCTGACCAGCCAACGGGCCCGGTGCGCGACCATCGCGGGCGGATTGTCGGGTGCCAGCGAGACCACGAAGGCCTCCGTCAACGCCTTGATCACGTCGGACTGCTCGGCGATTTCGCCGCCGATCGGCCGCTGGGTGGTGGCAAACCACGATGCGAGCGCCGGGCTTTCGCGGACGTTGCGCAGAGACGCCATCATGCCCTCGATCAGGCGCTCGCCCGGTCCCACTACGGAATTGATCTGCTCGGTCATCTCGCGGTAGAGCCGGTAGCTTTCACGGTGCACGTAGGCCGTGTAGAGCGCCTCGCGGTTCTCGAAGTACCGGTACAGCGTGGCACGAGAACAGCCTGCGGCCGAGGCGATTTCGTGCATCCCGACGGTGGCCGCCTCCTGCAGGGCGAACAGCTCACCTGCGGCGTCCAGAATCCGGTCCGCGGCCACCTCGGTGCGCCGCGCCGCCAGCCAATCGCCGGGCATCAGCGCGTCACCTTGAATGGAACCGACAACGGTCGACGCACGTAACTGCCACCGGCCCAGACGATTGCGGACTCGTCGACCTCGAAATCCGGGCAGCGCGTCAGCAGCTCGGTCAACGCGACGCGGGACTGCATGCGGGCCGCGGCGGCGCCAAGGCAGAAGTGCGCGCCGTGGCTGAACGTCATGATGTTGCGTGGTCGCCGCTCGACGTCGAGTTCGGCTGCGTTCGGTCCGAATTCACGCTCGTCGCGGTTGGCCGACCCGTAGAGCAGCAGCACCTTGCGCCCCGCCGGAATGATGGCGTCGCCGATGGTGACGTCGCGGGTAGTGGTGCGGGCCAGGCCCTGCACCGGCGACGTCAGCCGCAGGAACTCGTCGACCGCGGCGGGGATTAGGTCGGGGTTCTCGACCAGCAGCCGGCGCTGGTCGGGCCGCTGATGGAGCAATTGCGCTGTGCCGCCAAGCATCCCGGTCGTGGTGTCGTTGCCGCCGGTGACCATCGTGAATGTGAAGGCGAGGATCGACAGCGTGCCCGCGATGTCGCCGTCGGCGCCGACGCCAGCAGCCACCAGGTGCGAAACGGTGTCGTCCTCGGGCTCGAGCCGACGGCGTTCGATCAATGCGGTGAAGTAGGCCATCATCTCGCCGAGCGCGTCGCCGAGCCCGCCCAGCGCTCCTGCGGCGCCCCCGTCGGTGGTGTTGGCGGCGACGATCGCCTCGGTCCAGCCGTCGAACTGGTTGCGGTCCTCCTCGGGTACGCCGAGGTAGTGCGCGACGACCATCGACGGCAGGGGCTTGAACAGCTCGGCGACGATGTCGCCGCCGCCGTTCGCGCGCAACCCCTCGATGCGCCCGACCACGTATTCACGGACCTTGGGCTCGACGGCGTCGACCTGCCGTGGGGTGAAACCGCGCGACACCAGCTTGCGGAACTCGGTGTGCACCGGCGGGTCCTGCATGACGAACGGCGGGTTGTCGGCCAGCCCGATGAGGTCGAGCTCGCCGTAGTTGACCGTCAGCCCCTGCGCCGACGAGAACGTTTCGTGGTCGCGCGCGGCGGCCCAGGTGTCGGCGTGCCGGGACAGCACGTAGTAGTCGTGGTCCGGCCTGTCCACGGGCACGACGCGGTGCACCGGGTCGTGGTCGCGCAGCGCCTGGTACATCGGCCACGGATCGGCCCACGAGCTGGCCGAGGCGAGCTCGAAGCGAACCGGCGAGCCATGAGACAAAGTGGCGGTCATGTCTTATGGGTACGACAGGTCAGGGGGTCCTGTCAATAGCGTAGCTCAGATCGCCGCGCCGGGGTTGAGGATGCCGTCGGGATCAAGTGCCTGCTTGATCCGCCGGTTGAGGTCCATCGCCTCGGGCCCGAGTTGGCCCGCCAACCAGGGCCGTTTCAGCCGGCCGACGCCGTGTTCGCCGGTGATGGTGCCGCCGAGCCCAACCGCCAGATCCATGATCTCGCCGAACGCCTTTTGCGCACGCTGCGCCATCGCCGCGTCGGCCGGGTCGTACACGATCAGCGGGTGGGTGTTGCCGTCGCCGGCGTGTGCGATCACCGAGATCATCACGTCCTGGTTGGCGGCGATCTTCGCCACCCCGCCGACCAGATCGGCAAGGGCGGGCAGTGGAACGCCGACGTCCTCGAGCAGCAGTGAGCCCTTGGCCTCCACCGCGGGGATCGCGAACCGGCGCGCGGCAACGAACGCCTCGCCCTCTTCGGGGTCTGACGTCGAAAACACTTCTTTGGCACCGTGATCGGTGAACACCTTGGCCATGAACTCCGCGTCTTCGGCACCGGAGGGTCCGCGGTCGTCGGTCGCGGCCACCATCATCGCCGCAGCCGAGCGGTCGAGGCCCATGCGCAGCTTGTCCTCTACCGCGTTGATCGCCGCCGAGTCCATGAACTCCAGCATCGAGGGCCTGATCTTGCCGGTGATCGTGACGACGGCCTTGGCGGCGGCCTCCACCGAGTCGAAGGTGGCGACTACTGTGCTCGCGACGTGCTGAGGTGGCAGCAGTCGCAGGGTCACCTCGGTGATCACCCCGAGAGTGCCCTCACTGCCGACGAACAGCTTGGTCAGCGACAGCCCGGCGACGTCCTTGAGGCGCGGGCCGCCGAGGCGCACCACGGTCCCGTCGGCAAGCACCACCTGAAGGCCCAGCACGTAGTCGGTGGTGACACCGTATTTCACACAGCACAACCCGCCGGCGTTGGTGGCGATGTTGCCGCCGATGCTGCAGATCTCGAATGACGACGGATCCGGCGGATACCACAGCCCGTACTCGGCGACGGTCTTCTTCACCTCGGCGTTGAGCAGTCCGGGCTGGGCGACGACGGTGCGGGTCACCGGGTCGACGGTGATGTCCCGCATCTTCTCGGTGGAAAGCACGATGCCCCCGTTCAGAGCGGTCGCCCCGCCGGACAGCCCGGTGCCCATACCGCGGGGCACGACGGCGATCTTGTTGGCGGTCGCCCAGCGCATCACCGTTTGCACCTCTTCGGTGCGCCGGGGCCGGACCACCGCCAACGGCGTACCGGCGTTGGGATCGGCGGCACGGTCTTGCCGGTAGGACACCAGGATGTCGGGATCGGTGACGACTATGGCCTCCGAGCCCGCGGGCAATTCGGCGATCAGGGCCGCCAATGCCTCCGCGCTCATAAGTCGATGCTACGAGGCGCTCACACCCGTTGGTCGAGCGATAGCAGCCTCACGAGTTCGTCGCGGTTCCGTGACCTCACGCAGCGCCGGCGCGCGGGCGCTAAATTCGTGGTGCGCCGTCTGCCTTTCGGAATGTGGCGCTCAGCTGGCTGCTCGGATACGACGAGCTCGAACGTCGGGTGCTCGATCAGGGCTGGCAGGGCGGGCATTCCGCTGTGACCGGTGCCCCACTGGGCGACGCGATAGCGCTTGTCCGTCATTGCGTGGCTCCTTTGCGCGGGGCGGGGCGGATAGCCGCTCGGCTACTCTGATTGCCTGACGTCCGCAGAAACCGAGATCGGACGGCTCGGCTCGATCCGGCGCACCGCCGCGCAGAGGCGCATCCTGGTCGCCGCGCTGGACTTGTTCGCCGATCACGGCGTCAGCGGAACGTCGCTGCAGATGATCGCCGACGCTCTCGGAGTCACGAAAGCCGCGGTGTACCACGAGTTCAAGACGACGGACGAGATCATCATCGCGGTCACCGAGATGCAGCTCGCTCGACTCGAGGACGCGCTGGAGGACGCCGAAGCCGCCGAAGATCGGCCGCAGGCAAGGGAATTACTGCTGAACCGAGTGATCGAGATGGCCGTCGATCAGCGCCGCATGGTGGGCATCATGCAATCGGATCCCGTCATCATCCGATTCCTGGCGGAGCACAAGCCGTTTCAGGCCTTCCTCGAGCGCCTGTACGCCGCGCTGATCGGCGACGACACCCGCCCCGAGACGTTGGTGCAAGCCGCGATGCTCTCCGGCGCGATCGGCAGCGCGGTCAAGCATCCGCTCGTCGCACACCTCGACGAGGCCACGCTGGGGTCGCACCTCCTGCGCCTGACGCGCCGGCTGGTCGCCCTACCCGGCTGAGGGACGGTCCAGTTCGCGTAAGGCCGGCAGAAAGACTGCGACCAGGCCGAGAACCAGCATCGGCAACGACAACGCGA
>JAOPVX010000426.1 GCA_025965975.1 Mycobacterium sp. | reverse complement strand
TTAACTTGTGTGACGATACGGTCATATCGCCGAAGCGGTTGGGACAAAGCGAAAACAACGCCCGGGCATGGGCCGCTCGCCGACTCCAGTGGCGACGTTGCAGGTAGCACCGAAAGGAGTCCGTCGATGTGCCCTCCGGATGACATTCCGCCGGTGCCCGACCCAAACGACCTGGCCACTGTCCGTAAGTTCAACTTCGCCCTCAAGGTCGCCTGCGACGAACTGCATGACGATCCGTTCAACCCGGTCGCGCGCGCAGAGCTGGTGCGCCTGATCAAAGACGAGGCCCCCACGGCCGACGCCGCGAAGCTCCGCGTGGCGACGTCGATGTGGTCGGTTGCGGTTCGCGAGCGCGAGCGCAGCCTTTAAGGTCGCAGTTCGGACTGCGAAACATTGTTGAGGGGTAAGCGTTAGGTGCCTGATATCAGTTTCCCCGCCGCTGCGGGCCCACTACCGGCTTATCTCGCGGTTCCCGACGGCGAGGGACCGTGGCCTGGCGTCGTTGTCGTCCACGACGTTCTCGGCATGACGTCCGACCTGAGGCGGATCACCGACCGCTTCGCGGCCAGCGGGTTTTTAGCAATCGCCCCCGCGCTCTACCGGCGCAGCGTGAAGGTCCGATGCGTCGTCAGTACGGTGTGGGCGCATTTCGCCGGCAAGGGCACAGCTTTCGACGATCTCGTTGCCGCCCGCGAATACCTCGCCGCTGACCCGCGCTGCACCGGAAGGGTCGGTCTGGCTGGATTCTGCATGGGCGCAGGGTTCTGCATCCAATTGGCGCCGAGTGGGAAGTTCGATGCGACAGCGCCGAATTACGGCATGATGCCGAAAGACGTTGCCGTACTGAAGGATGCCTGCCCGGTGGTGGCGAGCTTCGGCGCCAAAGACCGCATCGTCGCGCGCGGGACGGCCGCCCAGCTCGAGGCCGTGCTGGCGCAGGGCGATGTGCCGCGCGACATCAAGGAATACCCCGACGTCGGCCATAGCTTCATGAACGAGTGGGGCACACCCGCTCCGGTTCGTATCGTCCAACGAATTGCCGGGATGGCGTACTCGGCGCCCGAGGCCGAGGACGCCTGGCGGCGCATCGTCGCCTTCTTCAGCGAACAACTCGCCTGAACGAGCTCAGGCTGTTGGACGGCCGGAGCGCGGTTAGGTGGCCGACCGCAACGGCTGTTGGTTCGGCCAGCCCGTATCGTTGACGCAGTTCAAGGCGTCGGACCTCCACGAAGGGCGGCATGGACAACTCAGACGGTGCTGCGTACCGCGCGCAGATCCTGGACCCGGACGACCCCGCAGATCGCGCGGTGTTGGAGCAGCTGCGGGCAGATCCCAACGTGGATTTCCTCGACCACGGCGACGCGCAACTCGCCAGCCTGCGTGGGCTTCGGCCGCCGCCGGATCCTGCGCTTCTGGCGGAGTCGGGTCGGTGGGCGTACTTCCCGTGGCGGCGAACGGTGGTCGCGGTGTTGGGCCCGCAAGGGTTTCGCGCGGTGCGTCTTGATCGCAATCGGAACAACATCACCACACGCGAGCAGGCTCGGCTGGGCGCGCTACGCATCGGCGTCGCCGGGCTCAGCGTCGGGCACGTCATCGCACATACGTTGGCCGCTCAGGGGCTCTGCGGACAGCTTCGCCTCGCCGACTTCGATCACCTCGAACTCTCGAACCTGAATCGGGTGCCGGCGACCGTGTTCGACTTGGGGCTCAACAAGGCCGACGTGGCGGCGCGCCGGATAACCGAGCTTGACCCCTATCTACCCGTCGAGGTCCTCGCCAACGGACTGACGTTCGACAACTACGACGAGTTCCTCGACGGCCTGGACATCCTTGTCGAGGAATGCGATTCGCTCGAGATGAAAGCCGTCCTGCGTGAGGGGGCACGGGCCCGCGGCATTCCGGTGTTGATGGCCACCAGTGACCGCGGGATCGTCGATGTGGAGCGCTTCGATCACGAACCGCAGCGTCCGATCCTGCACGGGTTGCTCGGCCAGCTCGACATCGATCTGCTTCCTGGAATGACTAGCCGCGCGAAGATCCCACACATTCTGCGCCACCTTGAGGCAGAACGGCTTTCCCCCCGTGCGGCGGCGTCGCTTATCGAGATCGACCGCTCGTTATCGACCTGGCCCCAACTCGCGTCCGACGTCGTCTTGGGCGCTTCAGTGCTCGCCGAGGCTGTGCGCAGAATCGGGCTCGGCGAAGAACTACGGTCTGGCCGTGCCCGCATCGACGTCCGCTGGGCTCTGAACCGGCTCGACGAACCGGACATGGCAGGCGGCGATCATCGTCCCGCCGGCTCCGCGGAGCAGGAGAAACCCGCTCTTCCAGGAGTTGCGGGCGTTATCGCCGCCGCGGCGGTCCGCGCGCCGTCGGGCGGAAACATTCAACCGTGGAGTATTGAAGTCGCGCCCACCAGCATCACCATTAGCGTTGCCCCCGAACATACTTCGGCCATGGACGTTGGTTTCCGCTCGAGCGCCGTCGCGCTCGGTGCAGCTGTATTGAACGCCAGAATCGCCGCATCCGCCCATCAGGTGCTGGGCCCAGTCAGTTTCACCACCGATGACGCGGGTTCGCCCCTGCGGGCCACCATGCGCCTAGAAGACGGCAGCGATCCCCAGCTCGCCGAGCTGTTTGATCTGATGATCGCGCGCGAAACCAACAGAAACCACGGCACCCCTCATCCACTCGCCGACGACACCGCCGGACTGCTGCATGCCGCCGCACAACGAGAAGGGGCGCGGCTGGAGGTGCTCACGGCCCGAGACGACATCGACCGGGTCGCAACGATTCTCGCTGCCTCCGACCGCATCCGCTACCTCACGCCGCAGCTGCATAAGGACATGGTCGCCGAGTTGGTTTGGCCCGGAGATGCAGACACCGACACAGGCATCGACATTCGCAGCCTCGAGCTCGACGCCGGCCAGCACGCGCTGCTGGGCATCTTGCGCCGCGCTGATGTCATGGCCCACCTAGCGCAATGGAACGCGGGCAGCGCGCTGGGTGAGGACACCCGCGACCGGATCCTGGCCAGCTCCGCGGTAGCCGTCATCAGTGTGGCCGGACACCCTCTGCGCGACTATGCCATGGGCGGGTCTGCGGTCGAGGCGGTATGGATCACCGCGCAAGGGCAGGGCTTAAGTGTTCAACCGGTGTCGCCGGTATTTCTCTACGCACAGAGCCGAGCCGAACTCGACGAGTTGTCGCCCGACTTCGCCGACGAATTAGAGCAGCTGCAGCGCGATTTCAGCCGACTTGTCCCCGCTTCGTCCGGCCAGTCCGCCGTGCTGGTGTTGCGGCTGACGAGCGCACCGCCAGCATCGGTACGAAGCCGGCGCGCCCTTGACCGAGTCCGGTTCCATTCCAGCTAGAGGCGCGGGCTGCTCGAGCCGGTACAGTGCTGGCATGCCGGACGTCATGGATTGGGATGCCGCCTACCGTCACGAGGTTTTCGGTGGCCCGCCGCCGTGGAATGTTGGTGAGCCGCAGCCCGAATTCGTCGAGCTGATTCGGCAAGGCAAGCTGCGCAGCGAGGTCCTCGATGCGGGATGCGGCGTCGGTGACACGGCACTCGAACTCGCAGCGCAGGGCTACACCGTGGTGGGCATCGACGTGGCGGCCACCGCGATCAATGCCGCGACCAAGGCCGCCGAAGAGCGCGGCTTGACCAACGCCACGTTCGTCCAGGACGACATCACCTCAGCACTTGAAGGCGACGACGGGCGATTCGCCACCATTTTGGACTGCACACTGTTTCACTCACTGCCGATCGAGGCCCGCGACGGCTACCTTCGGGCGGTGCACCGCGCCGCTGAGCCCGGCGCGGCGATGCACATGCTGGTGTTCACCACCGACGCGTTACCGGCCGACTCCCCCTGCCCGATACCGAATCTGGTCACCCAGGACGAGCTGCGCGACGCCGTGGTCAAGTACTGGCAAATCGATGAGATTCGCCCCGCCTTCGTTCATGTGCAGCTACCGGACATTCCCGACCTGTCACCGAACCCGTCCGGGTATGACGAGAAGGGCCGCGCGAAACTGCCGGCATTGATGCTGACCGCCCACAAGGCGGCCTAGCCCGCTGGCCGCAGCGTCGGCAGCGCTCACCTACCCCCAGATTTTGCGGCCGTTACCCGCGATCGCTTGCTGCTGTGCGAAGTCGACCGGGATGTGACCCTGCTCGAACAACGCCTCCATCGCCGTCGCATCGACCGGTCGCGACAACAGAAAGCCCTGCGCGCGTCGACACCCCAGATCCAGCAGAGTCATTGCTGCGGTGGGGGTTTCAACGCCTTCGGCGACGACGTGTAGGTCGAACGCGTCTGCCAACGCCAGGATCGCCCGCACGATCGACAGGTCACCTTGGTTGGTGCCTAAGTCACGAACGAATGATCTATCGATTTTGAGGGTGTCGATCGGTAGAGACTTCAGGTAGGTCAACACGCTGTAGCCGGTGCCGAAGTCATCGATGGCGATCTGGACACCTACGTCTTTCAAGCCGTTGAGAGTGTCGCGGGCAGCTTCGATATCTTGAACCACAACACTTTCGGTGATCTCCAGACATACCGCCGCTTCGTTGAGGCCGAACTCGTTGAGCGTTTCCGCTACGGAGTCGACGAAGTCGTCTGACACCAGCTGCACCGGTGAGACGTTGATCCGCATCACGGCGTCGCTGGCTACGCCGCGCGATCGCCACAGACTGAACTGCTCGCAGGCCGAACGCATCACCTGCCGGCCGAGTTTTCCTGCGAGATTGATTGATTCGGCCACACCGATGAAGTCGCCCGGTGGCAGCAGGCCGCGGGTGGGGTGTTGCCAGCGGACCAGCGCCTCGGTCCCGAGGATGGCTCCGGTGCGCATATCGACTTCAGGTAGGTAGTGCAGGACGAGCGCTCCGTTCCCGCTGTCGATCACTCCCTCCAGGTGCAATTCAATGTCGTTGCGCAGCGCGTGCTGAGCTGACATCTCGGGAGTGAAGACAGCGGCCTTGCTGCCACCGGATCCCTTCGCCGATAACGCGGCTTGATCGGCCCTGCGCAGCAGATCCGACGTGCTGTCGCGTCCCGGATTGCCCACTGCCATACCGATACTCACGGTGCGGGTGAGCAGTTCGCCATCGATGACCACTCGCCTATGGAGTCGGTCCTGCACGTCGGCCGCGAAGGCCTGAACGGCGTTGATATCCATCGGTTGCGCGGGCACAACCACGAATTCGTCCCCGCCGAATCGGGCGATCACCGTGCCGGCGTCGACGTTCTCGCGGAGCCGCTCGGCCACAACTTTGATGAAAGTGTCACCGGCGTTGTGGCCGAGGTAGTCATTGATTGCTTTGAGCCGGTCGAGGTCCAAGAACAGCAGCGCCACCGGACCGGGCTGGTCGGCGGCCAGCCGCTTGTCGAGATAGTCGATCAGCGCGCGGCGGTTGATCAGACCGGTGAGGTCGTCGTGTTCGGCGAGGTAGTGCAATCGTTCTTCGGCGACAACGCGGGCTTGCAGCTGAGCGAACAGCGCCGCGATCGCCTGCAGCGCGTTCAGTTCCGGCTCGGTCCATGCGCGGTCACCGTATTTGATGAAACCCAGCACGCCCGTGGTGAGATCGCCGGACAGCAGCGGCACACAGGCCATCGAAACCTCCGGCACCGCGGTGCCTTCCTCGATGGTCTTTTGATAGTCCTCGGTGGCTGGGTCCGGACGGAGCACGAGAGGTTCTTTCTGGTGCTGGGCAAGCGCGAAAACCGGGTCAGCGTCGGCGAAATACACCACCCCGATGGCCTGCATCAAGTCCTCAGTCGCCGGCGGCCACTGCGCGATCAGCGTCGTCGCGCTAATAGCGTGGTCGTTGTGCCGCAGAAAGCTGACATCCACACTGAAGTGATCGACGAGGTCATGCAGGACTCGTTCACTCACGGCCACAGCGTTAGCTGCGGTGGCTCCCATCAGCTCGGCGGCTACCGCCGTCACCACCTGATCCAGGCCGCGAGTCATGGACTAACGGTAACCTGGTCAGCCGATCGGGAGCACCCACTTGCTAAAGGCCGGATCATCCGGGCCTTTTGTTAGCGGGCCGCGTCGAGGACACCTGTTCGATTGATCGGCTGCCCATGACCGGGTAGGAGGTGCTCGACCGGCAGCGACCGCAGGCGTGCTGCAGTTTTGGTCGCGGCGACATCGTCGACGGTGTCAGGGGCGAAACGGGCGTTCCCGCGCATGGTGATGGCCGCGTCTCCGGAGATCAACGTCCGGGACGGCTCGTGCCAGAAGGCGTGCTGTCGTCGGTGTGACCCGAGGCGGCGATCACGGTCCAGTCCGGTGCGCCGGGCAGGGGCGCGCCGTCATCGAGGCCGCCCGCGGGTAGCGGTGCCAGAGCATTCCGCGCGACGTGCCGAATCCCGCAGTCGAGGTTGCGCGCAGGAAACCGACAGCCGCCCGGGTGTCGAAAGGTTGCCTGAACAGCAGCGGCCAGGCTCGGGCGAGTTTGGGTAAGCCGGGTGTGCGTGGTGGCGCGCCGCCTCCCATCGTTGGCTGACCAGGCGGCGCCAAGGGTACGCGGCCCCGCTAAACGCGACAGCTGTCGAAAAGTTGATCACGTCTCACTCTGACATTTTTACCGCTATTGGAAACATTCCCGTTACCGGTAACGCCCTGTCCCGTTATTGACCTGGTTACCGCCGCTAGCGCTCAGACGGTGTGATCCGCCGATACTCCGCGCCCATTTTCTGCCAGAGAGGCCCCAATGCAGATCGTTGGCCCGCCCCTACCCACCACTGGCCTGACCCTCACAACGGCCGACGACACCCTAACGTTGACGTCGGGTCAGATGGCCACCTCCTCACCTCGACGCTGACCGGATCGTTGGGCGCAGCGCTGCACGCAGTGGCCGACATCGTCAACGACCCGCTGGCGGTGACGCGCTATACGG
This sequence comes from Mycobacterium sp., assembly GCA_025965975.1. GTDB lineage: Bacteria > Actinomycetota > Actinomycetes > Mycobacteriales > Mycobacteriaceae > Mycobacterium. The sequence continues at coordinate 22,749 of JAOPVX010000426.1, read as the reverse complement.
GGCTGCCAACGCCCCGGTCGGTATCGTCGATCTGCTCAACGGCGTCATCACAGCCGTGCAGGGCATCGTGTCAGCCCCCATCACCGCGTCCATCGCCGGCGTCGACGGCCTGACGAACACGGTCCACAAGGCAGCCACCACGGCCCTGACCCGGATCACCAACGGTGCCGCCAGCGTCGTGCTCGGCTCCGGAACCATCGTTCCTGGTTACTGAGCAGGAGTGAGTCCGGTGTTCGGGGTTGACCGGCCACCGTTCCTTAGTCCTGTGCGGCCCGAACGGTGTTGGCCGCTGGCGGTGGGTGTTGTCCGGTGGACCGGTACGCCTCGTCGTTGTTGTGGGCGTGTCGGTGGGTCGGAACTGCTGCACCGTCGTGGTGTGGTGCTCGGCTGATGATCAGGTCTGGCCGGTGGTGTGCCCGCAAGGGTCCGCTGTCCGTTACGGGGTCCTGCCGGCCGTCGCCTGATCGTCAGTCCGAGGCCACGTCTGCCGATCGCGGTCGCCGCGCCGTGATGGCCGGTGACCGGGTCGGAAGTCTGCTGCTGCAAGGGTTTCACCCAGTGTTGGGCGCCCCATTTGCTGGTGTAGGCCGCATCCACCCCGATGATCGCGATCCCGCGGCGGGCCGCCATGGAGGTGAGTCGAGTGCGGAAGCGGGCGGTGGGGATGGCGGCCACGGTGCGGCGGAACCCTTTGGCGCGCGTGCCGCGGCCCATCGTGTCGCGGCCGGTGGCGCGGGCATCGGCGAAGTCGAGGTTCTCGATGACCACCGCCGTGCACGCAGCGTGGGTAGCAGCATCGAGCAGCGCGGTGATCGCCGCGCGGACCCGCCCGTCGCGCCGGGATGCGGGCAGACCCGCGGTGTCGACTCGGATCGTCACCGGCGCCCCGACCGGATTCCCCGAGGAGTCCAGCACCCAGCAGGCCAGGTGATCAGCGTTGAGATCGACACCGAACACCGGGCCAGTGCGCAGCTGTTCGATCGAGGGCGCCGCGGTGCGCACGTCCTGTTTGCAGGAGGCGTCCAGATACCAGCGGTCCCTGGCCGGGTCATGGGTGAGGTCGTAGCGCACCGCGCGCCGCCCCGCCACCCGCTGCGCCCACTCGGTGCCGCGGTGCGCGAACCCCACCGATGCCGCGATATCGAGATGCGTCCCGAACTCGGCCGCCAGCGCAGCGGGCACCTTGACGCGGATCCGTCCCGCCTCGTCGACGCGGACCGTTTCGTTGCCACCGGCCTTGCCCGATTCCCCATCGGCGGTCAGAAACATCCGGGAGCAATCCCAGCGTGTCCGCCATTGGTCCTCGGTCATCCCCGCCTCATCGAGGTAGGCATGGGTGCGCCACAGCCGTTTTCCGCCCACCGTGATCGACGGCCTCCCAGAGGCCAAGGCGTCCTCGGCGGCGGCCAGGCGGGCCCGCAGCGCCGCGAGCCGGCGGGTCTTCGCGAACCGCTCATGGGCCGATCGATACCCACGACGGCCACGGCCCGCGGTCGTGGGCAGGGGATCTTGTTCTCCGGGGCGCAGCGTGCACCGCTGCTCCAGCAACATCGACGGCTTGGCGCAGATCAGCCACGTGGGCGCTCAGAGCTCGCATGCCCAGCTGGTATTGGTCCTCGACCGCCCGGGTGATCGCCCCAGCCCACCGTGACGACGCCACCGCGGTCACCGCCTGCTTACGCTGCGCGCGCCACGCCGCGTGCGATGCCCGATCCAGCCGACCCAGCCGCACCCGGCCGGCCAGCTCTATCCGGTACACCGATCCCAGAAACGATCCGATCGCCGCCAGCGCGGCGGCCTCGGTCTCGGTCAGCTGAATGCGGGTCCGGATCCGCACCCCCGCCGGGCCGACACCACGCTGTGCGCAGCCCACCGCTTTGATCGCCCGGTTGCGGGCCGAGCGACGCCCGTAGAGCCGGGCGCACAACGAGGTCAACACCTCCACCATGTCCCGGACCAGATCGTCGGTCACTTCACCGTCGTCGAGCACCACCAACCGGCGGCCCTGTGCCGACAACGCCGCCTCCACCAACTCAGTGTTCACGCGCCCCAACCGATCCCGATGCTCCACCACCACCGCCGTCACCTGGGGGTCAGCCAACAGTCGACGCACCTTGCGGCGGGCTCCGTTCATCGCGGACCCGACCTCAGCCTCCACCCGCACCACCGGCGCATTCCCCTGGGCCGCCCACTCGCGCAGCCTGCCCACCTGCCGATCCAAATCCGCACGCTGGTCATGCGAGGAAACCCGCGCATACAGACCCACACCGCCAGCCGGCGCCTCACTGCTTCCCGGATTGACCAGCACCGTGCGTTGATTCACCCGCACCGCCGGCACCGGCAACGTGCCCTCCCGAAACCAGCGATACGCAGTCTGCGGATGCACACCCTCCGACCGCGCCCACTGCGTCAGATTCACATCGCAAGCGTACTCACTAGAACACAGTATCGATCACTAACACTCAGTATCTAACCAACAGTTGCCACCCCCCGCGCGCGGCCGCTGGAATCAGACGTCGGTTGAATAGCGGATGCCGCCGTCGGGGATGGTGACCCCGGGCCACACCCGCGCGCCGCGCAGCAGTTCACAACGCGCGCCGATATCCGCGCCGTCGCCGATAACACCGTCGCGGATCAGCGCGCGCGGCCCGATGCGAGCACCGAAGCCGATGATCGAGCGTTCGATCACCGCGCCAGCCCCGACGTGCACACCGTCGAAGATCACCGCGCCGTCCAGCCGCGCGCCCGCACCGATCTCGGCGCCGCGTCCAACGACCGTGCCGCCGATCAGCAGTGCGCCAGGTGCCACGGCCGCGCCGTCGTGCACCAGTTCCTCACCGCGGTGCCCCTTCAGCGCGGGCGACGGGGCGATGCCGCGGACCAGGTCCGCCGAGCCCCGCACGAAGTCTTCGGGCGTGCCCATGTCGCGCCAGTAGCTCGAGTCGACGTAGCCGCACACCCGCAGGCCGTCGGACAGCAGCCCTGGGAACACCTCACGCTCCACCGACAGCGCCCGACCCTTGGGGATCCGGTCGATGACCTCGCGCTTGAACACGTAGCAGCCGGCGTTGATCTGATCTGTCGGCGGGTCCTGCGTCTTCTCCAGGAAGGCCGTCACAATTCCGTCGGCACCGGTCGGCACGCAGCCGAACGCGCGGGGGTCGCCGACGCGCACGAGGTGCAGGGTGACATCGGCGCCGTTGTTCTCATGGCAGCCAAGCAGTGCCCGCAGGTCGGCGCCTGAGAGCACGTCGCCGTTGAATACAAGCGCGGTGTCGTGGCGCAGCTTGTCCGACACGTTGGCGATACCGCCGCCGGTGCCCAGCGGCTCATCCTCGACCACGTAGTCGATCTGCAGGCCCAGCTTGGACCCGTCGCCGAACTCCGACTCGAACACCGCCGCCTTGTACGAGGTGCCAAGCACGACGTGCTCGATGCCCGCATCGGCGATCCGCGACAGCAGGTGGGTCAGAAACGGCAGACCCGCGGTCGGCAGCATCGGCTTGGGCGCCGAAAGGGTCAGCGGACGCAGCCGCGTCCCAATGCCGCCGACCAGAACGACCGCGTCGACTTCAGCCGGATTAACCACGCTAGTGCCGTCCTTTCGCCTGCTTGCGCCGAGAACTTCGGACCACCAGGGCCGCGCGCGCACCGAGCGCGCTCCTCATTGTCCACCGCAGTGGCGCCTGCCACCGGTTCGAATGCCGATCTGCCAGGAAAGTGTAGGTGCTCCTATGGTGGGCAGCCAAGTTGCGGGCCGGGTCGCGGCCGGTGGCGTGACCCTTGTCGTGCAAAATCTCCGCCGACGGCACGTATACGTTCTGCCAGCCCGCCCTGCCTAGGCGATCACCCAGGTCGACGTCCTCCATGTACATGAAATAGCGCTCGTCGAAGCCCGACACCTGATCGAACGCGGAGCGCCGCAGCAACAGGCACGATCCGGACAACCAGCCGACGGCGCGTTCGCTGGGGTCGGTTCGGTCCTGCCGGTATTCGGCCGTCCACGGGTTGGCTTTCCAGAACGGGCCGACCACCGCGTGCATGCCGCCGCGGATCAGGCTGGGCAGGTGGCGCGCCGACGGGTACACCGAGCCGTCGGGGTCGCGGATCAACGGTCCCAGCGCCCCCGCCCTTGGCCACCGTTCGGCGGCGTCCAGCAACACGTCGATGCTGTGGGGCCCCCACTGCACGTCGGGGTTGGCGACCACCACAAATTCGGACTCCGGCGTGATCTCCACGACAGCGCGGTTCACCGCGGTGCCATAGCCCAGATTGCCGCCGGTGGGCAGCAGCCGGGCATTGGGATAGCGCTTCACCGCGTCTTCCGGCGCACCGTCCGTCGAGCCGTTGTCGGCCATGATCACCGTCACGGGCCGCTCGGTGGCATGCGAGAGTGTCGCCAGGAACCGATCGAGGTGCGGCCCCGGCGAATACGTCACCGTGACTACAACCAATTCGTCACTCACGTGACCACCGTCAGACCGTCGCTCACGCGACAGCACCCAGTTCGTCACTCACGCGCTAGAGGGTAACCGCACCCACAACCGGTGCCCGCAGCAACAGCGACCAACATGAGTGTCTGCGCTTCAGCCCGGTAGGCTGTCTAACGGCCCCTACCCGACCGCCGTTGCGCGTCCGCGGGGTCGAGGGACTGCGCATCGTCGACTGCTCGATCACGCCGACGATGATCTCGGGCAACCTCACCGGGCCGATGCTGGCGATGGCCGGGCGGGCCGCGGATCTGATCCTCCCGACACCCGACCCGCCGAGCGGGTTCGCAACGCCTAAACCACGACCGCTACTGCGCCGTCAGCGCGGCCGTTAGCGCATCACGCCACGGCCGCAGCAGCGTCAGCCCCGCCTCGGCGGACTTTCGTGAAGACAACGCCGAATACGGCGGGCGGGGCGCAGGACGCGGATGGGCGTCGGTACCGACGGGGCGGACCCGCTCCGGATCCGCGCCGACGCCCTCGAACACCGCACGGGCCTGGTTTGATCGGCTGACTTCGCCCTCGTTGGCAGCATGCAACAGCGGTTCGCGGATGGAGCCGTCGGCGATCTCCAGCAGCGCGCCGACAAAGTCACCGACGTAGGTTGGTGAGCCGATTTGGTCGGCCACCACATCCACCGGTCCGTCGCCGGACGCCAGCCGGCGCATCACGGCCACGAAGTCGCTGCCATCGGCGCCTTCGTAGACCCAGGCGGTCCTGACGATGTGCGCGTCGGGCATCGCGGCAAGCACCAACAGCTCGCCGGCCAGCTTGGTGCGCGCATACGCGCTCAGCGGCCCGGTTTCGTCGTCGATCTCATAGGGACGGCGTTGGGTGCCTTCGAAAGAACCACTGAAGACGTAGTCCGTGGAGATGTGGATGAGATCCGCACCGGCACGGGCGCAGGCGTGCGCGACGTTCTCCGGCCCCAACGCGTTCACGGCGTGGGCCCGGTCCTGATCCTCTTCGGCGGCGTCGACCCTTGTGTAGGCGGCGCAGTTGACCACGACGTCACCGGACTGGATGAAACGCTCGGCCGCCGCCGGGTCGGTGATATCCCACTCCGCCGACGTCAGCGCCAGCACGTCGCGGCCCTGCCGGCGGGCCTGAGCTGCCAGGAAGCGCCCCACCATGCCACCTGCGCCAGAGATAACGATTCGGTCTGGCATGCCGTTGAGTCTGGCACGCCGATCCGAGCTCCCAGGTCTGCGCCCGTCTCAGAAGTAGCCTGGGCAGATGCCCGCTCGTCTGATCCGTGTGATCGCCGTGTCGGTGGCGCTGGCCATCGTGGTGGGCACCGGCGTGGCGTGGGGCAAGATCCGCTCGTTCGAATCCGGCATCAAACACTTTTCGTCGATGGCGCTTGGCGAGGGTGGCGAGGACGGCGCGATCGACATTCTGCTCGTCGGCTTGGACAGCCGCACCGACGCGCACGGCAACCCGCTTTCGGCGGAGGAACTGGCGACGCTGCGGGCAGGCGACAACGTCTCCACCAACACCGACACCATCATCTTGGTGCGCATCCCCAACAACGGGAAGTCGGCCACCGCGATCTCCATCCCCCGCGACTCCTATGTCGATGCGCCGGGTGTGGGCAAGATGAAGATCAACGGCGTCTACGGGTCGGTCAAGGAGGACAACCGGGTCAAGTTGGTGGAATCGGGTGTCTCCGACGCCGAGGCCGACAAGCAGTCCACCGAAGCCGGCCGCGAAGCGCTGATCAAGACCGTCGCGAATCTCACCGGCGTGACCGTCGACCATTACGCCGAGATCGGGCTGCTCGGGTTCGCGTTGATCACCGACGCGCTCGGCGGTGTCAATGTCTGCCTGAAAGATGCCGTGTACGAGCCCCTTTCGGGGGCAGACTTTCCTGCCGGCTGGCAGAAACTGGACGGCCCACAAGCGCTGAGCTTCGTCCGGCAACGCCACGACCTGCCCCGCGGCGACCTGGACCGGGTGACAAGGCAACAGGCCGTGATGGCGGCGCTGGCCCACCAGGTGATCTCCGGCAAGACACTGTCAAGCCCGGCCACACTGAATCGCCTGCAGAATGCCGTCCAACGATCCGTGGTGCTGTCCGAGGGTTGGGACATCATGGATTTCATCCAGCAACTGCAGAAGCTGGCCGCAGGGAATGTCGCGTTCGCCACCATCCCGATTCTCGAGGAAGCGGGATGGAGCGACGACGGCATGCAGAGCGTGGTCAGGGTGGACCCGAGCCAGGTGAAGGACTGGGTAGCCGGCCTGCTGCACGACCAGGCTCAAGGCAAGACCGAGCAATTGGCTTATACACCAAGCAAAACCACCGTCGACGTCGTCAATGACACCGACGTCAACGGGCTGGCCGCCGCCGTGGCGCACGTGCTGACCAACAAGGGGTTCGCGGCTGGCAACATCGGTAACAACGGCACCGGCCACGTCACGGGCAGCCAGGTGCAGTCCGCCAAGGCCAATGACCTTGGCGCGCAGGCGGTTTCCAAGGAGCTCGGCGGGCTACCGGTCGTCGAGAACGCATCGGTGTCGCCCGGCGCGGCGCGTGTGGTGCTGGCGGGTGACTACACCGGACCCGGTTCCGGCCTCGGCGGCAGCGATCCGACACTGGCCACCGCCAACCCGGCGGCCGCGGGAACGACCGATTCGGCCGGCTCGACCGATTCCGCGCCCCCGCCGTCGCCGATCCTCACGGCAGGCTCCAACGACCCGGAGTGCGTCAACTAGACGTGACCACAGTCAGTTCGGCGGTACTGGATCCGCTCATGGCCTCCGACCCCGCCGGGCCGCGGATCACCTACTACGACGACGCCACCGGCGAGCGTATCGAGCTGTCGACGGTCACCCTGGCCAACTGGGCCGCCAAGACCGGCAACCTGCTGCGTGCCGAGTTGGGTGCTGGACCAGGCAGCCGGGTGGCTCTTCTGCTGCCGGCGCATTGGCAGACTGCGGCCGTACTGTTCGGAATCTGGTGGATCGGTGCGGAAGTCGTCCTCTCGGGTGACGCCGACATCGCGCTCTGCACCGCCGATCGGCTGTCCGAGGCCGACGATGCGGTCGGGCCGGGTGAGATCGCGGTGCTGTCGTTGGACGCGTTCGGCAAGCCGGTGACGGACCTTCCCATCGGGGTGACCGACTACGCGACCTCCGTGCGGGTGCACGGCGATCAGATCTCACCCGAGCGCCAGCCCGGTGCCGCGCTGGACGGCAGGTCGGTCGCCGAGGTCATTGTCGGCGGCCAAGCCTCGGCTGCCGCACAGGGTTTCACCGGCGGTGATCGTGTGCTGTCGATGGCGGGCTGGACGACCGCCGATGAACTCACCGACAACCTCCTGGCCGTCTTCGCCGCCGGTGCGTCGCTTGTGCAGGTGGCGAACCCGGACGCATCCGCGCTCGACCGCCGTCGACAGATGGAGAAGGTCACCCGTGGTTAGCGCAGGCACCTCTACTCGTTGTTATTTTCGGAGTCGCCACTAACGACGGACCGAAGTGCCACGCTGAACCCGTGATCGGTCGGCGGCAGTTTCTTGTGATGGGTGCTGTCGGCGCCGCTGCCGGGGTCGCGGCCTGCTCGACGGCGCGACCGCCGCCCGCGGCGCCCGCATCGACGGATATCAGCCTGGCCGCGGGCGAGACCGAGGTCGATCTCGGCGGCGTCAAAGTCCATACGTGGGCGTATGGAAATCGCGTTCCGGCCCAAGAGATCCGGCTGAAAAAGGGCCAGCGGCTGCGGGCGGAGCTGACCAATGCCATGCCACAAGACGTGACCGTGCACTGGCACGGCATCGCCATCGTCAACGATATGGACGGCGTGCCGGACCTGACCCAGGCCGCCGTGCCGAACGGCCAGAAATTCACCTACGACTTCGTGGTGCCGGACGCAGGAACGTACTGGTTTCACTCGCATGTCGGCACCCAACTCGACCGCGGCCTGTACGGACCGCTGATCATCGAGAATCCCGACGAGCGGGTCGACTACGACGACGAACTGGTGGTCGTGCTCGACGATTGGATCGACGGCACAGGCACGAACCCGGACCAGGTCCTGGAGAACCTGCGCAAGACGGGCATGAAGCCGATGGCACCGGGCGGCCCCGGCGTGACGCCAACCAGCCCGCTCGGTCAGGATGGCGGCGACGTCACCTACCCCTACTTCGTCGTCAACGGCCGGGTTCGCGCCGATCCGCAGGTGATGGATTACCGTGCCGGCCAACGGATTCGGCTGCGCGTCATCAATGCCGGGTCGGACACCGCATTCCGGGTGGCGGTACCAAACGCGACGATGAAGGTTATCCAGACCGACGGCTACCCCGTGGTGCCCGTGCAGGCGAACTCGGTGATCCTTGGCATGGGCGAACGGGTGGACGCGATCGTCATCGTGAACGAGTCGCTGCCGGTGATCGCCGCGCCGGAGGGCAAGCAGGGGCACGCGCAGCTGAACATGCGCATCAACAACGCGCCGAGCTCGGTCAATGTCGACGAATTCGTCGCATCGCTGCGGCGCGAGGTGGTGCTCGACACCGCGACGTTGTCACCGACGCCGGAGGTGACGCTACCGGCCAAGGCACCCGATCGGGTGATCGATGCCCGCCTGACCGGTCCGGTCAACGGATACACCTGGCCGGTCAACGGCCGGCTGTACAACCCGCCGAACGACGGAGTGCCGGTCAAGCCGAACCAGCGGGTGCGGATCCGTTTCATCAACGAGTCGATGATGTACCACCCGTTCCACCTACACGGACACACGTTCCAGGTAATGGCTGCGGACGCGAGGAGCACAGAGGCACCCGCGACCGTCGCTAAAGCCCGCAAGGACACGGTGCTGGTGCCACCCAAGCAGACCGTGGAGGTCGACTTCGACACGAACAATCCCGGTCGGTGGATCAGCCACTGCCACAACACCTACCACCTTGAGGCGGGAATGGCGTTCTTCCTCGAGTACGTGAGCTGAAGGGCTACTTCAGCAGCGCTCGCGACATGACGACGCGCTGAATCTGGTTGGTGCCCTCGTAGATCTGGGTGATCTTAGCGTCGCGCATGAACCGCTCGACGGGGAAGTCGGTGGTGTATCCGTAGCCGCCGAACAGTTGCACGGCGTCGGTCGTCACCTCCATGGCGACGTCGGATGCGAAGCACTTCGACGCCGAGGAGATGAAGCCCAGATTGGGCTCACCGCGTTCGGCCCGCGCGGCGGCGGTGTACACCATCAGCCGCGCGGCCTCCAGCTTCATCGCCATATCCGCCAGCATGAACTGCACGGCCTGGAAATCACCGATCGGCTTGCCGAACTGCTTGCGCTCCTTGACATATGCGATCGCCGCATCCAGCGCGCCCTGCGCAATGCCGACCGCCTGTGCACCGATCGTCGGGCGGGTGTGGTCCAGCGTGGCGAGTGCGGTCTTGAAGCCGGTGCCGGGGTCGCCGATGATCCGGTCCCCAGGGATGCGGCAGTCCTCGAAGTAGAGCTCGGTGGTGGGCGACCCCTTGATGCCCATCTTGTGTTCCTTGGCGCCAACCACGAAGCCGGGATCGTCCTTGTGCACGACGAACGCCGAGATGCCGTTGGCGCCCTTGTCCGGATCGGTCACGGCCATCACCGTGTACCAGGTCGAGTGCCCGCCGTTGGAGATCCAGCACTTGGCGCCGTTGAGCACCCACTCGCCGCCCTCCTGGCGCGCGCGGGTTCGCATCGCCGCGGCGTCGCTGCCTGCCTCGCGCTCGGACAGCGCGTACGACGCCACCGCCTCGCCGGCGGCAATGGTGGGCAGGACCTGCTTCTTGAGCTCCTCGGACCCGCGCATCAACAGGCCCGTGGTGCCCAGCTTGTTGCAGATCGGGATCAGCGACGACGACGCGCACACCCGCGCCACCTCTTCGATGACGATGCAGGCTGCCACCGAGTCGCCGCCCTCGCCCCCGTACTCCTCCGGGATGTGGATGGCGGCGAAACCCGAAGCGGTGAGGGCCGCTAGGGCTTCGTCGGTGTACCGGGCCTTCTCGTCGACGTCGGCCGCATACGGGGCGATCTCCTTCTCGCAGAGGTCACGCAGCACCGAACGCAGTTCCTGGTGCACGTCGGGGAGCTTGAAAGCGTCGAACGACGGGTTGCCGATGGCCATGGCGACTCCTTACTACTCGCCGGTGACCTTACCTTTCCTGATTAGTGAGCAGGATTGAGTCCTGCTCGGCTGCGGCCCGAACGGTGTTGACACCCGAAACCTGCTTGGTGCGCTGTGCCGCATTGAGCACGTCGAGTACCAACAGAATTTCGGGTTGGAGAAAGCCGGTGACGAACCGCTGACCAATTGCCCGGTAACGATCGAAGTTTGGCTATATCGGTTGGGGGCCTAATGCCCAAGCAGCCGGTTTCGCAGCGCCGCATCCTTTTGCAGCACCATGTCGGCCAATTCGCTCTGGAATTCCTCGATCCGCGTCCGCAGCGCGGGGTCCGACGCGCCGAGAATGCGCACCGCAAGCAATCCGGCGTTGCGAGCGCCGCCGATCGACACCGTGGCGACCGGTACGCCCGCGGGCATCTGCACGATCGACAGCAGCGAGTCAAGGCCGTCGAGCCTGTCCAGCGGCACCGGCACGCCTATCACCGGTAGCGGTGTCGCCGCGGCGACCATGCCGGGCAGATGCGCGGCGCCCCCCGCGCCGGCGATGATCACCTCGATGCCGCGGCCCGCGGCGCTGCCTGCGTAGTCGAGCATGCGGGCAGGCGTGCGGTGCGCCGACACCACGCCGACCTCGAACGGCACGTCGAATTCGGCCAGCGCTTGGGCGGCGTCCTCCATCACGGACCAGTCGCTGTCACTGCCCATGATCACGCCGACCCGCGGCTGCGGCGCGCTAGTCATGTCCACTCCATCCGTCGGTCCACTCGGCGTGCGACAACCAGTGTGCGGCCCGCACCGCCCGTTCCCGCACATCTGCCACGTACGCGTCGTCGTCGGGCGAGCCTCCGGCGCCGCCCAGGACGTTGACGTGGCCGATCTTGCGTCCGGGCCGCTCGCCCTTGCCGTACAGGTGAACCCTGGCCTCCGGCATGCGGCCGAACAGGTGATGCAGCCGTTCGTCCATGTTCATAGCCGGAGCCTCTTGCGCGCCAAGCACATTGGCCATCACGGTCACCGGCGCGATCGGCGCGGTATCGCCCAGCGGGTAATCGAGCACCGCGCGCACGTGTTGCTCGAACTGGTCGGTGCGGGCGCCGTCCATGCTCCAGTGTCCGGAGTTGTGCGGACGCATCGCGAGCTCGTTGACCACGAGCCGGCCCTCGACGGTCTCGAACAGCTCGACCGCCAGCACGCCGACCACGCCGAGTTCGTCGGCCAGCCGCAGCGCGAGATGTCCTGCGGCGCTGGCCAATTCGGCGTCCAGACGCGGCGCAGGGGCGATCACCTCGACGCAGATGCCGTCGCGCTGCACCGTCTGCACCACCGGCCATGCCGCGCCCTGCCCGAACGGTGACCGTGCCACCAACGCGGCCAGCTCGCGCCGCATCGCCACCTTCTCCTCGACCAGCACGGCTGCGCCGTCGGCCAGATACCGGCCTGCGACATCACGGGCCTCGGCCACGTCACGGGCCAGTGTCACGCCGCGCCCGTCGTAGCCGCCGCGCACCGTCTTGACCACGATGTCGGTGTCGACGCGCTCGGCGAACGCGTCGATGTCGGCGACATCGACCACCTCGGCGAAGCGCGGCACCGGTGCGCCGAGCGCGTCAAGCCGCCGCCGCATCACGAGCTTGTCCTGGGCATGGATCAGGGCGGACGGCGGCGGAGCCACGTTGACTCCGTCGGCGACGAGCTTCTCGAGCAGTTCGGTCGGCACGTGTTCGTGATCGAAGGTCAGCGCGTCAACACCCTCCGCCACCCTCCGCAGCGCATCCAGGTCGGTGTGTGCACCGATCACGACATCCGGGGTCACCTGCGCGGCAGGGTCATCCTTGCTGGCGGCCAGTACCCGCAGCGTCTGGCCGAGCGCGATCGCCGCCTGGTGGGTCATCCTGGCCAGCTGCCCACCGCCGACCATGGCCACCACAGGGGGCGCGCTGGGGTCACGTGGCACAGCAATATGGTGTCATGGCGATGATCAGCAGGTTTACCCGCCGTGACCTGCACGGGTACACGTGCGCTGGTTGATTTCCGTACACTGCGCTGTTGTGTCCTTCACCGATGCCACGATCAAGCGGCTGCCCCGCCAGATCCGGCCATACGCCGAGCAGCATCACGAACTCATAAAGTTCGCGATCGTCGGCGCGACGACGTTCGTCGTCGACTCGGCGGTGTTCTACACGCTCAAGCTCACGGTGCTGGAACCCAAGCCTGTCACGGCGAAGATCATCGCCGGGATCGTGGCGGTGATCGCGTCGTACATCTTCAACCGCGAATGGAGCTTCCGCGATCGCGGTGGTCGCGAACGCCATCACGAGGCGCTGATGTTCTTCGCGTTCAGCGGTGTTGGCGTGCTGTTGTCGATGGCGCCGCTGTGGTTCTCCAGCTACGTGCTGCAGCTCCGCGTGCCCGACGTGTCGCTGACACAGGAGAACATCGCCGACTTCATCTCCGCCTACGTCATCGGCAACCTGCTGCAGATGGCGTTCCGGTTCTGGGCGTTCAGGCGCTGGGTGTTCCCCGACGAGTTCGGCCGGCACCCCGATAAGGCGATCGAATCAGCGCTCACCGGTGGCGGGATCGCCGAGGCGCTCGAGGACGCGCGGGATCCAGATCTGCACGATGGCAACGTCACGCCGCTGCGTCGGTCCGCCCGCCGTGCCAGGCGGCTGGCTCAGCTCGGCGATTCCTCGGAACCCAGGGTGTCGAAGACTTCGTGATACAGCAGTGAGTGAACCTGCTCCACGCGAGGTATGTCGTGGAATTCCAGGGGATCCTGCGACGCGGATTCGACGATAAGCGTGCCGGTCCGCACTATGCGGTCGAAAATCCCGTGCCGGAATTCGACGCTGTTGATCCGCGCCAGCGGGATGTCGATGCCTGATCTGGTGAGCAGGCCGTGGCGGAACATCACCCGGCGGTCGGTGATAACGAAATGCGTTGTGAGCCAATTGAAAAACGGCCATAACGTCAGCCAACCGACGCCCACCAGCCAGACGATTCCGAGCACGCCGAAGATGACCTTCTTGGCGGTCTGATCCCAAGTCATCTGCGCGACGACCGCGCCGACAAACGCCGCAAGGCCGCTGGCCACGACGAGCACCACAACCGCCGAGATGAGCCGCTTCCAGTGCGGATGTCGATGCAGCACCACCCGTTCGTCGGCGGCCAGGACGGTTTCTGGATATCTCACAGTGCAAATCTAGAGTCCGGACTTGTTTACGGGACGGAGATGAATGATGTCGCCGGCCGAAACCGGGACCATCTCGCCCCCTGAATCGACGATGAGTCGGCCCTCTCTGTCGATTCCCCGCGCCGCGCCGACAATTTCGCGGTCGCTGGGAAGCAACGCCCGAACTTCGGATCCGATCGTCAGGCTCCGCGCACGGTAATCGGCGATCAGTTTCTCGTCGAGGCCGCCCGCCATTCGCCAATTGTTGATGCGGGTGCCAAGCTCAAACAGCAGCCGACGTATCAGGCGGTCTCTGTCGGGTGCTGCCACACCGAGGTCGAGCAGGGATACGGCCACCGGGTCGCCGGCCTCTTCGGCGCTCAGCGTGACGTTGAGTCCGATTCCGATGACGACGAACATGTCGGGTGCCGCCACTTCGGAGAGGATGCCTGCCAATTTGCCGTCGTCGACCATGACGTCGTTGGGCCACTTCACGCCGGCGTGAACACCGACCTCGGCCGCCACGGTGTCGACCACGGCCACGCCGGCCGTTAGAGGCAACCAACCCCAATGGTGGATCGGGACGTCGCCGGGCCGTACCCCTACCGACAGCGTGATCTGCGCCCTTGCGGCGGCCAACCAGCTCCGTCCCATCCGGCCACGTCCCGCGGTCTGGTGTTCTGCGATCAGAACGACCCGGTCGATGTCCTCGCCCGCCGCCGCGCGGGCGAGGAGATCCGAATTGGTCGATCCGGTCTCGTCCACTACCTCCAAGTACCGCCAGGGCAGGCCCGGGCCTGCCACCTCACTGCGCAGTGACGCGGCGTGCAGCCGGTGCCGTAACCTGTCGCGTTCCATGTCGGGAAGCCTAGAGACGAAGGGGGCCAGAGCCGAATCTCTCCAATGATGGCACTGCCGAGAAAGGGCGGGTGCAGAAGCTCGACAGTTACGGATCCCAAACCGAAGTGCGCGAAGCACTCGGCGAAGTCCTCCCAGGGATGCATCGTCGCGTACTCCGAGATGTAGGACTCGCGCCAGTTCTCGGGTGCGCCGAACCTGTAGTGCCGTGCAATCTCGGCTTGATAGTCGGCGCGTTCGTCGCCGAAAAGCTCGCGGCACTCGTCGAGGTAGCGCAGGGCGCCGGGGCCGCTTTCCACCAGAACGTTCTGATAGTAGTGGCCCACCTCGTGCCGAAAATGGCCAAGCATGGTCCGATACGGCTCCCCCAGGCGAACCCGCATCGACTCCCGGTGGGCATCTAAAGACTCGACCAGGTCGATCGTAATCACCCCACCGGAATGACCGATCACCACGCGCTCCCCGGCGCTGTAACTGGACAGCAGGTCGAACCCAAGGCCGCCGTCGCTGCGCCAGAACGGGTCGACGGGCAGGCCGATGTCGAGGACCTGACAAATCAACCGGCGCAGCGCGGTCGTGGTCGACGCCAGCTTCTCAACGGCGATGGTGTCGTCGGCGTCGGGTTCGCGGCGGATCAGCGAATCGGCCAGACAGCGCCCCCGCTGCCCGTGGTCCTCCTGCTCGTCGGGAACCAACCAGTTGCAGCCGAGGCCGGCGGGCCTTCGTGCACGCGATCCAGCGCTGGCGGTCGATGACGGCGCTGCCCGACGAGGTGGCGACCATCGTTTTGGTCGTTACCTGTAAAGCCAACTCTCCGTGGCAATTGGGACAGCTACGCGACTCGAACGGGGCGAAGCCCCGACATACCGGGCAGGCGAACGCGCGCACGCGTCTTTTCGTTATTGAAGGTTACCGATGCAGTCATTGTCACCGCCGACGGTCGGGTTAGCTCACTGGCTGCGCTTCGGGTCGACGCCCTTCGACGGCGTCGAGCCCAACCGACGCGGAGGCACCGGATCCGGTGGCCACCTCGCTGTCGATGCTGGGCGCCTCGACCACCGACCGAAACGTGTTGCTGGCGGCGCTGCTTGGAAACCTCGCCACCGCATCGAGAACTGGCGCAGGGTTCCGGTCGATCCACCCCGGTCTTGAGGTTGTCGCAGACCAGCCCCCCGAAGAACTCGAAGGCTGCGACGTGCTAGGCGTTCCATGACGACTGATCCATCTTCAACACCGGTTGCACGAACAGCGCTGTCGAACACGACACGATCATCGCGAACACCCACACCGCGACCCGGCCCCCCGACACCGGGTCGAGCCACATGCCCAGCTTGCCGTAGTCGATTTGGGCTTCGCTGCCCGGTTCGACAGCGCCCCGCGCCACGGTGACCCTGTCTTCGATGCGCTGCTCGGTGAAAGTCGCTGCGATATAACGCCGTACCGTCGACTCCGACACCTCCACGTGGTAGTCGTCGCGCAGCCGCTGCGCGATCGTCGCCACCGTCGCCCGCACCGCCAGCTGATCACCGATCCACTGGTGATACACCGCGGTCTGCGGCCATGTCAGCGCCCGCGCCGCCGGATCACCGAGCTCAGGAAACCAGCGTTCTATCCGCGCCCGCCACAGCCCCTCGTCGATCGTCTCCTCAGGACCTGGTTGCAGACCCTCAGCCAGCGCCGGAGCCAGGTACTTGCGGATCTTATGCCGCAGTGACCGTTATGCCGCAGTCCGTTTCAATTCCGGGTCAGCTCTACGACTGAGGGCCCAGGCTGGTCGGCATAACGGTCTGGCCCGGGCGGGGGGGCCAGGTGTCATTGCCGCAGCCAAGCACCAACGATTGTCTGAAAGTCGGCTGGAGCGCCGTCGGAAATAAATTCCTTGGGAATTTACCGGCACAAGTCGCACGGACGCTACGACTCCGCTATGTTTGCACACAGCGTCGGCAAGCACAGAGGTGTGGGCGTCGGGGGATGCCGAAAGCAGCGACTTTGGCGGTACGCTGCGCCGCCAGCCTTGGAGGGCCCAGCGCAGCAAGAGCAACGAGGTTCTCTAGCAAAACGTGGCCCATTTTCTGGCAAAACCTGGCCCACGGGAGGGGCTGGCAAAATCTGGCCCACGGGAGGGGATAGTGCCTTGGTAGACGAATCCGTCAGCTGGACGCGCCCTGGCATGCGCGTCGCCCTTGACAGGCGCCCGCGGCGCACTCTGCCTCCGTTCCGCCAGGGACCGATCGGAACGGGTCCCGCCGAAACGGAGGACATCGGTAAGCGGCCCGCTGAACCAAGCGCCATTCCTGCCGATGAACCACGCGCGGTGTGGCAACGCCGATACAGCCTCTATCTGTTCGTCTCGGATGCGGTCGTGGCGACGCTGGCGGTGGTCACCGCCGAATTCCTTCGGTTTGGCGGTAAATCACCCAGGGTTGCCGGTTACAGTTCGCTCGACTACCCGATCGTTTCCATCATCATCATCGTGACGTGGCTCTGGCTCCTGGCGGTCTACCGAACACGTGCTCCGGTTGTCATCGGCGCGGGATCCGAGGAATTCCGCCGCCTGTGGTCGGCCACGATGACGGAATTCGGTGCAATCGCGATTCTCTCGATGCTGCTCAAGCTCGACATCGCGCGAGGGTATCTGGCGATCGCGCTGCCCTTGGGCGTGGTGGGGCTGACGCTGAATCGACGGCTTGCACGAAGGGTGGTGGTGTCCCTCCGCCGGCGAGGCCGGATGCTGAACGCTGTGCTGGCAGTCGGTGCGCTGCAGTCCGTGCGCGGCCTGGTGGAGTCCGTCGCGCGGCACCCAGAAGACGGCTACACCGTTGTCGCCGCGTGCATACCGGGCCGGGGAGGCGTCGATGTAACCGACGTCGCCGAGCTCGGCGACCTGCCGCTCTATCCTGACAACGGTAATTTCGAGGAGGCGATCCGCGCCTCCGGTGCACACACTGTGGCTGTGACATCGACGGACCACCTCGGCCCTTGCGGCTTTCGCGATTTGTCGTGGCAATTGGAGAAGCTCGACGTAGATCTGGTGGTATCGCCAGGGATGGTCGACCTGGCGGGGCCCAGGCTCGCGGTGAGGTCTTTGGCCCGGGTGCCGCTCATTCAAATAGCTAAACCGCGTTACGACGGTGCCAAAGGCTTTCAGAAACGGGCGTTCGACCTGTGTTTCTCGCTAATGGTGTTGGCGGCGGCGCTCCCAGTTATGCTTCTGGCGGCTACGGCCATAAAACTAACCAGCAAAGGTCAGGTTTTCTACACCGCCGAGCGCATCGGTCTGAACGGCGAGCCTTTCCGGATGATCAAATTCCGAACCATGATCGCAGATGCCGAACAACGGCTGACGGAGGTCATTCACCTGAATGAAGGCGATGGACTCCTGTTCAAGATCCAATCTGATCCGCGGGTGACACGGGTGGGCCGGTTCTTGCGGCACTACAGCATTGATGAATTACCCCAATTCATCAATGTACTACGGGGCGAGATGAGCGTTGTCGGCCCTCGACCTCCGTTGCCTGCGGAAGTCGCGTCATATGACGATCAGATTCGCCGAAGGCTGCTGGTCCGGCCGGGAATTACCGGGCTCTGGCAGGTTAGCGGTCGCTCGGCCCTGTCGTGGGAGGACTCAGTCCGACTGGATCTGTCCTATGTGGACAACTGGTCAATGCTGGCCGACCTCGCCATCGCCCTGATGACGGTACGCGCGGTGATATGCGGTTCGGGGGCGTACTAACGGAATGGATCCTTCGGCCACACCGGTGCCCGCTCACGCCGGCACGAGCAGCATGTCGACCAAGGCGCCCCGAAAACGAATTGCGGTGACCTTCATCGGGATCAATTATGAGCCCGAGCCGTTGGGCATTGCCCCGTACTCGACCGGTTTATGCAACGAGCTTGCCGACAGAGGCTACGACGTCAAGGTAATCACGGGCGTCCCGCATTACCCTGAGTGGCGGATTGCTCCGGAATACCAATGGAAGTGGACATCTTTCGAGACGATCGCGGGCGTGCCGGTAAAGAGGGTCAGGCACTCCATCCCCAAGAAGTTCACCAACTCGCGCCGGTTGTTCATGGAAGCGACATTCGGGACCCGCGCCGCTTTTTCCAAGTGGGATCAGCCAGACGTCTTGAAATGCGTTACACCTGCGCTTGACTCGACCGCCTTGGTATGCCTGAAGAACCGCGCTATAGGGCGCCATCGTCCGGCCTTGGGCGTTTGGGTTCAGGACCTCTACACGGTGGGACTAGCCGAGACGCAAACTGTGGGATCAGCTGTGTCGAGCTTCGTCGGTCAACTGGAGAGCTGGGTCCTGCGGCAGGCCGATGGTATTGCGGTGATCCATGACAGATTCCGAACACAGTTGCTCGACAATCTGCATGTAAGCCCGGCCAAGGTGAGAACCGTCAGGAACTGGGTGCATATTTCGTCAGACGCACGCTCTGATCGGGACGCGGACCGTGAACAATTCGGTTGGGCGCCCGACGAGGTCGTCGTACTGCACGCCGGAGCCATGGGCGTGAAGCAGGGCTTGGAGAACGTGGTGCGTGCGGCCCAGATCGCGGACGAGAAAGAATCCAAGATCCGTTTTGTTCTCCTCGGGGACGGAAATCAGCGACGATCGTTGGAAGCGATGGGCCGAGGAACGCGCCGCATGGAGATCCGAGAACCGCTTCCCGACGATAAATTCACGTCGGCTCTCATCGCGGCCGACATACTTCTGGTGAACCAGAAGCCGGGCGTCGCTGAGATGTCAATTCCCAGCAAGTTGACCTCGTACTTTCAGAGCGGGACGCCGGTTCTGGCGGCGATCGACGCACGAAGTAACGCCGCCGAAGAGCTTCGGAATTCCGGTGGGGGCATCGTTGTCGAGAGCGGAGATCCCGTCCTGCTGTTGGATGCGGCTACCGCACTCGCTGCCGATCCCGAGCTGAGAAATCGGCTTGGCGCGAACGGACGTGAATATGTGACGAGAGTGCTCAGTGCGCAGAATTCGCTGGACAACTTCGACGAGTGGGTCCAACAATTGTCGGCATCGCGACGAGGGTGACAGCATCTGGATCAACACGGGTTATCCAACAGCGGTAGATGGTCAAGAAGGGCAGGGAATGGCGCGACGCGCACTGATAACAGGAATCACGGGGCAAGACGGCTCGTATCTTGCCGAATTGTTGCTGAGTAAGGGGTACGAAGTCCACGGCCTGATCCGGAGGGCTTCGACATTCAACACCGTCCGGATCGACCACCTATACCAGGACCCGCACCGGCCGGATGCTCGGCTCTTCCTTCACTACGGCGACATCAACGACGGCGGACGGCTGACGTCGCTGCTAGCAAAGATCGACCCGGCCGAGGTGTACAACCTAGCCGCTCAGTCCCATGTGCGTGTGTCGTTTGACGAACCGGAGAACACCGGCAACATTACCGGTGTCGGTACCGTGCGCCTGCTGGAAGCCGTGCGACTCGCGGGCTTATCATGCAGGTTCTACCACGCGTCAAGTTCAGAAATGTTCGGCGCATCGCCGCCGCCTCAGAACGAATCAACACCATTTTATCCGCGGTCTCCGTACGGAGCTGCAAAGGTGTATTCGTACTGGATAACAAAAAACTATCGCGAAGCCTACGGAATGTTCGCTGTCAACGGAATCCTCTTCAACCACGAGTCACCGCGCCGAGGTGAGACGTTCTTGACCCGCAAGGTTTCCCGCGCGGTGGCTAGGATCAAAGCCGGCCTCGATTCAACACTGTATCTCGGTAATTTGGACGCCATCCGCGACTGGGGCTACGCGCCCGAATACGTGGAAGGGATGTGGCGAATGCTCCAAGCCGACGAGCCGGATGATTATGTGTTGGCGACGGGGCAGGCCTGCACCGTACGGGAATTCGTCCAGATGGCATTTGAATGCGTTGGGCTGGACTGGGAAAACTACGTGACATTCGACGAGCGTTACGTGCGCCCGGCCGAGGTCGACGGATTGATCGGTGATTCCACGAAGGCGGCGCGCCTGCTTGATTGGAAGGCCGAGGTGATGGCGCCTGAACTCGCCAACATCATGATCGACGCGGATATCAAGAGCCTGGAATGCGCCGGAACGCCGTGGATCGACAAGCCGTCGGTGGATTGGGGCAATAGCTGATGGTTACCAATGGGTCCGAGGCGGACATGGCGTCGGGGGCCGTGTCGCCCTTGGAGCGCGGCGCTCCGGTATGGGTTGCCGGCCATCGCGGACTCGCCGGTTCTGCCATCTGGCGCTTGTTCGAGAAGGAAGGCTTCTCTCGCCTTATCGGGGTGAGTCGCTCCGAACTTGACCTCACCGACAGAGACCGCGTTTTCGATTTCGTAGCAGCGCAGAAGCCCAAGACTGTCGTTGTCGCCGCGGCATTCGTAGGCGGAATCCTCGCCAACGCGACCTATCCAGCCGACTTCATATCCCGAAATCTCCAGATTCAAGTGAATGTGATGGATGCTGCCACCGCGGCGGGCGTCGAGCGATTACTGTTTCTCGGCTCGTCGTGCATCTATCCGAAGCATGCCCCGCAACCCATTAAAGAGAGCTACCTTCACACAGGACCGCTTGAATCGACCAATCAGGGTTACGCGGTGGCCAAGCTCGCGGGAATCGCGCAGGTGAGCGCCGTCCGCAGGCAACATGGGTTACCGTGGATCGCTGTAATGCCAAGCAACCTGTATGGGCCCGGCGATAATTTCCATGAAACGCAATCACATGTATTAAGCGCTTTGATCTCAAGATTTATCCAGGCGCATGCTGCAGGCGAGGAGTCGGTGACGAACTGGGGCACTGGCAAACCCCGTCGAGAGTTCCTGTACGTCGATGATCTGGCCTCGGCGTGTCTACACCTCCTTGACCACTACAACGAACCGTCGCCGGTCAACATCGGCACGGGCGTCGATTACACGATTGCCGAGGTGTCCGCCATGGTGGCAGACATCGTGGGTTACCGCGGCACGGTACTGTGGGATCCTTCGAAACCCGACGGCACCCCTCGTAAGCTTCTCGACGTCTCGCTGATCGACCGGCTCGGCTGGCGTTCATCTACCGATATCGAGACCGGAATTCGAGCGACAGTGGACTGGTATCAAAATGAGGGGTCAACAGTGAGATGCTGACGTGGACCCGGCCAAAGGCGCCCCTATGACGGTTAACGTTGCTCGGATTCCGCAGGTCCTACCGTGGATCGGAGACGAAGAGCGAGCTCTTGTCGACGGTGTCCTGGAGGACAAGTGGCTTACCGAGGGTGCCCGCTCGCAGGAGTTCGCAAGTCAGCTGATGGAGCTGATGGGTGCCCGCTACGGGGTCTTCGCCCCCAACGGCACACTGGCGCTGGCGCTAGGCCTGATGGCCCTCGAGATTTCGACTCGCGACGAAGTGATCGTTCCCAACTCGACATTCGTAGGCAGCGCGACAGCGGTGCTTCTCGCCGGAGCAAAGCCGGTGTTCGTCGACATCGACCCGCAGACTCTGCAGATCGACGTCAGCAAAGCGGAGCACCTCGTGACCGCGAACACCGCCGCCATCATGCCTGTTCACCTAATGGGCGCGGCGGCCGATATGGACGCAGTCATGGCGTTCGCCAAGCACCATGACCTCAAAGTTATCGAGGACGCGGCACAGGGGATCGGGGTAACGCACAAGGGCCGGCATGTCGGCACCTTCGGCGACGTCGGATGCTTCTCGTTCTTCGCGGACAAGACCATCACGACGGGCGAGGGCGGATTCATCGCGTGTCAAACTCCGGACGTGTATGAGCGACTGCGGCTGCTGCGCAACCAGGGACGTTTGGAGAGCGGAAGTTTCATGCACCGCGTTGTCGGCTTCAACTTCCGGATCACCGACCTGCAGGCCGCGATCGGACTTGCTCAGCTTAAGAAGCTCGGGGAGATCATCGTGCGCAAAAAGGCCAACCAAGCGTTGTACAGCGAGCAGCTGAAAGGAAACCCGCACGTCCGAGTGTTCGAAGCGCCGCCGGACAGCTCTCACGTCCCGTTCCGCTGCGTGCTCATGTGCGACCGGGCGTTCGAACTGGCCGAGTATCTGCGCGAGAATTTCATCGACACCAGACGGTTCTTTTATCCGTTACACAAGCAGCCGTGCTTCACTG
>JAOPVX010000423.1 GCA_025965975.1 Mycobacterium sp. | reverse complement strand
AGGTGCGCACGACGGGCGGCGGATGGTCTACTTTTGGTGTTTATGGTGACGCGGGTCTGCGTGGTGGGCAGTGTCAACGCCGATCTCACTTTCACAGTGGATGCCCTGCCACGGCCGGGCCAAACCGTTCTCGCGTCATCGCTCTCGTCGTCGCCGGGCGGCAAGGGTGGCAATCAGGCTGTGGCCGCCGCCCGTGCGGGCGCGGCCGTGCAACTCGTTGCGGCGCTGGGCTCCGACTCCGCGGCCGAGCAGTTGCGCACACATCTGCGGGACAACGATGTCGGGCTCGACGGCGTGGTCAACCTGCCGGGGTCCAGCGGCTCGGCGGTGCTCATCGTCGACTCCGCAGCGGAGAACACCATCGTCGTCGCGCCCGGCGCCAACGCGCACCTGAGCGTGACCTCCGCCGACCTCCGCGACGTGATCGCCGACAGCGACGTGGTGCTGCTGCAGCTCGAGATCCCGATTGCAACGGCCGTCGCCGCCGCGGGGGTGGCGCGGGCTGCGGGCGCAGTGGTGATGCTCAACGCGTCGCCGACCGGGGCCGAACCGCACCACCTGCTCGCCCTATCCGAACTGGCCGATGTGGTCGTGGTGAACGAGGCCGAGGCGCGCGAATGGCATTGGCCCGTGCCGCATCTGGTGATCACCCGTGGTGCGCGCGGGGCGAGCTACCTTGGCGAGGACGAACGGTTCGACGTGCCCGCCCCGCCTGTCGAGGCCGTCGACACCACCGGCGCGGGCGACGTGTTCGCCGGGGTGTTGGCTGCCGGATGGCCGGGCGGGCACGAGGCTGCGTTGCGCCGCGCCTGCGCCGCCGGAGCGTTGTCGACGCTGGTGCCAGGGGCGGGCGACTGCGCGCCGTACGCGGAGGCCATTGACGATGCCGTGTCCAATCGACGAGCCGGGGAGCGACACCTGTGACGACAACCACGCCACGTCCACCCGAGGGCGACTGGCTGGGCACGCCGTATCTGCGCTTCACCCGGGAGGGTCCGTTCGGTGTGTGCACGCTGGACCGGCCGAAGGCGCGCAATGCGATGACGCCTGCGATGTACTTCGGCATCAGGTACGCCGTCCGGCACGTCGACGCCGACCCCGACCTCGCCGGCCTTGTCATCACCGGCACCGGTGACGTGTTCGCACCAGGAGGCGACATGGGCGGCGGCGACGGCTCGGACAATTGGCTGACGTTCGGGTCGGCGCTTGGCATGGACGTCACGCCGTTCGAGACGCTGCGCCAGTCGGTCAAGCCGGTGGTGTCGGCCGTCAACGGGTTGTGTCAGGGCGGTGGGCTGCAGATCGCGTTGTGCAGCGACATGACCGTGGTCAGCGACCGGGCGACGTTCCGCGTACCCGAACTGTTCCGCGGCATCGCCGACACCTACTACAGCCAGATGCTGGCCCGGCTGATCGGACCGGTGCGCACGCGGGACCTGATGTTCACCGGGCGGACGTTGACCGCGGCCGAGGCCAAGGAGTGGGGCATGGTCGCGCGCGTGGTTTCCCACGATGAGCTGCTCGACGCGGCCCGCGAGGTAGTCGGGCAGTGCTGCAGGACGGCACCGGCGGCGCGGAGCATGGTGAAGTCCAGCCTCGACAACTACATGGGCCTGTTCGATCGCATCGGCATGCAGGCCAGCTACTCGTCGCCCGAAGCGCTGGAAGGCTTCGTTGCGTTCAAAGAGCGCCGTTCCCCCGGCTGGGTGCATCCGGACCTACGGATCGACGGGCGAATCTGACAGTTCAGCCCCCTCTGAGTACAGAATCTGCTGTACTATCTGGCCCATGCAGACGGTGACGCACGGCGATGCGCTTGCGCGGTTCGGATACGCCCTGTCCGACGCGACTCGAACCGAGATCCTGCTGCTGCTGCGCGACGGACCCGGCTATCCATCCGACCTCGCGGAGAAGATCGGGGTGTCGCGGCAAATCCTGTCCAACCACCTGGCGTGCCTGCGCGGTTGCGGCCTGGTTGTGGCCCAGCCCGAGGGCCGGCGCAGCCGCTATGAGCTGGCCGACAAGCGCATCGCCCACGCGCTCGACGACCTCATCGGCCTTGTGCTTGCGGTCGACCCGGCTTGCTGCCCCGCCGCCGAAACCGAAGCCTGCTGCTGATGTCGGCCCCGCTGGGGACGCGGCGCGCGGCACTGGCGCACCGGATCCGGCTACTGGTCGGCGCAACCATCGCCTACAACGTGATCGAGGCGGTCGTCGCGTTGGCCGAGGGCACACGTGTCTCGTCGTCGGCGTTGATCGGCTTCGGACTCGATTCGATCGTCGAGATCGCGTCGGCGGCCGCGATTGCCTGGCAGTTCTGCGCCACGGACCCCGAGACGCGTGAGAAGGCCGCGCTGCGGTTCATCGCGATCTCCTTCTTCGCCCTTGCGGCGTATGTCGCCATCGACGCGGTGCTGTCACTTCTGGGCCTGGGCGAGGCGCGGCCGTCGAAGATCGGCATCGTGCTCGCGGCGGCGAGCCTCGTCGTCATGCCGGTGCTGTCATTGGCACAACGCCGTGCCGGCCGCGAGCTGGGGTCGTTGTCGGCGGTGGCCGATTCCAAGCAGACCCTTTTGTGCACCTACCTGTCCGCGATCCTGCTGGTGGGTCTGGTGCTCAACGGCCTGTGGGGGTGGTCGTGGGCCGACCCCGCCGCCGCCCTCGGCATCGCCGCGATCGCGGTCCGAGAGGGTGCGAACGCGTGGCGCGGGGACCCGTGCTGCCGATGAAGGGTATCTCGACCATCTCGCCAATGTCGGACGCTTCGTCCCTGGAGTCGGCGTCAGTCACGAGGCATGCGCACGTCGTGCGCGATCGACATGCCCTCGCCCGCTTCAAGCTCGGCCGCCGATTGGGTTAGCAACACTCGACTCCGGTTCGGCGACAAGAGGATCGACAAACAGTGATGGGGCTGGCCGCTGGCGAAGGCGAGCCGGTTCACTCGCATCAGCGCCGACCCGATCGCGGTGTTGAGCAGCTGCGCACTCCGCGGCCCCGCGATCTCGGCGGTGATCTCGTGCTGCACGCGGTCGAGCTCGACACCGGCGTCGGCCAGTAGCCGGTAGAGCGGCGCTCGCGACAGCGCGTCGCCGGTGATGGTGTCCGACAAATCGTCGGGCAACCACGCCTCGGTAATCATCAGCGGTTCTGACGTGCGGCGTTCGCTGCGCAGCCGCAGGACATGCAGCGCGCGCTCGCAACCCAATTGGCCGGCGATCGCCTTGGGCACGGTTCGGACGTCCAGCTCGATCACGTCGACTTCCGTTTCGAACTCGGTTTGACGCAACTCGTCCATGAACGAACCGCCACCCGCGTTCCCGCGCACCGTTGGCTGGTCGCGGACGAAGGACCCGATGCCCTGCCTGCGTTCGATCAGACCGGCGTCGGCGAGGTCGGCCAAAGCGCGTCGCACAGTGATCCGCGAGACGCCGAACTGTTCGCACAGCGTCTGTTCGGTCGGCAGCACGTCGCCTGGTGCCAGCGCGCCCCTTGCGATCTCGTCGTGCAGCACTAGGAACAGCTGCCGGTGCAGCGGCACCCCAGCGCCTGTCGTCACCTCGGCCGGCGAGGACCGAAAGTCATGGACGCTCATCAGAGCTCCCAGCATAGGGCGGATCCTGCTCGTTTCTTGCGGTTGAAGTGCAGTTGTTATATAAGTATAACAACTGCACACATCCGATGGATCGAGGGTTGCCTTGACCGCTGCCACGCAACAAACCGCCAGTGCGCCGCTCGGGCCGACGGGAAAGCTGGCCAATTGGGTCGCGGAGCTATCCATGTCCGGAGTGCCCGCCGCGGTGGTGGAGCGCGCCAAACACCTGTTGCTCGACGGCATCGGCTGCGCGCTCATCGGCGCACAGCTGCCGTGGTCGCGGACGGCCACAGAAGCGGTGCTTGACATCGACGGCCACGGCGACACCGTCGTCATCGGCACCGGACGCACCGCCAGCGCACCGGCCGCGGCAGTGCTGAACGGCACCTTCATTCAGGGGTTCGAGCTCGACGACTTCCATCCGATCGCACCCCTGCACAGCTGCTCACTGCTGATCCCCGCGCTGCTGTCCACTGCGTCGTCGCTGCAGGAAACCCGCGGCGCCGACGTGCTTCTCGCCGCAATCGTCGGGTTCGAGGTCGGACCACGTGTCGGCTACACGCTGCACGGCGCCGAAATGCTCAACCGCGGATGGCATTCCGGATCGGTCTTCGGCACCCATTCGGCGGCGATGGCCTCCGGCAAGCTGCGTGGCCTGTCCCCCGCTCAGTTGGAGGATGCACTCGGCCTTGCGGGCACGCAGTCGTCCGGCCTGATGGCCGCCCAGTACGAGGCGATGAGCAAGCGGATGCATCACGGCCTTGCGGCCCGCAACGGGTTCTACGCCGCGGGCCTCGCAGCGCACGGCTACACCGGGATAAAGCGAGTCTTCGAACGCGAATACGGCGGATTCCTCAGCGTTTTCGGCGAAGGCCATCACCCCGACGCCGAAGCACTCACCGGTCAGCTCGGCGGGCGGTGGGAGACCAACACGATCATGGTGAAGTCGTACGCCGCGATGGGTGGACTGCACGGCGCGATCGACGCCGCCCGCCGATTGCGCCCATCGGTGGACCCGAGACGCGTCTCGCGCATCGACATCACTGTCGGCACCACGATCTACAAACACGGGTGGTGGACCGCCGAGCGCCCGTTGACCCCGATCGGGGCACAGATGCACCTCGGATACACCACGGCCGCGGCATTGCTCGACGGCAACGTGCTGCCCGAACAGTTCACGCCCGCACGCCTTGACGCCGAAGACATCTGGCGTCTCGTCGCCCGCACCGACGTGCACCTCGACGAGGCGCGAGACGGCGCCGACATCACCGAACGATTCGCCACCGACCTGGCGGTCACCACCGACGATGGGACCGTGCACCGCACACGCGTCGCCCAGCCGCACGGAGCACCCGACGACCCCGTCACAAACGACGAGCTCGTCGCCAAGTTCCATGCATTGGCCGACCGGGTCACGAGCCGCGACCGCGCCACCGCGATCGAGCGCGCAGTAATGGCACTCGATCGCCTCGACGACATCGGGGACCTCGTCGACCTGCTCGCGGCACCGGTCGCCGGCGCACTGGACTGAAAGGAGCCTCATGCCAACCACACCCGCCCGGCGACGCCTTCGCGACCTGCTGGCCAAAGGTGAACTCATCGTCGCACCTGGCGTCTTCGACGGAATCTCCGCACAGCTCGCCCGGCGCACGGGACACGTCGCCGCGTACCTCACGGGCGCCGGCGTCGCCGCGTCGGGCTTCGGGCTGCCCGACATCGGTCTGGTCACCCAGACCGAAATGACCGAACGCGCCCGCATGATGGTGGGCGCCCTCGGCGATGTCCCGTTGATCGCCGACGCCGACACGGGCTACGGCGCACCGCTGAATGTGGTGCGCACCGTCCGGCAATACGAGGACGCGGGTGTTGCGGCAATCCAATTGGAGGACCAGGAATTTCCGAAGCGCTGCGGACACCTTCCCGACAAGCGGGTCGTCGATGCGGCGGCATTCGAACTGACGCTCGCCGCGGCCCTTGACGCCCGCACCGACGACGACATGCTCGTCGTGGCGCGCACCGACGCGCGGGCACCGCTCGGGCTGGACGCCGCCATCGAGAGGGCGAACGGGTATGCAAGGGCAGGCGCGGACATCATCTTTGTCGAGGCTCCGCAGGGCATCGACGAGATCGAGCGGATCGCCGGCGAGGTGGCTGCTCCCCTGTTGATCAACCTGGTACTCGGCGGCATGACACCCCTGCAGTCCTCGGCTCGACTGCAGGAGTTGGGATATGCCATCGCCATTCACCCGAGCAACCCGTTGGCGCGTGCCACGTTCGCCATCCTCGAGGGTCTGTGCGAGCTCACCGGCGCCGACGCAGGCGATTACTTGGCCGGCACGCCGGCAGACTTCTTCAACCTCGTCGGGATGGACGAATGGCGCGACCTCGACGAGAAACTCGCAAACGGAAGGGCCGGCTCATGGGCATGACCATCATCGAAAAGATCCTCGCCCGCAAGGCCGGGCTTGACTCGGTTTCAGTCGGGGACACCGTCGTCGTCGACGTGGACATGACGGTCCTCATCGATCTGCAGTTCGCCACGATGTGGATTCCGCCGTTGCGCATCCACGATCCCGACAAGCTGGCCATCGTGATGGACCACGCGGTGCCTGCGCCGACGATCAGGGACGCGGCGGGTGGTTCGCATGCCCGCGCGTTCGCGGCCGACTTCGGCATCAACCGCTTCTTCGACGTCGGCCGCCACGGCATCTGTCACCAAGTCATCGCCGAGAACGGGCTTGCCCGCCCCGGAGAAGTGCTGGCCTGCACCGACTCCCACACCTGTGCGGGCGGCGCGTACAACACGGCTGCCCGCGGCCTTGGCCCCGCCGAGGTGTACTCGATCATGTGCACGGGCACGACGTGGTATCAGATCGTGCCGACGATCCGCTATGAGCTCGAGGGGGCCAAACCTTCGGTCGTCTCCGGCAAGGACATCTTCCTGCACATCGCCAACGAATACGGTGACGCCGCCAACCTCAACCTCGAGTTCGGCGGGCCAGGCCTGAAAGGCATACCGATGCACGACCGTCGCACGATCGCCACCCAAGGGGCAGAAGTGTCAGCGGATTTCAGCACCTTCGAGGCCGACGAGGTGCTCACGGAGTTCTTCGAAGGGCTCGGCATCTCGGACTACGTCGTCGCCCGGCCCGATGCCGATGCCGCCTATCGCGATGTCCGCCGGATCGATCTCAGTGCATTGCAGCCCTACGTCGCGCGACCCGGCACGGTCAGCCGCAACGGATTGCCTGCGTCGGAACTGAGCGGGCAGAAGGTCGACCAGGCGTTCATCGGGTCGTGCGCCAACGGTCAGCTGGAGGATCTGGAGATCGCCGCGAAAGTACTGCGCGGCAACACCATCGCGCCGGGGGTTCGACTGCTTGTCACGCCTGCCTCACAAGCGGTGTACCGCGAAGCCATGCGCCGCGGCTATCTGCAGGACATCGCCGACGCTGGCGGTGTCGTCACCAGCTCGACGTGCGGCGCCTGCTTCGGCTATCACATGGGCGTCGTGGGTCCCGGCGAGGTGTGCATCACGTCGAGCACCCGCAATTTCACCGGGCGCATGGGCAGCGCGGACGCCGAGATCTTCATGGCGTCACCGGCCACCGTCGCAGCCTCGGCGATCACCGGATACATCACCGACCCAAGGAGCGTGACCGCATGAAGTTCACTGGCAAGGTCTGGGTGTTCGGCGACGATCTGAACACCGACGCGATGTATCCCGGGTACGCAATGAAATTGGACCCGCCCGAAGCCGCCAAGCACGTCTTCTACGACGTCCGGCCGGGTTGGACCGACGAAGTGTCTGCAGGCGACATCGTGGTGGCGGGCAAGAACTTCGGCGTCGGCTCGTCGCGCCCGGTCGCCGCGCTGTTCGCCGAGCTCGGTGTGGTGGGCCTGGTGGCCGAGGAGTTCAACTCGCTGTTCTTCCGCAACGCGGTCAACGCTGGGCTGCCCGCGATGACGGTGCCCGACGCGACCACCGTCTTCAGCGAAGGTGATATCGGGGCATTCGACCTGCGTGACGGGAGTTGGCGCAACGAAACGACCGGCGCAAACGGCAGCGTCCCGAAGCTGCCGGAGGAGATTCTCGACATCGTCGCCAGCGGCGGTGTGCTGCCGCGGTTGGCCGCGCAGGGTTACGTGCCTGCCGAGCTGGGGGACGTATTGCGATCCAGCACGGTCGCGATGCGCAGCGCGGGAAGCGGCGCGTGATGGCCCCGTTAGACTGCCGGGCATGCCGTTGCTAGGAAAGCTGCTCCGCCGTTTCCGGGCGGGCCAAGACCGCAGTCCGTTGGCCGGCCCGGAGTACGCCGGTGCCGAGACGATTGACGTCACGAGCCCCGCATTCACCGACGGCTGCGCGATCCCGCGGAAACACGCTGGAAAAGGCGTCGGTGACAACGTGTCCCCGGCGCTGCAATGGACCGGCGTCCCCGCAGACGCCAAGCAGTTGGTGCTGATCATGGACGATCTCGACGTGCCGATGCCGAAGCCGCTGATGCACACGATCGCAGTGATCCAGCCGGACGTCGATGGACTCGTTGAAGGTGAACTCAAGCCCGCCACCAACGGCGTACGGCTGGTCAAGGCTTTCGGTGACACCTACGTCGGCCCGCGTCCGATCCCCGGACATGGCCCGCACCACTATCGATTCCTTGTATTCGCCCTCGACCAAAGCGTCCCCGACGAGGTCGCCGACCATGGGGCCCTGCTGTCGGCCATGGCAGGCCATGTCGTCGCGCGCGGAACACTGACCGGCACCTACGAGCGCTGAGGAGCACGAGCGAAACTCGGCCGAGTGACGCGTTTTAGTCCTCGGGAATTTCGCGTTCGATCTCGTCCAGCCAGGTGCGGGCCGACATGTCCGACGGCGCCCGCCAATCACCGCGCGGCGAAAGTGATCCGCCGTGCGACACCTTCGGCCCGTTCGGCATCGCCGAGCGCTTGAACTGGCTGAACGAGTAGAACCGCTGCGTGAACACCTGCAGCCAGTGCCGAATCTCCTTCAGCGAGTACGCCGGCCGCTTGTGCTTCGGGAACCCGGTTGGCCAGTCGCCGCGCTCCGGATCACTCCACGCATGCCACGCGAGGAAGGCAACCTTGGACGGCCGGAACCCGTAGCGCAACACGTGAAACAGCGAAAAGTCCTGCAGCACATATGGACCCACGGTGGCTTCGCTGCTCTGGATGTCCTCGTCTTCGCCCGTCGGGATCAGCTCGGGAGTGATCTCGGTGTCGAGGACGGACTGCAGCACCTCGTTGACCGCGTCGTCGAACTGATGAGAGGAGCTCACCCAGCGGATCAGATGCTGGATCAGCGTCTTGGGCACGCCGCCGTTGACGTTGTAATGCGACATCTGGTCGCCCACACCGTATGTCGACCAGCCGAGCGCCAGTTCGGACAGGTCGCCGGTGCCGAGCACGATGCCGCCGCGCTGGTTGGCGAGCCGGAACAGGTAGTCGGTGCGCAACCCCGCCTGCACGTTCTCGAACGTGACGTCATAGACCTCTTCACCGCGCCCAAACGGGTGATCGATCTCCTTGAGCATCAGTTCGGCGGTGGCCTTGATATCGATGGTCTCGAACGTCACACCCAGCGCTTCGGCAAGCCGGATCGCGTTGCCCCTGGTGCGTTCACCCGTTGCGAAACCCGGCAGCGTGAACGCGAGAATGTCGCTGCGCGGCCGGCCTTCCCGGTCCATCGCGCGGGCGGCGACGATCACCGCGTGGGTGGAGTCCAGCCCGCCGGACAGCCCGAGCACCACCCTCGGGTAGTTCAGCGCGCGCAGCCGCTGCTCCAGACCGGCGACCTGGATGTTGTAGGCCTCATAGCAATCATGTTCCAGCCGTGACGGATCCGACGGCACGAATGGGAACCGCTCGATCTCACGGCGCAACCCGATGTCACCCGAGGGCGGATCGAGCCGGAATTCCACCCGCCGGAAGGACTCCGCAGTGATCCGATGGTGGATGCGGTTGTCGTCGAAGGTGCCCATTCGCAGCCGCTCCGAACGCAGCAACTCGAGGTCGACGTCGGCGATCGACCGGCGCTCACCCTTCGGGAACCGTTCCGATGAGGCCAGGCACACGCCGTTCTCCCACACCATCGTCTGGCCGTCCCACGCCAGATCGGTGGTGGATTCGCCCTCCCCCGCCGCGGCGTAGACGTAGGCGGCCAGGCACCGCGACGACGCGGAGCGGGCCAGCAGCGCCCGGTCTTCTGCCCGCCCGATCGTGATCGGGCTTCCGGACAAGTTGGCCAACACCGTCGCGCCCGCCAGCGCCGCCTGCGCGCTCGGCGGAATCGGCACGAACATGTCCTCGCAGATCTCGACGTGCAGTACGAAGCCAGGCAGGTCGGTCGCGATGAACAACAGGTCGGCACCGAACGGCACATCAGCCTCACCAACACGGATAGCGCCGCCAACGTCGTCGCCTGCGGCCACTTGGCGTCGTTCGTAGAACTCCCGGTAGGTCGGCAGGTAGGACTTCGGCACGACACCGCGCACCTTGCCCCGGTGGATCACCACCGCGGTGTTGTAGATCCGGTGCTGATAGCGCAGCGGCGCGCCGACCACCAGCACGGGCATCAACTCGGCGGACGCGGCCACGATGTCGAGCAGCGCAACCTCGACCGCGTCAAGCAGGGCGTCCTGCAGCAGGATGTCCTCGATCGAATAGCCCGACAGCGTCAACTCGGGGAAAACAGCCAGCGCGACGCTGTCGTCGTGGCAGTCCCTGGCCAGCCGCAGCACCGACTCGGCGTTGGCGGCGGGGTCGGCGAGGGTCGTGTGATGGGTGCACGCAGCCACCCGCACGAACCCGTGCCGGTATGCGCTGTAGAAGTCCATCAGCTCCATTGTCGCCCGTCAAAGGTCAAGATCCGGTGACGGGGTACATACGGGCAGGTCACCGACCACGTCGTCGCGACGCGCCACCACCTGCACAAACCTCGACCTTGGCCTCGTGTTGGCCTGCAGTTCGCCCGCGTGCACCACACACGACCCTGCGATTTTGGTTGCGTCGCGCATCGTGAGCCAGATCCGCCGCACCATCACCACAGCGCGAAAATCCCTGGAGGAATTGTGAATAAGCCTGCCGTTCAACGTCAATCGCGTCCCTTGCTGCCCGAGCTTTCCGAACTGTTCAACGGCTTCCCGACGTTCGCCAACCTGCCTGCGTTCGCAAGTCTGCGTCCGTTCTTCGACAACCACGTGTTGCGGTTGGAAGACGAGATGAAAGAAGGGCTCTACGAGGTCCGCGCCGAGCTTCCCGGCGTCGACCCGCTCGACAGCATCGAGGTCACCGTGCGAGACGGCCGGCTGACGATAAAGGCCGAGCGCACCCAGACGAGCGAGTCC
Organism: Mycobacterium sp.; assembly: GCA_025965975.1. GTDB lineage: Bacteria > Actinomycetota > Actinomycetes > Mycobacteriales > Mycobacteriaceae > Mycobacterium. Next base: position 8,029 of record JAOPVX010000423.1, on the reverse strand, counting down.
AACGGGCACTCGGAGTTCTCGTACGGAGAATTTGTGCGGACGGTGCCGCTGCCTGCGGGCGCTGACGAGGACGACATCAACGCCACCTACGACAGGGGCATCCTCACGGTGTCCGTGCCGCTCTCCGAGGACCACCCGACGGAGAAGCGTGTCGAGATCGTCGAGACCATCCTTGTCGACGAGGACGAGGACTACGAGGACGACGACGAGGACGATCAGCCCGAGGACGACGACGATCAGCCCGAGGGTGCCGACGATCAGGACGAGCACGTGGAGGACGAGGAGCAGCATCAGCCGGCCGGCTGAACCCGATCCCCTACGCTCGAATACGTGGAAGCACCGGAACTCGTCGCCCTGCTGCACGGGCGCCGCGTTGCGGTGCTCACGGGCGCGGGGATGTCCACAGACTCGGGCATTCCCGACTACCGCGGTCCTGACTCACCGCCGAGTAACCCGATGACCATCCGCCAGTTCATCTCGGACCCACAGTTTCGGCAGCGCTACTGGGCGCGCAATCACGTCGGCTGGCGGCACATGGACGAGACGCTGCCCAACGCCGGTCACCGCGCACTGGCCGAACTCGAGCACGCAGGCGTGGTGTCCGGCGTGATCACCCAGAACGTCGACCTGCTGCACACCAAGGCAGGCAGCCGCACGGTGATCAACCTGCACGGCACCTATGCCCGGGTGATCTGCCTTGACTGTGGCCACACGATGTCGCGGGCCGCGCTCGCCGACATGCTCGAAGCGGCCAACCCCGGGTTCGTCGAGCGGGCGGAGGCGGTCGGCGGTATCGCGGTCGCACCTGACGCCGATGCCGTCGTCGGCGACACCACATCGTTTCGGATCATCGATTGTTTGCGTTGCGGCGGCATGCTCAAGCCCAACATCGTGTATTTCGGCGAGAATGTGCCGAAAGACCGCGTGGACGAAGCCTATTCGCTTGTCGACGGAGCCGACGCACTGCTGGTCGCCGGATCGTCGCTGACGGTGTATTCGGGCTACCGGTTCGTCCGCCACGCGGCAGCGGTTGGCACCCCGATCGCGATCATCAACCGCGGCCGTACGCGTGGCGACGATCTGGCGAGGGTGAAACTCGACAACGGGTGCTCCCCCATGCTGGCGCTGCTGGCCGACGAGCTCCCTGCCGTCGCGAATTCGGCGTAGGTGTCCGACGACGACGCCTCGTGCCTGCAGGCGCTGCTGGAAAGCGGGCTGAAGCACTTCGGCGGCGTGGCGATCAGCGTGAAAACCCGCGCTGAGCGCTGGAAATCACGGCGAAATCACTCAGACGGCGACCAGATCGTCGGCGTGGACGGCGGGACGGCGCATGTCGGCGGGCAGATCCGAGGTCGAGCGGCCCAACATGGTCGCCAATTCGGCGTGGTCGTAGGCCACCACGCCGCGGGCCACCATGGTCGCGTCCTGTGCGCGCAGCTCGACGACGTCGCCGCCGTAGAACCGTCCCGACAGCGCCGTGATGCCGGCGGGCAGCAGCGAACGTCGTTGCCGCACAACGGCACGCACCGCTCCGTCGTCGAGCGTCAGCGCACCCACCGACTCGGCGGCATAACGAACCCAGAACTTGCGCGCCGACATGCGTCCTGGCCGCGGCGCGAACACCGTGCCAACCGACGCGTCGGCCAGCGCGGTGGCGACATCCGAGGCCGCGGCGAGCAGCACCGGCACACCGGCATCGGCGGCCAGCAGCGCCGACGACAGCTTCGACGCCATCCCGCCGGTGCCAAGATGACTGCCCCTGCCCGCCACCACACCGTCCAGATCGGCCGGGTCGTCGACTTCGGAGATGAACCGCGCGGTTTCGCGCGCTTTTCGCGGGTCTGAGTCGTAGAGGCCGTCGATATCGGACAACAGCACCAGCGCGTCGGCGCCGACCAGATGGGCGACCAACGCGGAAAGCCGGTCGTTGTCACCGAACCGGATCTCGTTGGTGGCCACGGTGTCGTTCTCGTTGACGATCGCGACGGCGTGCAGCGCCCGCAGCCGGTCCAGCGTGCGTTGGGCGTTGGTGTGCTGTGCCCGCATGGAGATGTCGTGGGCGGTCAGCAGCACCTGGCCGACCGTGCGGTGGTATCGGGCGAACGCCGCGCTCCACGCGTTGACCAGCGCGACCTGCCCGACGCTGGCCGCCGCCTGTTTGGTGGCAAGATCGGCGGGCCGCTTGGTCAGCCGCAGCGGTTCGATGCCTGCGGCGATCGCACCCGATGACACGATCACCACGTCGGAGCCCGCCTTCATCCTGCCTTCGATCGCATCGGCCAAAACGGCAAGCCTGCTCGCGTCGAACACTCCGGACGGCGTGGTCAACGCGGTGGTGCCGACCTTGACGACGACGCTGCGGGCGGTGCGAACGGCTTCCCGGTGTGGGCTCGTCATGACTCACCGCCGCGGCGGCGCCGTTCACGGCGGGCGGCCTTGCGCTCGGCCGCGCCGACCCGGTCCGTCTGTTCCAACCGGGTGTCGGTGCCGCGGCCCGACAACGTGACGTCCACACCGGCGGGCGTCTGCGGCTCCCAGTCGAAGGTCATGGCGCCAATGGTCACCGCGCAGCCGGGCTTGGCGCCAAGGCGCAGCAACTCGTCTTCGACGCCGAGCCGGGCCAGCCGGTCGCCGAGGTAGCCGACGGCCTCGTCGTTGTCGAAATCGGTTTGGTTGATCCACCGTTCGGGCCGGGTGCCGCGCACTACGAAGCCACCCTGGCCGTCGGGTTCGACGGTGAAGCCGCTCTCGTCCACTGCAATCGGCCGAATCACCGGGCGGCGCGGCACGATCGCCGGCTGTGCGTCGCGGTACGCCGATACCATGTCCCACAGCGCGAACGTCAACGGCCGCAACCCAACACGTGCGACCGTGGACACCTCGTGCACGGGCCAGCCGAACCGCCGGGTGATTTCGTCACGGACAAAGTCGGCCAGCTCACGCGCCTCTGGCACGTCGATCTTGTTGAGCACAACCGCCCGCGGCCTCTCGGCCAGATCGCCCAGCGTCGAATCACCTTGCAGTGTCGGGGTATACGCGGCCAACTCGGCTTCCAGCGCCTCGATGTCCGAGATCGGGTCGCGGCCCGGCTCCAGCGTCGCGCAGTCGACAACATGCGCCAGTACTGCGCACCGCTCAATGTGGCGGAGGAAATCCAGACCAAGGCCGCGGCCTTCGGACGCGCCGGGGATCAAGCCAGGCACATCGGCGACGGTGAAGGTGTGGTCCCCCGCCGACACCACGCCAAGGTTGGGCGCCAGCGTGGTGAACGGATAATCGGCGATCTTCGGCTTGGCCGCCGAGATGGCCGACACCAATGATGACTTGCCCGCCGACGGAAACCCGACAAGGCCGACGTCGGCGACCGTCTTGAGTTCCAGCGTGAGGTCGTTGACCTGACCCTTTTCGCCAAGTAGCGCAAACCCGGGCGCCCTGCGGGCCCGCGACGCCAGCGCGGCGTTGCCGAGTCCGCCACGTCCGCCCGCGGCGGCTTCGAACCGGGTGCCCGCACCGACAAGGTCGGCGAGCAACCGGCCTTTCTCGTCGAGTACGACGGTGCCGTCGGGAACCTTGACCTCAAGGTCGGAGCCCGCTGCGCCGTCGCGGTTACTGCCTGCGCCCTGCTTGCCCGACGAGGCGACGACGTGCGGGTGGAAGTGAAAGTCGAGCAGGGTGTGCACCTGGGGGTCGACGACCAGAACGATGCTGCCGCCGCGGCCGCCGTTTCCGCCGTCGGGGCCGCCGAGGGGTTTGAACTTCTCGCGATGGACCGAGGCGCAGCCGTTACCGCCGTTACCTGCCCGCGCGTGGATCACAACGCGGTCGATGAAGCGCGGCATTGCGATGAACCTCCGAATGTAACGTCATGGCGGGAAATGGCTCGCGATACCGCCGTGTCGTTACAGTCGCGAAGCCTAAGCCTGGGGAGCGGACGGTCGCACCACGTTGACCGTCTTGCGGCCGCGCTTGGTGCCGAACTCGACGGCGCCGGGAGCGGTGGCGAACAGCGTGTCGTCGCCGCCACGGCCGACATTCACACCGGGATGGAAGTGGGTGCCGCGCTGGCGGACCAGGATCTCGCCGGCCTTGACGATCTGACCGCCGAACCGCTTGACGCCCAGCCGCTGAGCGGAGGAGTCCCGACCGTTACGTGAGCTGGAAGCGCCCTTCTTGTGTGCCATTTATCGACTCCCGCCTGATGCTTGTTTCTTCGCCCGACGGCTCATCACTTGATGCCGGTGACCTTGAGGACCGTCAGCTGCTGACGGTGACCCTGCCGCTTGTGGTAGCCGGTCTTGTTCTTGAACTTGTGGATGCGGATCTTGGGACCCTTGGTGTGCTCGAGCACCTCGCCGGTCACGGCGACCTTCTCCAGGTCCTTGGCGGCGGAGGTGACCTTCGCGCCGTCGACGACCAGGGCGACAGGCAGCGAGACCTTGGAGCCTGGCTCCGAGTCCAGCTTCTCGACCTTGACCACGTCTCCGACGGCGACCTTGTACTGCTTGCCGCCGGTCTTGACGATTGCATACGTGGCGTTCTCGGCTGCCATCGTTCTTCTTCCTCTACGTAGCTGGTGCGCGCGCTGCGCTACCGGGTGGTGCGTGCGCGGGTCTTGGGTGCGGGAGTCGGAGACTGATGCTCGTTGCGCGAGCGCTGATCGCAGACGTCCCGCTGTCGCCGGCGTCAGCCGAAAGACAACTGGTCCAGGGTACTTTAGGCGCGCCTAGAGGGTCAAATCACTGCAGGTCACGGCTTGTGTGCAGGGCCGTCTGTTGACGCCACCGCTCAGCCGTCGTGGATCGGCGGGCCCGCTGGCCGCGCCGCGGCGCGGCGCCGATGCCTGCCTGCCTGGGCGGTCTCGACCGGCGGCTCTGTTTCGAGTTCGTCATCCTGATCGACGTCGTCTTCCTCGTCGACGTCGTCTTCCTCGTCGGAGTCCTCGTCGTCAGGTACGTCGGCGTCCTCGGCGTCGTCGAAGTCCTCGTCGTCAGAGTTGATGACTTCGATGTCGTCGTCTTCGTCTTCGTCGTCGGCGTCGAGGTCGATTTCGTCCTCATCCGATTCGTCATCCGATTCGTCGAAGTCGTCGTCCTCGAGTTCTTCGTCGGTGGCCTCGACCACCGCCTCACGGATGGTGTCCGGATCGAGTTCGGCGACTTCCTCGGCCGCCTTTTCGCCCTCGCCGTCGTCCTCCTCCTCCTCGTCTTCGTGACGCCCGTTGGCCGCGGCCATCGCCTTGAACATCGGATGCTCACCGGCCGGATGCACAGGCACCGTCGCGACGGCAACGTCCTCGGCCCGCGCACCCTTCTTGCCGCGCTTGCCGCGGCGCCCACCTGACGATGCGCTGCGGCCCGTCGCCGACGCGGAGTCGACCGGATCGCCGTGCAACAGGATCCCGCGCCCTGCGCAGTGCGGGCATGGCGTGGAAAACGCCTCGATCAGTCCGGTGCCCAACCGCTTTCGCGTCAGCTGCACCAAACCCAGCGACGTCACCTCGGACACCTGATGGCGGGTGCGGTCGCGGGCCAGCGACTCGGTCAGCCTGCGCAGCACCAGATCCCGGTTGGACTCCAGCACCATGTCGATGAAGTCGATGACGACAATGCCGCCGATGTCGCGCAGCCGCAGCTGGCGCACGATCTCCTCGGCGGCCTCGAGATTGTTGCGGGTGACCGTCTGCTCGAGATTGCCGCCCGAGCCGGTGAACTTGCCGGTGTTGACGTCGACGACGGTCATCGCCTCGGTGCGGTCGATCACCAGGGTGCCGCCCGACGGCAGCCACACCTTGCGGTCCAGCGCCTTGGTCAGCTGCTCGTCGATGCGGTGTACCGCGAACACGTCCGGGCCGTCCGGCGCGGGCTCGTACTTCGTCATCCGCGGAACAAGCTCGGGTGCAACGGAATTCACGTACTCATTGATGGTGTTCCAGGCTTCGTCCCCGGACACGATGAGGCCGTTGAAGTCTTCGTTGAACAGGTCGCGGATGACCTTGACCAGCACATCGGGTTCTTCGTAGAGCGCCACCGCCGCGCCGGCCGCCTTCTTCTTGGTCTCCTCGGCCCTGGCCTCGATCTGGGTCCATCGTTCCTGGAGCCGGTTGACGTCGGTGCGGATGTCTTCTTCCTTGACGCCCTCCGACGCGGTGCGGATGATCACGCCGGCGTCCGCGGGCACCACCTCGCGCAGGATCTCCTTGAGACGCTGCCGTTCGGTGTCGGGCAGCTTGCGGCTGATGCCGGTGGACGATGCGCCCGGCACGTAGACCAGATAGCGGCCTGCCAGCGATACCTGCGTGGTCAGCCGGGCGCCCTTGTGCCCGACCGGGTCCTTGCTGACCTGGACCACGACGTAGTCACCGGGTTTGAGGGCCTGTTCGATCTTGCGTTGGGCGCCGCCGAGGCCGGCGGCCTCCCAGTTCACCTCGCCGGCGTACAGCACGCCGTTGCGGCCGCGGCCGATGTCAACGAACGCCGCCTCCATCGAGGGCAGCACGTTCTGCACGATGCCGAGGTAGATGTTGCCCACCAGCGACGCCGAAGCCTCCGAGGTCACGAAATGCTCGACGACCACGCCGTCTTCCAGTACCGCGATCTGGGTGTAGCGGGCGCCCTCGTGCGGCGGCTCGGTGCGGACCTTGTCGCGTACCACCATGGTCCGTTCGACGGCCTCACGCCGCGCCAGGAATTCGGCCTCGCTCAGGATGGGCGGACGGCGACGGCCCGCGTCACGGCCGTCCCGACGACGCTGCCGCTTGGCCTCCAGCCGGGTCGACCCGCTGATGCCCTGGATCTCGCCGTTGTCTCGATCTCTGTCGGACTTGTCGCCCCGCGGCGGCCGCTCGTGCACGACCGTGTTGGGCGGATCGTCGGCAGCGGTCCCGTTGTCGTTGTCGTCCCCGGCGCCGGACTTGCGGCGCCGACGCCGACGCCGACGCCGAGTGGCACCGTCAGCGCCGGTGTTGTCCTCGTCGCTGTTGTCTTCGTCGGACTCATCGCCGGAGTCCTGGTCCCCTCCGACGTCGGCCGAATCGCCGTCGGCGGAGTCGTCGCCCTGCTCGCCTCGACCACGCCCGCGACCGCGGCGTCCGCGGCGGCGGCGCCGGGCCGCCGGCCGATCGCCCTGGTCCTCGTCGGAGTCGGCTGCGCCGTCGTCGCCGTCGTCGTCCTCGTCCTCGTCGTCGGCGCCTGCGTCGGGGTCGGGGTCGAACTGGACTGGCTGAGGCGCCACGAACAGCGGCAGGTAGTCGGCCCGCTGGGGTTCCTTGGCGGTCTCAAGGATCAGCCGCGACTCCGGCTCGTTGCCGTCGGCGTCGGACGGCTCGTCGGCGTCGGCGTCGGACGGCTGGTCGGCGTCGGACGGCTGGTCGGCACCCTCTTGCTCGTCGGGGACGCTGGCCAGGACTTCGCGCACCCGCTCGGCCTCGTCCTGCTCGACCGTGGACTGCGGACTGCGGGGCCGGCCGTCGAGCTCGGTCAGCGCGTCGAGAACACGCTTGCTGGTGGTGCCGAGCACGCGCGCCAGCGAGTGGACCCTCAGCTTCTCTGGCTGGTCCTCACCGGGCTGAGTCTCTTCTGCTAGGTCTTGGGTAGGGGCATCGTCGGCCACGTATTCTCCTCAAGCCCCCGGGCGCGTCATGTTTTGACGCGGCCACGCGAGGGCTTTCGCTATGGGCCCGGGCTACTTCTCCCGAGCTTGTTATGGTCTCGCCCCGAGGGGTTCCAATTCGGAACCGTCTCGGTGCCGGTCTGAATGATGGCTCGACGGTCGGCGCCGCACCGCGGTCGCGATGGTCGCGCACGTCTTAAGTCTTCATCCGGGCATCCGGCCCGCATCGCAGGCCGGCTACCCGAGCCCAGTATCCCACATCACGCGTCGGTGACCGATCAGGCCGGGCAAGCGGGCTATCCGCCAGGAAACCAGAGCTCGATTTCGCGGGCCGCCGACTCGGGCGAATCAGACCCGTGCACGAGGTTGTCCTGGGTGATAAGTGCCAGGTCACCGCGGATTGTGCCGGGCGTCGCCTTCT
>JAOPVX010000405.1 GCA_025965975.1 Mycobacterium sp. | reverse complement strand
TGTGCGATTCATCCTGCGAGCACGGCGCACCAGCCCGGTGCGGGTCTCTTTGTCCCACTTCCGCGGGGTGGCGCGTCGAGCCGGCTTGGCGGCGGCCTGCTTACCGACTGAAGTCTCACCCACGGTCACGGATGCCAGCGTACGCAGCGGGTCTGACTCCTCGGGGAGAGGACCGGTGCGGACCGGTGACAATTCGTGATCCCGCTGAGACCTTCGCCGTGTTTACTTCACCCTTGTGTCTTGGTTGCTCGCTGCGTTTGTTCCGGGGTTGCTGATGTTGGCAACATTCGGGCTGCAGCGGCTCGAATCCAGCCTCGACGACGACACCGTCTCGGCGTCTGATGTGGCCGAGTTTCTCGAGCAAGCCAAGGCCGATGACGTGAACACGCTGGCGCGGGAAGGCATGGGTCCTGCGCTGGACGGCCTGCATCAGCGGTTGGGCGAGCGGGATTGGTCGCTTGACATCAGAACCGGTGCCCGTGATACGGCAAGTTTGCCAACACGGCTGTATGTACATCACCGGTCCAATCCTGAATTTCAGCCGACTCGGCATGCCAATCGTGTGTAGCGTGGGCTAGTCGCGAAACGGCGTACCTCTAGACTGATTTCGCTAATCAGTAAGAGGTCTGCTTGCGCATGTCATATCACCCAACAGCTTAAGAGGGGCAACGTGGACGAGATCCTGGCGAGGGCCGGAATCTTCCAGGGAGTCGAACCCAGCGCCGTATCCGCGCTGACCAAGCAATTGCAGCCCGTCGACTTCCCACGCGGGCACACCGTGTTCGCCGAGGGAGAGCCTGGCGACCGACTGTTCATCATCATTTCGGGCAAGGTCAAGATCGGCCGCCGGTCGCCGGACGGCCGCGAGAATCTGCTCACCATCATGGGTCCGTCGGACATGTTCGGTGAACTGTCGATCTTCGACCCCGGCCCGCGGACGTCGAGCGCAACGACCATCACCGAAGTGCGGGCGGTGTCGATGGACCGCGACGCGCTGCGCGCCTGGATCGCCGATCGCCCTGAAATCGCCGAGCAATTGCTGCGAGTGCTGGCCCGCCGACTCCGTCGCACCAACAACAATCTGGCCGACCTGATCTTCACCGACGTGCCTGGCCGGGTGGCCAAGCAGCTGCTGCAATTGGCGCAGAGATTCGGCACGCAGGAGGGCGGCGCGCTGCGCGTGACGCACGACCTGACGCAGGAAGAGATCGCGCAATTGGTCGGCGCATCGCGCGAGACGGTCAACAAGGCGCTCGCCGATTTCGCCCACCGCGGCTGGATTCGCTTGGAGGGCAAGAGCGTGTTGATCTCCGACTCCGAGCGGCTGGCCCGCCGAGCGCGTTAGCCGCGCAGGTAGTCCAGCTGAGCCTGCACCGACCACTCCGCGGCGTCCCATAGCTTTTCCTCGACGTCGGTGTAGACGCGTTCGACGATCTGTCGCGCGCTTGCGTCGTCACCGAGCGCATGCAGCGCACCGCGTACTTGGTCGAGCCGCTCCTCGCGGTGCGCCAGGTACATCGCGCTTACGGCCACTAGGTCCGCAAGATCGGGACCGTGGCCGGGCAGCACCGTTCGCTGCCCAAGGCCGTGCAGCCGACGCAGCGACTCCATGTACTCGGCGAGGCTGCCGTCTTCGTTGTCGATGACAGTGGTGCCACGGCCCAGCACCGTGTCGGCGGTCAGCACCGCGTCGTCGAGCAGAAACGACACCGAGTCGGCCGTGTGACCCGGCGTGGCCATCACCGTGATGCGCAGGCCCGCGGCGTCGATGACCTCGCCGTCAGTCAGCGGACCGCCGAGACCGCGAAGGAACCCGCTGCCAACGGAGCGAACGACGGCGCCGGTCAGCTCGACGATCTTGTCGATACCGCCGGTGTGATCGTCGTGCTTGTGGCTGATCAGCACCAGCGGGATCGTCCCGAGCTCGGCGACGCGGGCGATGTGCTCGCTGTCCTCGGGGCCGGGATCGACGACCACCATCTCGTCGCTGCCCGGCCCGCGCAGCAGCCAGGTGTTGGTGCCGTCCAGTGTCATCAACCCCGGGTTGTCGCAGAGCAGCACCGACGCAGTCTCGGTGACCGGCCGCAGCTGGCCATACGCCGGATGCTCGATAACTTTTCCCCGGTCGCTTCGCTCTCCCCCTACCCTTCGGGGGGGCGGTGCCCCCAGCCCACCGGAGGCGGTCACTGCACCTCGACGATCAGCTCGACCTCCACCGGCGAATCCAACGGCAGCTCGGACACGCCGACAGCCGACCGGGCGTGCGCGCCTGCCTCGCCGAACACCTCGCCGAGCAACTGCGAGGCCCCGTTGACGACGCCCGGTTGACCGTTAAATCCCTGTGCGGAGGCGACGAACCCGACGACCTTGACCACCCGCGTCACGGCGTCGATGCCGACCACCGAATGCACCGCGGCCAGCGCGTTGAGTGCACAGGTGCGCGCCAGCGCCTTGCCCTGCTCCGGGCTGACCTCGGCGCCCACCTTGCCGGTCTGCGGCAGCTTGCCCGCCTGGATCGGCAGCTGACCCGCGGTGTAGACCAGGTTGCCTGTGCGCACCGCGGGCACGTACGCCGCCATCGGCGGGACGACGTCAGGCAGCTCGATGCCCAGCTCGGCGAGCCGTTCTGAGGCACTCATTTCGGGCGCTTTAGATACGCAACGTGCTGCTCGCCCGTTGGGCCCGGCAGCACCGACACCAGTTCCCAGCCGTCCTCCCCCCACTGGTCGAGGATCTGTTTGGTCGCATGGGTCAACAGCGGGACCGTGGCGTATTCCCAACGGGTCGGTTCGCTCATGGGGCTGAGCTTATCGGGCAGCGATTCGGGCTTGGTTAGCATGCAGGGGTGGCTACCTCAGCGAACAGCGGTAGACCGGTCGGCTGGCCGTCGCGCCTGACCAAGGCGCGTCTGCACTTCGTCACCGGCAAGGGCGGAACCGGCAAGTCGACCATTGCGGCCTCCCTGGCGCTGGCCCTTGCCGCAGGTGGCCGCAAGGTGTTGTTGGTGGAAGTCGAAGGGCGCCAAGGCATTGCGCAACTGTTCGACGTGCCGCCGCTGCCCTATGCGGAGGTCAAGATCGCCACCGCCGACGGGGGCGGTCAGGTCAACGCGCTGGCCATCGACACCGAAGCGGCGTTCCTCGAATACCTCGACATGTTCTACAACCTCGGCCTCGCTGGCCGCGCGATGCGCCGCATCGGCGCGGTCGAGTTCGCGACGACGATCGCACCTGGCCTGCGTGACGTGCTGCTCACCGGCAAGATCCGAGAGATCGTGACCCGCGCCGAGAAGGGCAAGCAGCCGGCCTACGACGCCATTGTGGTGGACTCCCCGCCGACGGGCCGCATCGCCCGCTTCCTCGACGTCACCAAGGCGGTGTCGGACCTCGCGAAGGGCGGCCCGGTTCACTCGCAGGCCGAAAGCGTGGTCAAGGTGTTGCATTCCGATCTCACCGCTATCCACCTTGTCACCCTGCTGGAGGCGCTACCCATCCAGGAGACGCTCGAAGCGATCGAGGAACTGCAGGAACTTGGCCTGCCGATCGGCAGCGTCATCGTCAATCGCAACATCCCGACCTATCTGCCCGCCGACGACCTCGCCAAGGCCGCGGAAGGCGACATCGATGCCGACGCCGTGCGCGCGGGGCTACAGGACGCCGGAGTCGCCTTGTCCGACAGTGACTTTGCCGGTCTGCTCACCGAGACGATCCAGCACGCGACGCGCATCAAAGCGCGTGCCGAAAGCGCCGAGCAACTCGACGAACTCGACGTGTCGCGGCTGGAGTTGCCGCAGATTCCCGACGGAGTCGACCTCGGCAGCCTCTACGAGCTGGCCGAAGCACTTGCGCACCAGGGCGTCCGATGAGCGCCGCTCCGCAGGCCCTCGACATGGGCGCCGTCCTGCGCGACACGTCGAATCGCGTCATCGTGTGTTGCGGCGCGGGTGGTGTCGGCAAGACCACCACCGCCGCGGCGATGGCGTTGCGGGCAGCCGAATACGGCCGCACGGTCGTGGTTCTCACCATCGATCCGGCCAAGCGTCTCGCCCAGGCGCTGGGGATCAAGGATCTCGGCAACTCACCGCAGCGGGTTCCGCTCGCGCCCGAGGTTCCCGGTGAGCTGCACGCGATGATGCTCGACATGCGCCGGACGTTCGACGAAATGGTGGTCCAGTATTCCGGCAAGGGGCAGGCGGAGGCGATTCTGGACAACCAGTTCTATCAGACCGTCGCCACCTCGCTGGCCGGCACGCAGGAGTACATGGCCATGGAGAAGCTGGGACAGCTTCTCGCCGAAGACAAGTGGGACCTGGTCGTCGTCGACACCCCGCCGTCACGCAACGCCCTGGACTTCCTTGATGCGCCACAACGGTTGGGCAGCTTCATGGATAGCCGGTTGTGGCGCATGCTGCTGGCCCCTGGCCGCGGCATCGGACGGCTGGTGACGGGGGCGGTCGGTCTGGCGATGAAGGCGCTGTCGACCGTGCTTGGCTCACAAATGCTTGGCGACGCAGCGGCTTTCGTGCAATCGCTGGATGCCACGTTTGGTGGTTTCCGCGAGAAGGCCGACCGGACCTACGAGCTACTCAAGCGGCGCGGCACTCAGTTCGTTGTGGTGTCGGCCGCCGAGCCCGACGCACTGAGGGAGGCGTCGTTCTTCATCGACCGGCTATCCCAGGAGCACATGCCGTTGGCCGGGATGATCCTCAACCGCACCCACCCGACGCTGAGCGACCTGCACGCCGACAGGGCCGAGGAAGCAGCCGAGCAGCTGGAGAAGGATGCCGACGCGTTGGCCGCCGCGGTGCTGCGCATCCACGCCGACCGGGCACATACCGCCAAGCGGGAGGTCCGGTTGCTGTCGCGGTTCACCGGCGCCAACCCGCACGTGGCGATCGTTGGCGTACCTTCGCTGCCCTTCGACGTGTCGGACCTGGAGGCGCTGCGGGCCATCGCCGATCAGATCACCGGCGAGGCTGCCGCGGCGTAGCCGCGAATCGAGCCGAAGTGGCGTAGGCCTTTATACCGCGCTGCGGTGTTTATACCGCGCTGCGGTGTTTATACCGCGCTGCGGTGTTTATACCGCGCTGCGGTGTTTATACCGCGCTGCGGTGTTTGCGCTGGGCAGCGAAGAACTCGGCCCAGGAAACCACCTCGGGGTGCTGCTTGAGCAGGGCGCGGCGTTGGCGTTCGGTCATGCCGCCCCAGACGCCGAATTCGACGCGGTTGTCCAGGGCGTCTGCCCCACACTCGAGAATTACCGGACAATGCCTGCAGATAACGGCGGCTTTGCGTTGGGCGGCGCCGCGTACGAAGAGTTCATCTGGATCGGCCTGGCGGCATCGAGCCTGGGATACCCACGCGATGCGGGCCTCGGCCTCCGCACCCTGGACAAGACTGTGTGCTGACATATTCGGATTTGTCCTGCGTGCGGCGGGCCTCGTACCTGACACCAGCGATCCCCTTCGTTCCAGCCGCCCGGCTAGCGCGGCGACGGCCCAGTCCTCCTGTGTAGAGCGCTGATGCGATCTACGCCACATTGCGAGGGCCGGGTGTGACCTGCATCGCACTGTGAGCCCAACTTAGGTGGTCAGGGGCGTTCTTGGCAACAGTCTGGGAGGCACTTTTTTGGGACGACCGTGCCGTCAGGCCGCAAAATTAACGCAATGGCAGGTCTACCTGCCCAGCGAACTCTGCAATCGACCGTCCGAAGCTGCCATTTTGCGACGTCGTTATTCTGTACGCATGCCGGAGCAGCCGCCGACCCGACCACCGACGACGGTCACGGTTATCAAGCTCGCATGGTGCTGCCTGCTGGCTAGCGTTGTCGCCGCTGGGCTGATGTTTCCCGTGGTGGGTGGGTTCGGGCTGATGTCCAACCGCGCTTCGGACGTCGTTGCAAACGGTTCGGCGCAATTGGTCGAGGGCGAGGTGCCCCAGGTGTCGACGATGGTCGACGCCAAGGGCAACGTCATCGCGTGGCTCTACTCGCAGCGCCGGTTCGAGGTGCCCAGCGAGCAGATCGCAAACACCATGAAGCTGGCGATCGTCTCGATCGAGGACAAGCGGTTTGCCGAACACAACGGCGTCGACTGGCAGGGCACGCTGACCGGTCTCTCCGGCTACCTCTCCGGCAATCTCGACACCCGCGGCGGCTCGACCATCGAACAGCAGTATGTGAAGAACTATCAGCTGCTGGTGATCGCCCAAACCGACGCCGAGAAGCGCGCGGCCATCGAAACCACCCCGGCCCGCAAATTGCGTGAGATCCGGATGGCGCTCACGCTCGACAAGACCTTCACCAAGCCAGAGATCTTGACCCGCTACCTCAATCTGGTGTCGTTCGGCAACGGCGCGTTCGGCATCCAGGACGCCGCGCAGACCTACTTCGGCATCAACGCCTCCGACCTGAACTGGCAGCAGGCCGCGCTGCTGGCCGGCCTCGTCCAGTCGACGAGCACCCTGAACCCGTACACCAACCCCGACGGTGCGCTGGCTCGCCGAAACGTGGTGCTGGACACCATGATCGCCAACCTGCCCGAGCACGCCGACGAGCTGCGCGCGGCCAAGGAACAGCCGCTGGGCATCCTGCCGCAGCCCAACGAACTGCCCCGCGGCTGCATCGCCGCCGGCGACCGCGCGTTCTTCTGCGACTACGCGTTGGAATACCTTGCCCGCGCAGGCATCAGCAAGGAGCAGGTCGCCAAGGGCGGCTACATGATCAAGACCACCCTGGATCCCGACGTTCAGGTGCCGGTGAAGTCGGCGATCGACGGCATCGCCAGCCCCAACCTCGACGGCGTCGCCAGCGTGATGAGTGTGATCAAACCCGGCAAGGACTCGCATCCGGTGGTGGCGATGGCCAGCAACCGCACCTATGGCCTGAACATCGCGGCTGGTGAGACCATGCAGCCGCAGCCGTTCTCGCTGGTCGGCGACGGTGCGGGCTCGATATTCAAGATCTTCACCACGGCCGCCGCGCTGGATATGGGCATGGGCATCAACGCGCAGTTGGACGCCCCCGCCCGGTTCGAGGCCAAGGGCCTTGGCAGCGGCGGCGCCAAGGGCTGCCCTGCCGCCACCTGGTGCGTGCAGAACGACGGCAACTACCGTGGGCAGCTCAACGTCACCGACGCCCTGGCGACCTCGCCGAACACCGCGTTCGCCAAGCTCATCTCGCAGGTCGGCGTGCAGCGCTCCGTCGATATGGCCGTCAAGCTCGGCATGCGGTCGTACGCGTTGCCTGGCACCGCCCGCGACTACGACCCGCAGAGCAACGAGAGCCTCGCCGATTTCGTCAAGCGGCAGAATCTCGGCTCGTTCACGCTGGGCCCGATCGAGCTCAATGCCCTTGAGTTGTCCAACGTCGCGGCCACGCTGGCGTCGGGCGGAGTGTGGTGCCCGCCGAACCCCATCGACAAGGTCATCGACCGCACCGGCAAGGACGTGGCCGTCACTACCGAGACATGCGAGCAAGTGGTGCCCGAAGGGCTGGCCAACACTCTGGCCAACGCGATGAGCAAGGACGACCAGAGCGGCACCGCGGCGAGCGCGGCAGGGTCGGCGGGCTGGAGCCTGCCGGTCTCGGGTAAGACCGGCACCACCGAGGCGCACCGCTCGTCGGGGTTCGTCGGCTTCACCAGTGCCCTCGCGGCGGCGAATTACATCTATGACGACTCGACGACGCCGTCGGACCTGTGCTCGTTCCCGTTGCGACAGTGCGGGTCCGGCAATCTGTACGGCGGCAACGAGCCGGCAAGGACCTGGTTCACCGCGATGAAGTCGATCACTCCCCCCGATGTCAAGCTGCCCCCCACCGATCCGCGCTATGTGGAAGGGGCGCCCGGTTCCAAGGTGCCAAGCGTGTCGGGCCTGACCCAGGACATTGCGCGCCAGCGGCTCAAGGAGGCCGGCTTCCAGGTCGCCGAGCAGGCCACCCCGATCAACAGCACCGCGCCGTACGGAGCCGTGGTCGGGACCTCCCCGACCGGTCAGACGGTGCCCGGCTCGATCGTCACGATCCAGATCTCCAACGGGATCCCGCCGGCAGCGCCGCCACCGCCGCCCGGCGGCTTCCCAGGGCTTCCGCCGGAGATCGGTTCGACGGTCGTCGAGATCCCTGGGCTGCCGCCGATCACCGTGCCGGTGCTCGGTCCGCCGCCGCCACCTGGGTGATTGGGCTGTGCGGTTGGCCACGCTGCGCGGGTGACGTCGGTGCCTGCCGGTGACTGGCAGTAGGCTTTCTGCATGCTCGCCGCCCCACCAGGATCGACGACTCCGTCGTCGGTGACGATGCTCAAATACTCTGCTGCCGTGACGGTTGGTTCGGTCGTGGCCGGGATCGGTTATGCGTCGCTGATCGAGCGCAATGCGTTCGTGCTGCGCGAGGTGACCATCCCCGTGCTGTCGCCGGGGTCGTCGCCGCTGAAGGTGCTGCACATCAGCGATATCCACATGCGGCCCAAGCAGGGGCGCAAGCAGGCGTGGCTGCGTGAGCTGGCCGGCTGGGAGCCCGACCTGGTCGTCAACACCGGCGACAGCCTGGCACACCCGAAGGCCGTTCCCGCGGTGGTGCAGTCGCTCGGCGACCTGCTTTCGGTGCCTGGCGTGTTCGTGTTCGGCAGCAACGACTACTTCGGGCCGCGGCTGAAGAACCCGGCGAACTACTTGACCAAACCCGGTCATCGGGCGCACGGCGAGCCACTTCCGTGGCAGGACCTGCGGGCGGCGTTCACCGAGCGCGGCTGGCAGGACATGACGCACACCCGCCGCGAACTCGAGGTGGCGGGCCTGCGCATCGGCGTGGCCGGGGTCGACGACCCGCACCTGTCGCGGGACCGCTACGACACCATCGCAGGACCGGCCAGCCCTGCCGCCAACCTGACGCTGGGGCTGACGCATTCTCCCGAACCGCGGGTGCTGGATCGCTTCGCGGCCGACGGCTACCAGCTGGTGATGGCAGGCCACACTCACGGCGGCCAGCTGTGCCTGCCGTTCTACGGCGCGATCGTCACCAACTGCGACCTGGACCGGTCGCGCGCCAAAGGCGCGTCGCAGTGGGGCACGCGCACGCAGTTGCACGTCTCGGCAGGCCTCGGCACGTCGCCGTTTTATCCCGTGCGGTTCTGCTGCAGGCCCGAGGCCACGCTGCTGACGCTGGTGGCGGCACCCATTGGAGGCCGTGACGTCGGGGCGCGGGCGGGCCAGTCCCACCCGACCGTATCGGCGCGGTGACCGACAAGGCCGAAACAGCGACTCGCAGCCAGCCACGGTCGTGGGTGGACAACGCCGTCCGGTTGATCGAGGCCGACGCCAGACGCAGCGCCGACACTCACCTGCTGCGGTATCCGCTGCCTGCTGCCTGGTGCGACGGCGTCGACGTCGAGCTCTACCTCAAGGACGAGACGACGCACATCACCGGCAGCCTCAAGCACCGGCTGGCGCGCTCGTTGTTCCTCTATGCGCTGTGCAACGGTTG
>JAOPVX010000368.1 GCA_025965975.1 Mycobacterium sp. | reverse complement strand
CAACCGGCTGGTCGGCATGATCCACGGCGCGTTCAGCCAAGATCTGCCGACGTGCGTCGTCAAGTACATTCCGCTGCACACGCCGGCGGTGACCATGTCGATCAATACCCAGCTCGCCGACATCACCGCCAAGGGCCGGCCGGGCTCGGGCTTCGTCCCGGTCGGCGTGTCCGTGGCTTGATAGTCCTCCCGCGAGCGCTCGTCCGCGGCTTGATGGTCCTCGCGCGAGCGCTCGTCCGTGGCTTGATGGTCCTCGCGCGAGCGCTCGTCCGTGGCCCGACTACTTGTTGGCCCTGATCGCCTCAAACACGCTGGGGTCCACCAACGTTGACGTATCGCCGAGCTCGCGGCCCTCGGCGACATCGCGCAGCAGCCGGCGCATGATCTTGCCGCTACGCGTCTTGGGTAGCTCGGGCACAACGTGAATCTCGCGGGGCCGGGCGATCTTCCCGATCTCCTTGGCGACCTGGTTGCGTAGCTCCTCGACCATGTTGTCATTGTCCTTGGCGTGCGCGCGCAGGATGACGAACGCGCAGATGCCCTGGCCCGTCGTCTCGTCATTGGCGCCGACGACTGCTGCCTCGGCCACCCCGGAGTGTCCTACCAACGCCGATTCCACTTCTGTCGTGGAAATCCGGTGGCCCGACACATTCATCACGTCGTCGATGCGGCCCAGCAGCCAGATCGATCCGTCGGAGTCCACGCGCGCCCCGTCGCCCGCGAAATACCAACCCTTGTCGGCGTAGCGCGACCAGTACGTCTGGATGTACCGCTGCTCATCGCACCAGATGCCGCGCAGCATCGACGGCCACGGCTGATCCAGCACCAGATAGCCGGTCACATGCTCGGCTTCATCAGCACCGGGCAGCAGTTCGTTGCCCTCTTCGTCGACGATCTTCGCCGAGATGCCAGGCAGCGGGGTCATCGCGGAACCGGGCTTGGCTGCGGTCACCCCCGGCAGCGGGGAGATCATGATCGCACCGGTTTCAGTCTGCCACCACGTGTCGACGATCGGAGTTCGGTTGGCGCCGAACGCATCCCGGTACCAGCGCCACGCCTCCGGGTTGATCGGCTCACCCACGCTGCCCAGCAGTCGCAGGCTGGACAGGTCATGGGCGTCGGGGATCTCGCGGCCCCACTTCATGAACATCCGGATCAACGTCGGCGCGGTGTAATAGATGGTCACACCGTACTTTTCGATGATCTCAAAATGCCGATGCTCATTCGGAGAATTCGGGGTGCCCTCGTAGACCACCTGGGTGGCGCCGTTGGACAGCGGCCCGTAAACGATGTACGTGTGGCCGGTGACCCAGCCGATATCGGCCGTGCACCAGAACACGTCGGACTCCGGCTTGATGTCGAAGACGTTGTGGTGGGTGTAGGACGCCTGGGTCAGATAGCCGCCGCAGGTGTGCATGATGCCCTTGGGCTTGCCCGTGGTACCCGACGTGTAGAGCAGAAACAGCGGGTGCTCGGAGTCGAAGGCTTCTGGCGTGTGTTCGGCCGACGCCACCTCGACGCTCTCATGCCACCACAGGTCGCGGCCCTCGGTCCAGGGCGTGTCAATTCCGGTGCGCCGCACCACCAGAACATGCTCGACCGGGCTTTTCCCCGCGGTCCCTACCGCACTGACCGCCTCGTCGACCGCCTCCTTCAGCGAGACCGCCGCACCGCGCCGGAATTGCCCGTCGGTGGTGATCACCAGCTTGGCTTCGGCGTCCTCGATGCGGGCCGCAAGCGCCGACGCCGAGAACCCGGCGAACACCACCGAATGCAGCACACCAAGGCGCGCGCAGGCCAGCATCGCCACGATCGCCTCCGGCACCATCGGCATGTAGATCGCGACCCGATCACCGGCCACCAGCCCGAGCTCGGTTAGCACATTGGCGGCCCTGCTCACCTCGGCCAGCAGATCCGCATACGTCAGCTCCCTGCTGTCGCCGGGTTCACCCTCCCAGCGGATCGCCACCCGACCGCCGTTGCCGGCCTCGACGTGCCGGTCCACACAGTTGTAGGACACATTCAGCCTGCCGCCGACGAACCACTTCGCGAACGGGGCCCCCGACCAGTCCAGCACCTCGTCGAACGGTGTGTCCCAGGACAACCGGTTGGCCTGCTTGGCCCAGAACGCCAACCGGTCGGCCTGCGCCTCGCCTACCAGATCCTCGGTGGCGTTGGCCTGCGCGGCGAATTCGGGGGCAGGCGGGTAGGCGGACTGGACTTCGGTGTGCGCGTCGGACATGTCTGCGAGCGTAGTCACCGGATGGGTCGCCCTTGTCGGATGGCGAGGGTTTGGCGGTCGAGGAGAATTGGCGCATGGGCGTCATGTCAAGGGTGGCCGGGGCGTTCCGAATGAGCGACGACGCATGGAAGCGTCACGCGAACCCATGGAGCGTGTGGACACGATTTGCGGCGATCCCCGCAATGATTCTGGCGATCTGGAGCCGGGTGTGGCTGGGCTGGTGGTGTGCGGTGCCGATCGCCGCTGTCATTGTGTGGCTGTGGCTCAACCCGCACGTCTTCGCGCCTGTGGAATCGCCAACGAGCTGGGCGGCAAAAGGAATTTACGGAGAGAAGCTGTGGCTGAAGGAGCGTGATCGCGTGCCACCCGATCAGCGAAGGGTGCTGCGCCTGCTCGTCCCGGTGGCCGGCGCCGGCTTCGTGCTTCTGAGCTACGGGCTGGTCAGGCTCGAGATCTGGTCGACCGTGTTCGGCGCAAGCCTCATCGTGCTTGCCCAACTGTGGCGGATCGACAGGCTCGTCGTGTTCTACGACAGCACGCGCTAGCGTGTGCTGCCGTGACGGCCGACCCGCTAGCTCCATTGGCCGAGCTGCCGGGCGTGGCGGCGGCCGGCCAGGAAGCTCGCGACGCACTGGGCCGCGCGCATCGCCACCGCACAAATCTGCGGGGCTGGCCGACGACGGCGGCCGAGGCCTCGCTGCGGGCGGCGCGGGCATCCTCGGTACTCGACGGTGGTTCGTTGCAGCTGTCGCACGCTCGCTCGACCGCCGGCTCGGCCGGCGGCCCCGACCCCGACCCGGTGCTGGCGGGGGCGCTGCGGGTATCGGAGGCCTTGGAAGGTGGGGCGACCTCATTGGTCGGCGTGTGGCAGCGGGCCCCGCTTCAGGCCATCGCCCGATTGCACGCACTGGCGGCGGCCGACCTGGCCGACGACGACCGGCTCGGCCGTCCGCGAGGCGACGCCGAGGTCGGCCGCCGGCTGGCGCTATTGGCCGACATCGTCACCGGCGGGACACGGGTGCCCGCGCCGGTGCTCGCCGCCGTCGTGCACGGCGAGCTGCTGACGCTGGAGCCCTTCGGTACCGCCGACGGTGTGGTGGCCAGGGCGGTGTCGCGTCTGGTGACCATCGCCAGCGGTCTGGACCCGCACGGCCTCGGCGTTCCGGAGGTGTACTGGATGCGCCAGTCGGGCGACTACCGGGCCGCGGCGCGCGGGTTTTCGTCGGGCACACCCGACGGCCTTGCGGCCTGGCTTGTGTTGAGCGCCCGGGCCTTACACGCCGGCGCGCGAGAGGCGTTGTCCATCGCGCAGGCTGCGTCGTCCTGAGCGTGTCGTCGTTGCGCCCCCAGCAACGCGAAGCGGGCGACGCTCCGAACTGATTCGGCTCGCCGCCCGCTAGCACGGACTCCGGTTACCATGCGTGCTTTGTGGGTTGCGTGGGTGACCTCGGCGTCCTTGCGATGCGCTTCGGCTGCAACCCCACCCAAAGGGTCGTCGTAGCCGTCCGCTCTTCGCAATTGCGCAGGCCCGCAACACTTCTACCTATTTCGCGGCATGTGCTCCGCGTGGGTGCCGGGATCCGTGCTGGGTAGCCTGGCTTGGGAGATCGAACCTTCTCTTCCGGCTCGGTCTTGGCCGCCCCAGGCTTCCGTGGTTCCTTTGTACTCCGTGACCACGGTCACATCAAGGCCCAATTGCGGCGCGACTCCCGATCGTTACACGTCGGCGCCAGCTACTGTGCTGGTTACTACGAAGTAGCTTTCAGAAAGCGAAACGGCGCAGCAGCGAGTATGTCAGCGCACCGGCGGCCAGTGCGCTCACCCCGACCGCCGCGGTGGTTGCGACGGCAGCGCCCGAGGGGGCGGGAATGCGGTCGCGCAGTGACACCGGTTTGGAGAAGGTGAGTGCCGGCCAGCCCCGCGCCGCGGCTTCTTTGCGCAGCGCGCGATCCGGGTTCACCACGGTGGGATGGCCGACGGACTCGAGCATCGGCAGGTCGGTGATCGAGTCGGAGTAGGCGTAGCAATGCTCGAGTGCGTAGCCCTCGCGGGCGGCGAGCTGACGGATCGCCTCGACCTTGCCCTCGCCGTAGCAGTAGAAGGCGATCTCACCGGTGTAGCGGCCGTCCTCGACGACCATCCTGGTGGCCATCGCGTGGGTGGCGCCGAGCGCGCGGGAAATCGGCGCGACGATCTCCTCGCCAGACGCCGAAACCACGACCACGTCGCGGCCGCAGATCTTGTGGTCGGCGATCAAGTCGGCGGCTTCGGCGAACACCAATGGATCGACGATGTCGTGCAGTGCCTCGCCGACGATCGACTTCACCTGCTCGACGTCCCATCCGGTGCACATGTTCGTGACATAAGACCGCATCCTGTCCATTTGATCGTGATCGGCACCGGAACTCAGGAACAGGAACTGCGCGTAGGTCGACTTGAGAACGGCACGCCGATTGATTAGCCCCTGATCGAAGAAAGGTTTGCTGAACGCCAATGTGCTCGATTTGGCGATGACGGTCTTATCAAGATCGAAGAAGGCGGCGGTCCGAACGGGCCTGACTGGCGGCGTCCCGCTTTGCGGCCCAGTTGATCCGCCGGCCGCCGACTCGGATGCGGTCACAGTGCCCAGCATAGGGGCCGGTGCGTGACAAGAGTCGACAGAGTGTACAAATTGGCAGTTCACGACAGGTGCCGGTGACTGCAATCTTTCCTGCTATCGGGTGCTTTCTCTGGCAAGCAGTACTTGCGCTCATCCGCCGTGGCGTGTGTATAGTGAGCATTACTCGGCTTATGCCGGGTGTGCATCAGCCCGACCCCCCGGGGCTGATACACGACGACCTCCGCCTCCTCCCCCCCTGGCGGGGGTCGTCCCTTTTGGGGGGTTCTTCTCGCATTACGGATACTTCGGTGCTTCTCCTGTAGTTGCGGAACGCGGTTTTCAATGCGGACATACTGCACCGTTTGTCACCTTGTCCCCAGATTCGCATTCATCCACAGACGCCGTAGCGACGATGGCGTTGTGTCGTCACCCGGCCGCAGGCTGAGGTCATGAACGAGAGCAATGGGATCCTGGCGCTGGTCGGCGACCCCGCACTCCGAGACGACGTGGACCGCGTCGCGGTGGCCGCCGGGTTGCCTGTCGTGCACGCGCCCGACCCGTCCAGACGGCCGGCCGTCCATACCTTGTGGCCGTCCTGCTCGACGTGGTCGCGTCCGACACTGCGCGCGCCGAGCGCTGCCGCCTTCGCGGCAGGGTCGTTCTGCTTGTCCGTTCCGCACCTGCGGCCGACGACTTCCAGGCCGCCATCGCGGTGGGCGCCCAGCATGTCTTCACGCTGCCCGCCCACGACCGCGAGTTTGATGGCGGAACTGTCCGATGCCGCCACGGCGTGACGCGACGCGGGTCGGCGTGATCGCCGGCGGCTAAGGATTGGCGGCTCTATCCCTGCTGGGTTTGGCTTTTCGCTTTGGTGTGGGGGCATCGTCGACGACGTCGAGCCCGGCGGCGGCGATCTCCTCGTCGGTGGGTATTCGCATCGACGCCAGCCCGGCGTAGATGTCGTCTTCGAGTTCGACGCGGTTGACCGTCACGTGCACCGGCGTCCACCCGCCGCCGTTGGCCGCCATCCGCAGCACACCCGATGCCGTGCCGGTAACGAATTCGGTTGCCATCTTTGCCATCTGGCCACGATCGGCGGGATGGACGGCGTGCTCTCCTGCCATGCTGGCGCGCCAGTCGAAGAACGGCACCGGATCGTCCAACCACTTCAACAGCGTCCAGTTCTTGAGATCGACGAGGCACCGATATACGCCGGGTTGCGCCAACCCGTCGAGGATCCGCTGCGCGAGGTAGTCGTGGGCCACGGTCGGGCCCTCTCGCACGCTGCGCCAATTCATCGCTCGGCAGATCAGTCGTTCACTGCCGTCGTCCTGACTCTCCCGCAGCGCACGGGAGACAAAGCCGACGGTGATCGGCTCGCCGTTGAAATCGGTTATGTCCCAAGTGCTGCAGAACGTCACGCCGGCCTCGGGTTTGATCGCCATGGACAGCACGCTTGCTTCGCTCGGGTTGAGGTCGCGGCGCGGCAGGTCGTCGGCGAAGGCCCTGCCGTGCGTCGGTGTCTTCACGGGATTCCATCCGCTGTTCCACAGCGACTCGGGGGTGTCGGTGGCGATCCCGCTCGTCAGGTCCCAGATCAGCGGTCCGGGTATTGGGCGGTCGGGCGGATCGAGCTTCGGGGGACCGATCCACACGTGCACGCCGTGAATGCGCCCATCGGACATCTGAACTATTTCAGTACGAATTACGCGGTCGTTCTTCGGCGTGATGCTGCTCAGGCCGACTCCGGCGCGCACACTCTCTCCGATGGCCGTCTGGATCGCCATCAGGTTGGGGTTTCGCCTCAAGAATGCGCTGATTGGAACCAGGTTCTTGGTTTGAAGGCCTTGTGCGACCACGGCGGGCTCGCTGCCCAGTGTTTCCACGAGCAGCCAGTCGTGAGTCATGGCGGCATTTTACAGTCGAGCTAACACCCACCTCCTCGACGAAGGCGTCTGCGGAATCCGTAGATCTGCGCTGCTAGCCGGCTTCTGCCCGCGTTGGGTAAAGCATCCCCAAGTTGCAACGACCCCTCCGACAAGGTACTTTTCGTCTGCGCCCGACTTCCGGGATTGGGAACGGATCGCGTCGTCCGACCGTTCGCGCACCTGTCTGTGTGCTCGGCATGCTCGTTTTGAGCACCGCCTTGGCCGCGGATCCAGGGGGCGACCGTCGAGGGGTCGGTCGCCCCGTGGGCGGATCACGGCGCGTTACCCGCGAGCGCGCCGAGCACCAGACGCAGCACCCGTATCGCACCCTCCTTGTCGAGCGGATCATTGCCGCTGCCACACTTCGGCGATTGCACACATGACGGACAGCCAACTGGGCATTCGCAGGCCTCGATCGCCGCTGCGGTCGCCGCCCACCACGTGTCGATCTTGCGGAAGCCGCGGTCGGCGAAGCCGGCCCCGCCGGGGTACCCGTCATAGACGAAAATGGTCGGCAGTCCCTGTACCGGACCCACCGCTGTCGACACCCCGCCGATGTCGCCGCGATCGCAGCTGGCGACCAACGGCAGCAGACCGATCGCCGCATGTTCTGCGGCGTGTAACGCGCCCGGTACGCGCAGCAAATCGATTCCATTGTGCTGCAATGCCTCCGGCGTGATCGTGCACATCACCGCGGCGGTGTCCAGCGTGCGGGCAGGCATGTCGAGTTCGACGAAGTCGATCACCTCACCGTCCAGCCGGCGCCGCAGATAGCCGATCACCGTGTTGGTCACCCTCACCGGTACGAGGCCGACTGTCACCGGCCCGTACGTCTTTCGCTCACCCTGGCCGGTCACCGCGATGTCGGTGAGCTCGCGGGCAAACGTCGTGTAACCCGGATCCTCCGCGTGCACGAACGCGACGCCATCTTCGAAATCCAGTGAGTCGACGACGTAACTCTCACCCTGATGTAGATACACCGCGCCGGGGTGAACCGACGACGGTGCCTGGCCTACACCCGCGCTGCCCAGCAGCCGGCCTGTGTCGGCCTCGAGGATCGCGATCTGGCCGCCCGACGAGCCACGAATGTCCACCGCCGGATGCGGATCGACACCCGGGGTGGGGAAATAGCCAATGGACCGTCGGCGCAGCAGCCCGTCGTCGACGAGGGCCTCCGCCACCGCCTCGGCGTTCCACATCCGCACCTCGGCGTCGGTCAACGGAAGTTCAGACGCTGCGCAAAGTAGCTGCGGCCCAAGGACATACGGGTTGGCAGGATCGATCACCACGCGCTCGATCGGTCTGTCCAGTAGCGCAGCCGGGTGATGCACAAGGTAGGTGTCCAGCGGGTCGTCACGGGCGATCAGCACAATCAGCGCGCTTTGCCCGCGACGGCCCGATCGGCCTGCCTGCTGCCAGAACGACGTGACGGTACCGGGAAAGCCGGCCAACACCACCGCATCCAGTCCCGCAATGTCTACGCCCAATTCCAGCGCGTTCGTGGTGGCCATGCCGCGCAATTCGCCTTCAGCCAGAGCGCGCTCAAGTGCGCGGCGGTCTTCGGCCAGATAGCCCGCTCGGTAGGACGCCACCCGCTCGGCCAACTCCGGAGCGATGTCTTCGAGTCGTGCCCGCGCACCCAGCGCGGTCAATTCGGCGCCCCGGCGCGACCGAACGAACGTCAGAGTTCGGGCGCCCTCGGCGATGAGGTCGGCCATCACCCGCGCGGCCTCGGCGCCGGCGGAACGCCTCACCGGAGCGCCGTTTTCGCCGACGATGTCCTCGCGCAGTGCCGGCTCCCACAGCGCGACGGTGCGTGCACCGTGAGGGGAGCCGTCATCGGTGACCTCTGCGACGGTTTGGCCAATGAGCTCTGATGCCGTAGCCGCCGGCTGCGCGGTGGTGGCGCTGGCGAAGATCACCGTCGGAGCTGACGAGTAGCGAGTGCACAGCCGCAGCAGGCGGCGCAGCACCATTGCCACGTTCGAACCGAAAATCCCGCGATAGTAATGGCATTCGTCGACGACGATGAACTGCAGGTTGCGTAGAAACACCGCCCAGCGGGCATGGTTGCGCAGCAGCGACAGGTGAATCATGTCGGGATTGGAGAAGATCCACCGTGACCGCTCACGCGCGAAGCGCCGCACCTCGCCCGGGCTGTCGCCGTCATATGAACTCGGTGCGACACCGGCCATCGCCGGCACGGCTTCGGTGAGCGCCACCGCCGACCGCAGTTGGTCGTGGCCGAGCGCCTTGGTCGGGGACAGATATAGGGCCCGCGCCCGAGGGTTCTCTTTCAGGGCCGTCAATATCGGCAGCTGGTAGGCCAACGACTTACCCGACGCCGTGCCGGTGCTGAGCACGACATGACGGCCGTCGTGCGCGAGATTGGCGGCCGCGAGTTGATGCGACCACAGCGCCTCGATGCCGCGATCATGGAACGCGCGCACCACATCTGAGTCGGCCCATTGTGGCCAAGCCATGGGCCGTCCCTGGCGCGGCGGCAGATCCGCGACGTGCCGCAACGGGTGTTCATCCGGATCGGTGCCCTCAACCGCGCAGGCGAGCAACTCGCGGCCGAAATCCGATCCCGGATTTGACACTGCCAGCCCTCCTGAAACCCGCCTTTGATGAATTGTTAACCACTTGATCGCGTCGAGACTGTCGCCGCAGCCCCGAACATGATTGACTAGCTGCGGTCGCAGCTTCTGTGTTCGTGTATTAGCACTCGCAGGAACGACGTTGCGATCGCGGTTCCTGCGAGGGTTGTGGGTCGGGTCAAGTTCCGACGACACCGCGAAGGCATGGCGGTCGGAACGGGCCGGGTCTATCGAAACACGGTGGACCGCACCCGGTAAGAAGAGAAGGAAAGTACGAGAGATGCCACAGGGAACTGTGAAGTGGTTCAACGCGGAGAAAGGCTTCGGCTTTATCGCCCCGGAGGACGGCTCTGCGGATGTGTTTGTCCACTACACGGAAATTCAGGGCAGCGGCTTCCGCACCCTGGAGGAGAACCAGAAAGTCGAGTTCGAGGTCGGCCAGAGCCCCAAGGGGCCGCAGGCCACTGGTGTTCGGGCTGTCTGACCAACCAGACCTGAAAGAGCACCCCGCGCACTCCCGATAACGGGCGGCGCGGGGTGTTTCGTTTTGAGGTCGCCTGCGGCCCGGCGACACATTTGTCAGGCAGCGCTGGCCTACTGTCGACTGCGTGAGCCAGCTGTCGTTCTTCTCGGCAGAGTCGGTGCCGCCTGCGGTCGCCGACCTGACGGGGATCCTCGCCGCACCCGGCCAGGTGGTGCTGGTTTCCGGCGGCGCACGGCTGTCGGTCGTCGTGGATCGGCTGTGGCGCGCTGAGGCCCTCGCCGAGATGATCACTGAGGCTGGCTTGCAGCCGGAGATCGCAAGGACCGACGAGAACACCCCGCTGGTGCGCACCACGGTGGACCCGCGGCTGGTGCCCATTGCCAGCGACTGGACCCTTGGGGCCGTCAAGACCGTGCCGCCGCACTGGCTGCCCGGTCCCCGCGAATTGCGGGCATGGACGTTGGCGGTGGGCACGCCCGAAGCCGATCGGTACTTGTTGGGTCTGGACCCCCACGCACCCGACACCCATGCGGCGCTGGCATCGGCGATGATGCGGGTCGGGATCGCCCCGACGTTGATCGGCACAAGAGGGTCGCATCCGGCGCTGCGGATCAGCGGGCGGCGACGGCTATCGCGCCTGGTAGAGAACGTGGGGGAACCCCCAGGCAACGTCGAGGCGTTTGAGCAATGGCCCCGCATCTAACGGCCCGCGACTGGGGGGTCAGTTTGCGTCGGCTGGCGCGGAGTGCGAAATTGTCAGTTGCCAGCGGGACCGGATCAACCGCCGAGGGATACCTCCGGCACTCGGTGGCAACAGGAGAATTGGAGCGTAGGCAGAGGTGGCTGACGGGGACCGCGGAAGCGGGCGCAACGGAAGTGTGCGGCGGCTCGTCATCGTCGAGTCGCCTACTAAGGCACGCAAAATAGCTAGCTACCTGGGCTCCAATTACATTGTCGAGTCCTCCAGGGGACACATCCGCGATCTGCCCCGCGCCGCGGCCGACGTCCCGGCCAAGTACAAGTCCGAGCCGTGGGCGCGCCTTGGCGTCAACGTCGATGCCGACTTCGAGCCGCTCTACATCATCAGCCCCGATAAGAAGAGCACCGTCGCCGAGCTGAAGGACCTGCTCAAGGACGTCGACGAGCTCTATCTGGCCACCGACGGTGACCGCGAGGGCGAGGCCATCGCCTGGCATCTGCTCGAGACGCTCAAGCCGCGCATCCCGGTCAAGCGGATGGTGTTCCACGAGATCACCGAGCCGGCCATCCGGGCGGCCGCGGAGGACCCGCGCGACCTGGACAACGACCTGGTCGACGCGCAGGAGACCCGCCGCATCCTTGACCGGCTCTACGGCTACGAGGTCAGCCCCGTGTTGTGGAAGAAGGTCGCGCCGAAGCTGTCCGCGGGGCGCGTGCAGTCGGTCGCAACCCGCATCATCGTCTCCCGCGAGCGCGAACGGATGGCGTTCCGCAGCGCGGGTTACTGGGACGTCACCGCCGAACTCGATGCCAGCGTCTCCAACCCGCAGGCGCAGCCGCCAACGTTCACTGCCAAGCTGAACTCGGTCGACGGGCGACGCGTGGCCACCGGACGCGACTTCGACTCACTCGGGCAGGTCCGCAAGGGCGACGAGGTTCTGGTGCTCGACGAGGCCAGCGCGGGCGCGCTGGCGATCGGCCTGCGCGGCGCGCAGCTGGCGGTGTCGTCGGTCGAGCAGAAGCCCTACACCCGTCGGCCCTACGCGCCGTTCATGACTTCGACGCTGCAGCAGGAGGCCGGCCGCAAGC
This sequence comes from Mycobacterium sp., assembly GCA_025965975.1. Classification (GTDB taxonomy): domain Bacteria; phylum Actinomycetota; class Actinomycetes; order Mycobacteriales; family Mycobacteriaceae; genus Mycobacterium. Next base: position 53,984 of record JAOPVX010000368.1, on the reverse strand, counting down.
TGAGGTTCTACTCCGAGCGCACGATGAGCATCGCGCAGCGGCTATACGAGAACGGCTACATCACTTATATGCGTACCGACTCAACGACTCTGTCGGGGTCGGCCATCAACGCCGCGCGCAACCAGGCCCGCCAGCTCTACGGCGAGGAATACCTGCACCCGACGCCGCGGCAGTTCACCCGCAAGGTCAAGAACGCCCAGGAGGCGCACGAGGCCATTCGGCCCGCCGGCGACGTGTTCCAGACGCCGGGGCAGCTGCACAGTCAGCTGGACACCGACGAGTTCCGGCTCTACGAGCTGATCTGGCAGCGCACGGTCGCCTCGCAGATGGCCGATGCCAGGGGCACGACGCTGTCCCTGCGCATCTCCGGAGCCGCCCGCCCGGCGACATCAGACTCCGGAGCCGCCCGGCCGGCGACATCAGACTCCGGTGAGTCGAGCGGCGGGCGGCAGGTGGTGTTCGGCGCCAGCGGCCGCACCATCACCTTCCCCGGCTTCCTTAAGGCCTATGTCGAGAGCCTCGACGACTTCGCCGGTGGCGAGGCCGACGACGCCGAGAGCCGGCTGCCGCAGCTCGAAGAGGGCCAGCGCGTCGACGCCAAGGAGTTGACGGCCGACGGGCACACCACGTCGCCGCCGGCGCGCTACACCGAGGCGTCGCTGATCAAGGCGCTGGAAGACCTCGGCATCGGCCGGCCGTCGACCTACTCGTCGATCATCAAAACCATCCAGGACCGCGGCTACGTCCACAAGAAGGGCAGCGCGCTTGTCCCGTCCTGGGTGGCGTTCGCGGTCACCGGGCTGCTCGAGCAGCACTTCGGCCGGCTGGTGGACTACGGGTTCACCGCGGCGATGGAGGACGAGCTCGACGAGATCGCCGCCGGTCACGAGCGACGCACGAACTGGCTCAACAACTTCTACTTCGGCGGCGACCACGGGGTGCCGGACTCGATCGCTCGCTCGGGCGGGCTGAAGAAGCTCGTCGGTGTGAACCTCGAGGGCATTGACGCTCGAGAAGTCAACTCCATCAAGCTATTTGACGATGATGAGGGCCGCCCCATTTATGTGCGGGTTGGCAAGAACGGTCCGTATCTGGAGCGCATGGTCATCGGCGACGACGGTGAGCCTAAGCCGCAGCGGGCCAACATCAACGATTCGCTGACGCCCGACGAGCTGACCTTGGAGCTGGCCGAAAAGCTGTTCTCCACACCGCAAGAGGGTCGCTCGCTGGGTGTCGACCCGGTGACGGGACACGAGATCGTTGCCAAGGACGGCCGCTACGGCCCGTATGTGACCGAGGTGCTGCCGGAGCCCGACGAGCCCACCGACGAGGGTCCAGCCGGGGCCCCGGCCAAGAAGGGCAAGAAGCCGACCGGCCCCAAGCCGCGCACCGGGTCGCTGCTGAGATCGATGGACCTCGAGACGGTGATTCTGGAGGACGCCCTTAAGCTGCTGTCGCTGCCAAGGGTCGTCGGCGTCGATCCGAACACCAGCGAGGAGATCACCGCGCAGAACGGCCGCTATGGCCCATACCTGAAGCGCGGCACCGACTCTCGCTCGCTAACGACCGAAGACCAGATGTTCACCGTCACCCTCGACGAGGCGGTGCGAATCTACTCTGAGCCGAAACGCCGTGCGGGACAGGGAGCTTCGGCACCGCCTCTGCGGGAGCTGGGCACGGACCCGGCAAGCGGCAAGCCGATGGTCATCAAGGACGGCCGGTTCGGCCCGTATGTCACCGACGGTGAGACCAACGCAAGCCTGCGCAAGGGCGACGACGTCTTGTCGATCACCGACGAGCGTGCCGCCGAGCTTCTGGCCGACCGCCGGGCGCGGGGGCCCGTCAAGAAGAAGGCCGCCGCCAAGAAGGCGACGAAGAAGGCCGCAGCCGCGAAGTCGCCGACATCAAGCAGGGCCAAGCGCAGCTAGGTCGAGCTGTGCACGTCGCTTGACACCTCGTCGACTTCGCTGGCCGACACCAGGTTCAGCGGGCGGGCCAGTTGGGTGGGTACGGTGCGACCACGAAGTTCAACGATCTCGCCGACGTCCCAGCACAGGGCCTCGGCGTCGAGCGCACCGCTGACCGCGATCGCCGAGGCCAGCACGTGGTCCTTCTCGAGCTTGGCCAGCTCGGTTAGCCGCGCGGCCTCGTTGACCGGATCGCCGATCACGGTGTACTCGAAGCGGGCCTGAGCGCCGATGTGCCCGGCGATGGCGCGACCGGCCGACACCCCGATGCCGAAATCGGTTTCCCCAAGGACCCTGATGAGATCGTCGTGCAGCTCACGAGACGCGGCCAGCGCGGCACCGGAGGCGTCGGGATGCTCGATCGGCGCACCGAAGATGGCCAGCGCCGCGTCGCCCTGGAATTTGTTGACGAAGCCGCCGTGGCGATTGACGGTGTCGACCACAACACGGAAGAACTCGTTGAGCAGGCTGACGACCTCGGACGCGGGGATGGTCGCCGCGAGTTGCGTGGACCCCACGAGGTCGACGAAAAGCACTGCGACGTCGCGTTCCTGGCCACCGAGCTCGGTGCCGCGCTCGAGGGCGCGGCGGGCCACGTCCTCACCGACGTAGCGGCCGAACAGATCACGCAGCCGTTGCCGTTCGGCGAGATCGCGCACCATGTCGTTGAATCCGGCCTGCAACAAACCCAATTCGCTGGCATCGTAGATCTGCATGTGCGCGTTGTAGTTACCGCGCTGCACTTCGCCAAGTGCCCAACGCAATTGGCGCAGCGGGTCTGCGATCGACATCGAGACCAGCACCGTAGCGATCAGCCCGATCACCAGCGCGGCGATGGCAAGCAGCAGGATCGGGGTGGTGAGTCGGTCCGCGGGCGCGGTCAGGATCTCGAACTTGCTTGCGACGACGGCGAGCACGATGGCCAGCACCGGCACGCCGGTGGACAGCACCCAAGTCAGCACCTGGCGCTGGATCACGCCGGGCGCACGGAAGTTCTCCGGCACACCGCCGCGCAAGGCGGCAACGGCAACCGGCCGGAGCACGCGCTCGGACTGCAGATAGCCGATGATCGCCGTCGCGGTGGCGCCAAGCGCGCTGGCGACGGCCACCACGGGGGCGGATTTGCTGGCGACCGGCCAGCTGGCGACGATGAATACCACGGAGCCCAGCAGCCAGTTGGTCACGTTGACCACCGAGCGGTAGAACGGCATCTTCAGCGCGCGGGTGCGGGCCATTTCGGTGGCGGCCGGGTCACGATCGCCCAGCAGCGTGTCTCGTCGCTGCCAGCGCATCACCGGGATCAGCAGCCGCAGGGTCAGGAACGAGGCGATGGTGAACGACAGAAAGAGATAGCCCAGGAAGATCGCCAGGTTGAACGCCGGCAGGTCCTGCAGCTGGATGCGGTCCTCGGCTGGTAGCCCGAACCGGAGGAAGCCAAGCACGAGCAGCGCGCCGATGATGTCGGCCTGCAGCATGCCGAGTGTGAACACCGGCCATGGCGTGCGCGCCACCCATCGGACGAATGCGCTGATTCGCCCGATCGCCATGGCCTCGGTGGTCACCCGTCAACCGTATCGGTCGGTGGGGACGTGAACGGGCGCTGTGGGACCGACGTGTCGGTTCGCAGCACTACTGTTATCTGCGATGGCCGGTGTTTTTTCGCGTCTGGTGGGGCAACACGCCGTGGAAGCGGAGTTGGTGGCCACGGCGCACGCCGCGCGCGGTGACTCGGCTCACAACGCCCGCACTGCTATGACCACCGGCACCATGACACATGCGTGGCTGATCACCGGACCGCCAGGGTCGGGCCGCTCGATCGCGGCGCTGTGCTTTGCTGCGGCGCTGCAGTGCACTTCCGATGGCGTCCCCGGCTGCGGGGAATGCCGCGCCTGCACGACGACGATGGCCGGCACCCACGCCGACGTGCGGCGGATCATCCCCGAGGGGCTCTCGATCGGCGTGGACGAGATGCGAAACATCGTGCAGATCGCGTCGCGGCGGCCCGGGACAGGGCGCTGGCAGATCGTGCTGATCGAGGATGCTGACCGGCTGACCGAGGGAGCGGCGAATGCGCTGCTCAAGGTCGTCGAGGAGCCGCCGCCGTCGACGGTGTTCCTGCTGTGCGCACCGTCGGTGGATCCCGAGGACATCGCGATCACGCTGCGCTCGCGCTGCCGGCATGTGGCGCTGGTGACGCCACCGGTCGAGGCGATTGCGCGGGTGCTCATCGAGACCGACGGGCTGCCCGAGGAGGACGCCAGGTGGGCGGCGTCGGTCAGCGGCGGTCACGTCGGTCGGGCGCGGCGGCTGGCGATCGACGAGCAGGCGCGGGAGCGACGCCAGCGCGCCCTTGGCCTGGCGCGCGACGCGGCGACTCCGTCGCGGGCCTACGCCGCGGCCGAGGAGCTGGTGGCTACCGCCGAGGCAGAAGCGCGGGCGTTGACCGAGGACCGCAACGAGGCCGAGACCGAGGAGTTGCGAACGGCGTTGGGTGCAGGCGGCACCGGCAAGGGCACGGCCGGAACGCTGCGCGGCGCGACCGGTGCGATCAAAGACCTTGAGCGACGGCAGAAGTCGCGCCATACCCGAGCATCGCGCGACGCGCTGGACCGCGCGCTGATCGATCTGGCGACATACTTTCGCGATGCCCTGCTGGTGTCCGCGATTCCGGGGGGAGCGGGCTCGATCCAGGCGAACCATCCCGACATGACGGATCGGGTCGCGGCGATGGCCGCACACGCGTCGCCAGAGAAGCTGCTGCGCTGCATCGAGGCCGTGTTGGAATGCCGCGAGGCGCTGGCGGTCAACGTGAAGCCGAAGTTCGCGGTCGATGCGATGGTCGCCACCGTGGGGCAGGCGCTGCGCGACTGACTTGGGCTGTCGGTGGGGCCTGCCGTAGACTCGTGCCGCTCGAAAGGGCACGCCACCTTAGCTCAGTCGGTAGAGCGGCTCACTCGTAATGAGCAGGTCAGGAGTTCGATTCTCCTAGGTGGCTCAGCATAGGTGGCTCAGCATCGGTGGCCCAGCATCGGTGGCCCAGCTTCGGTGGCTCAGCATCGGTGGCTCAGCTTCGGTGCCGACCGTGCCACCGTCACGTTGGCGGGTCAGCCTCCAACACCTCGCGGGCGATCCTGCAAGCGGTGTTGGCGGCGGGGAAGCCGGCGTAGCCGCTGGCGTGGTAGATGACCTCAGCGATCTCGTTCTCGGTGAGCCCGTTGTTGCGGGCGATCTGGACGTGGAACTTGAGTTCGTCGGTGGCGCGCAGCGCGATCAGGATGCCGAGCGTGACAAGGCTGCGCTCGCGCCGACTCAGTCCTTCGCGTCCCCAGAGCCGGCCGAAGACGTTGTCGATACCGATCTCGAGTAGTTCGTCGCCGAACTTGCCGTCGCGCAGGTCGCCGTCGGGCACCGCACCCGAGAGCAACTCGCGGAATACCTGGAGGCCGTGTTCACGCACGTCTGTCATGCCATCCTCGCTCATTTGCGCATTGTCTCAGGCCGCGAACTACCGAGCCGCGAACTACCGAGGTGCCACGAATCCGACAGGGCCCGAGGCGATACACACCGACAACGCCGCCGTGTTCGCCCGCACCGTGATCGCATCACCGGCACCAGGCAGTCGCACGAAGACGCGGTTCAGCCCGGGCCTTACGGGCACCTTCGTCTCCCTGCCCTCCGAAAGCGACATCGTCATCGAGCCGTCGCTGTTGGCGAGGTAGTTGATCTCCGCGGTCCAGTCCGCAGGCAGTAGCGGGCCATCGAGTCGCATCGACACGGGCAAGTCGGGCTGCACCAGATAGCCGCACTGCCGCGCGGGCCCTGGAACGATCGACCGCACCCAGGTGACCTTCGCGTCGACGACGTGACCGCTCACCTCAAGCATCCGCAACTCGCTTGTGGCGCCCGCGAATTCCGGTCGGTCCCGCAGCAGCGCAAACATGTGGCTGGCGAGATTCTCCGGCCACGCCACACGCTGCAATACCAATGGATCGACCTCCTGGTCGAGAAGCGCTGCATCCGAGGCGTCGTGCGCCACAGCGAGCCCGGCGCGCGCGTTCTGCAGATACGGCTGTGCCGGGTTGTCACGCCAGCTGGTAAGGAACGTCGCGGTCGAGTACAGGCTACTTGCAACGAATGCCGTTGTGGCACCGACCGTTACGATCGTTCGCGGCCGCGACGCATCCAGCACCGCCGATCGCTCGCGGTTTGGCGCGCACAGGCCGACGGCGAGCAGCAGTGCCAACACCACCACCAGGTCGGGAAGGTAGCGCAGGGTCTGAGCCAATTCGAGCGCGGTGAACCGCGACGAGCGCATCAGATAGATCGGGATCTGGCACGCGACCGCATAGCCGACGGCGGCCAGCCACACCGGCCCGATCCGCTCCTTACGAACGAACGAGATCGCTACCACGACCGCGAGCGCCACCCAGCCCAGCACCATCACCGTCACCGGCGGCGTCGCCCACGGTGACGCAGGGGCCCAGCGTTGCCAATCCCACGGTCCGCCAACCAAACCCGGCACGATCCCGTGGGTCACAGAGCGGCTCAACAGATCCCACGTCATCGTGATGTCGAAGCTCCACCGCTTCTGATCGACCACAACCAGATATACGGCGATCCACGCCGCCGTCACCGTCAGCGCCGAGACCCACAGCCGAGCCCCCCGCCGCCACACATGCGCCACGGAGCCCGAGCCGGTGACATGTGCGTGCAGCGCCGCAATGGTGAAGGCCACAAACGGGATGACGGCCGCCTTCTCGAAGAACAACAAGCCGCCGAAGTACACCAGCAGGCCCGTCACCGCATACCGGTGGTTGCCGGTGCGCACCAGCAGCACCGCGTCACCGGTCACCCACGCCAGCGCGGCCAGCATCGGCAGCGAGTTCAGTGCCGCCGCCCACCATGCAAACGCAGGCACTGAAAGCGGCGTGAACAAGGCCAACGTCAACGGCAGCAGTAGCACCGGCCGCCAGCCGAGAATGACGTGCAGCGACCGCAACAGCGCCAGCGACGCCAACAGCTGCAGCACCACCAGGCTGATCGCAGGCCCGATCCAGTTCAACGGCGCGAGCCTGGTGATGCCACCCGCCACCAGGAACGCCCCCGGCATGACATGCCCGTCGTGGTCGTCGAACAAATACGCAGGCGACAGCACGCCCTGCGTGCCGGCCCGGCCGGTCAGGATCAGGTCGTCCCAGTAGAAGTAGCCGCGAAATGCCAGCACCGCCCGAACAATCAACTGCACCGCGATCAACGCGGCGGCGGTGCGGGCGACCCAGTTCACTCTTGTCGACTGTATGTCCAAGCAGGCGCGCAGCGGCCCTCGGTATGGTGAGCCGATGCGCACACTGGTGACGGGGGCAGCCGGTTTCATTGGATCGACGCTGGTAGACCGCTTGTTGGCGGACGGCCACAGCGTCGCAGGGGTCGACGATCTCAGTTCAGGCCGCAGCGAGAACCTGGGTCCTGCCGAGCGATCCGCCGATTTCGAATTCACCAAGGCCGACATCGTCGACGCGGACCTTTTCGGCCTGCTCGCTGAGACCAGGCCGGAGGTGGTCTTCCATCTGGCGGCCCAGATCGACGTTCGCCATTCCGTCGCCGATCCTCAGGTCGACACGACCATCAACGTCGTTGGCACGGTGCGGCTCGCCGAGGCGGCCCGGCAGACCGGCGTGCGCAAGGTGGTGCACACGTCGTCGGGCGGGTCCATCTACGGCAGCCCCAAGACCTTTCCGACCAGTGAGGATGAGCCCGTCGACCCCGCGTCGCCCTACGCCGCGGGCAAGTACGCCGGCGAGGTCTACCTCAACATGTTCCGCAACCTCTACGGGCTTCAGTGTTCACACATCGCCCCGGCCAACGTGTACGGACCACGGCAGGATCCGCACGGCGAGGCAGGCGTGGTGGCGATCTTCTCGCGGGCGCTGCTGGCGGGCCGGCCGACCAAGATCTTCGGCGACGGCACCGACACCCGCGATTACGTGTTCGTCGACGACGTCGTCGACGCGTTCGTCAGGGCAGCGGGCGATGCAGGGGGAGGTCAGCGGTTCAACATCGGCACCGGAGTGGAAACCTCGGTGCGGCAGTTGCATTCAGTGATCGCAGCGGCTGCGGGCGGTCGCGACGAACCCGAGTTCTACCCGGCCCGGTTGGGCGATCTGAAGCGGTCAAGCCTGGACATCAGCCGCGCGAGGCACGTGCTCGGCTGGACGCCGAAGGTCGAGCTTGCCGATGGCATCGCGAGGACGGTCAAGTTCTTCGGGGCCCACTGATGCTCGAAAGAAAGATTGTAAGTACTCACTTTCTGTTGTGGTGTTGCGGCGATGACCCACGACGTGATCATCCGCAACGGCCTGTGGTTCGACGGAACGGGAACCGTTCCCCAAGTCCGCACGCTGGGCATTCGCGACGGCATCGTGGCCGAGGTGTCTGCAGGACGGCTCGACGAGACCGGCTGGACCGACGTGATCGACGCCGTTGAGAAGTGGATCGTCCCCGGATTCATCGACGTGCACACCACTACGACGCCGAGGTGCTGCTCGACCCCGGGCTGAAGGAGTCGGTGCGGCACGGCGTCAGCACGGTCCTGCTGGGCAACTGCTCGCTGTCGACGGTGTACGCCGACTCCGACGACGCCGCCGACCCGTTCAGCCGGGTCGAGGCGGTACTGCCGCAGCCTGACATCGAGGCCAAGCGGATCCAGGTGTTGGCGGCGCTGCTTGGCGGCACGGGTTAACGGTCCTCGGGTACCCTTGCGGTTTGCAAGGCCACCGCACGTGCCAGCCGCGCGTACTTCAGCTCGAGGTCCTTGAACCGCATGTAGGCCGAGAGCGTGGTGAACACGAACGCAATGATCAGCACGTACTCCATCAGGTCTGCACCGCGGGCCACCCCGAGCCAATTCGCAACCACGGTGGTGTCATTCGGCCGCAGAATCGCGTATATCCCCGCGATCACGAACAGCACATAGCCGACCTTCACCCACGCCCTTGACCGCGCGCTGCGACGCGAGCGCAGCAGGTACACCAGCAACGCCAGCACCGAGACGATCAGCAGCGCCTGAATCCAGTTCATCGGGACATCCTCCCCCGCAACCATCCGTCGACGATGATGTTGACGCCGTTCAGAAGGGGCTGACCCTTCGACATCGAGTACTCGGTGTAAAGGATCTCGACCGGCTCTTCGGTTACCCGCCAATGGTTTTCAAGAGCCAACGAGATGAACTCGTCGGCGTGGCTCATGCCGCTCATGCTGAGGTTCAGCTGATCGGCCACGGTCTTGTTGAATACTCGCAGGCCGTTGTGCGCATCGGTCAGGCCCAGCCGCCGACTGCGTCGACTCAATGCCGCGGCCGAACGCAGCACCAACCGCTTCACGAACGGTGTGCGGCTGACCACACCGGGATCGGCGAACCGGGTCCCGATCACGAGATCGACGTCCTCGCCTGCGAGCCGGTCGATCATCCGGATGACGTCCTTCACCCGGTGTTGGCCGTCGGCGTCGAACGTGGCGAACACCGCGGCCCCTTGCCGGCTTCTGGCGTACTCGACGCCGGTCTGGATCGCCGCGCCCTGGCCGAGGTTGACCGGATGACGCACGACGTGCGCCCCGGCCCGCAACGCGACGTCGCCGGTGTCGTCGCGGCTGCCGTCGTCCACACAGACCACGTGATGGAAAACGGAGTGAACGTCAGAGATGACGTCGCCGATAACGCTCGCCTCGTTGAAGGCGGGGACGACGATCCAAACGTCGTGGTAGCGCGTGTCCGAGATACTGATGCACATCAAAATACAGGGTCACCCGTCGGGCAACCTGGCAAGCGCGGCCAGGTGCACCGCGATTCCGACCATCGGTCCGCACAGCAGCGCGATCACCGTGCGCGTCTCCAGGCCCAGTGGCAGCAGCAGCAACAGCGCCGACGCCAGCGTCGCCGACACCCAACCGATCGAATATGCGCGGTGCAGGGCCGCCGCGACCGTGGCGGCGCCCGTCAAGGTCAACAGCGCGATCGCGACGGCCGCCCCGGTCAGCCAGGCCAGCAACGCGCCCTCGGCCTGGTACTGGGCCCCGAACGCCTCCCGCAGCAGCCACGGCCCGAACACCCCGGCCAGCAGTACGCCCACCAGGCCAAGGCCGGTCACCACGACCGCAGGCGCCACCAGCGCCCGCACCCGCTGCGTGCGCTGGTCCACGAAATGCGCGATCAGATTGCCCTGCATCGCGGTCAGCGGCACAAGCAACGGCGCGCGGGTCAGCGTCACCGCGAGGATCACCACGCCGCCCGTGGCGCCCAGATCACCGGAGGTGGCCTTGAGCAGCACCGGAAAGCCCATCACCAGGATCGCGCTCGCCCCGGCGGCGGCGATCGAGTGCGACGCTCCGCGCAGGAACGTCACTGTGCCGCCAGGGGTGAGCAGCCGGGCCGCGGCGCGTGTCGCGGGCGAAGCGAAGAGCAGGATCAGCCACGCGACCGAACCGGCGACGGTCGCCCATAGGTATCCGACGAGCCCAAGGCCGACCACGAACGTCGCCGCCGCCACCGCCACCCGCAGCACGGCGTCGGTCACCATCAACGACCCATACTGGGTCCATCGGTTCACCCCGGCCAGCATGCCAAGCAGCGTGGCGTGCAGGCAGAAACCGGCCAGCCCGACGCTTAGCAGCGCCACACTCAGCCACTGCGCCCTGACAAACACATGCGCCGACCACAGCGGCGAACTCGCGGCGATCACCGCGGCAGCGACGACGCCGACCATCGCCGCCACCCGCATCGGATGCGTGCGCGGCCCGGCGACGACCTCGGCGTATCGCGCCGAGCGCACCTCCCTGGTGGCCTCCTGCAACAGGCCGAACGCCGCGCCGGTGACCAAACCGAACGCACCCCAGAACACGCCGAAAACCGAGAAGCCCGCAGGCTCGAGATCGCGCGCGGCCAGATACAGCACCGCGTACCCGCACAGCGCGGACACCACGGTCGCAGTGCCGACCCGGGCCACGGTGGCGCGGGTGATCGGGCCCGTCGGCGATGAGCCGCTTGCGCGAAGAGGATCAAACGGCGTCGCCGCGTCGGTCACGACGGGCTTTCCAGGGCAGGCACAGCCATCGAATACAGCCACGCATCCCACAGCGGTCGCAGCGACTCGTGTGCGTAGTTGGCTGCCAAGCCGGTGAAATCGTCGGTGACCGCGGTGCCGTGCCGGTAGCGCGTCGTCCAATCCCGCAGCAGCGCAAAGAAACTCTCGTCACCGATGCGCCGTCGCAACATGTGGAGCGTCAGCGCGCCGCGCTTGTACACGCGGTCGTCGAACATGTCACGCGGCCCAGGGTCGGCGAGCAGCAGATCCTCCGGCGAGGTGGCCAGCCGCTCGTGGTAGTGGCGTGCCCATTCGTCAGCGCTGCGCCCGCCCGAGTGTTCGGACCACAGCCATTCGGCGTAGCAGGCGAAGCCCTCGTGCAGCCAGATGTGCCGCCATCGTTTCGCGGTCACCGAATTGCCGAACCACTGATGGGCCAGCTCGTGGGCAATCAGCCGTTCCGCGCTGCGCTTGCCGTCGCAATGGTTGGCGCCGAAAATCGAAATACCTTGCGCCTCGAGCGGTATCTCCAGGTCGTCGTCGGTGACCACCACCGTGTAACCACATGCCAGCGGGTACGGTCCGAACAGTTTGACGAACAACTTCATCATCTGCGCCTGACGGCCGAAGTCGTACTCGAAGTTGCCTCGCAGGTGGTCCGGCAGCACCGCCTGTATCTGGACGCCGTTTTTCGCCATCCGACGCCTGTCGTACATTCCGATCTGCAGCGTGACCAGATAGGTCGACGTCGGCTCGGCTTGTTCATACGTCCACGTGGTCATGCCCGCGCGGACGCGGCGTGCCAACAACTCACCGTTGGCCAGCGCGTAGTACGGGCTCTCGGTACTGATCTGGATGCGGAAGCTGGCCTTGGCGCTGGGATGGTCGTCACACGGGAACCACGACGCGGCGCCGTTGGGCTGACCAGCGACGAGGACGCCGTTCGTCAGCTCCTCGAAACCGACCTCACCCCAAAGGGAATGGGTCGGTCGCGGAGTGCCGCCGTAGCGCACCACGATGGTCATCGCGGCCCCTGCGGGCAGAGACTCGTCCAATGCGATATGCAGCTTTCCGCGCGTCGAACGGAACTGGGCTGGGTGCCGGCCGTTCACCGACACCTTCGTCACCGAAAGGGCGTCAGACAGGTCGAGCGTGAATGTGCGCAGCGCCGCCAGGGTGACCGCAGTGATGGTGGCGGTCCCGGACAGCCGGTTGATCGACACCTTGTACTCGAGGTCGAGTTCGTAGCGCGACACCCGATAGCCGAAGTTGCCATTCGCAGGCAGGTAGGGGTCGATGACCGGAGGGGCCGCTTTCTTTGCCGCTTTCTTGCTCCTCGTCACGCGGCGCTAGCTTCTGTTTTCTTGGGCGGTGGCTCAGGTGCGTCGCCGCGCCTCTTGCGCAACAGGTTCCACGGCGCGATCGGGTTGCCTTGCCAGCGAGTCGACGGCGGTACTTCGTCACCGCGCATGACGAGCGAGGCTGGGCCGACGGTGGCGCCCGCGCCGATCCGGGCCGCAGGCAGTGCCACACAGTGCGTGCCAAGCGTCGAACCCTCTTCTAGCACAACCGTGTCCATCCGCATGATCCGGTCGTGGAACAGGTGGGTCTGCACGACGCAGCCGCGGTTGACGGTGGAACCCCTGCCGAGCGTGACCAAATCCGCCTCGGGCAGCCAGTACGTCTCGCACCAGACACCGCGGCCGATCGATGCACCCAACGCCCGAAGCCAGAGGTTCATCACCGGGGTGCCACTGGCCGCGCGGGCGAACCACGGCGCGGCAACGGTTTCGACGAAGGTGTCCGAGACCTCGTTGCGCCACACGAACGCTGACCAGAGCGGATGCTCGATCGCGTGAATACGTCCCACGACAAGCCATTTCGCGATCACCGCGATGCAGCCCGCGACCGCGCCCGCCGCGAGCAGCACCACGCCGCCGGCCAGCGCCGCCAACTGCCAGCCGAATTCGATCGCCAGCCACTGCAATGCGAACAGCACTGCCACACCGATCGCGAAGGTCACCACCACGGGGATCAGCCGGCAGGTTTCCACCATGGCGCGCAGGATCTTCAACCGCAGCGACGGATGGAAAGTGCGCAGCGCGTCGGCCGCGGTCGGCTTGCGGCGCAACCGAACCGGCGGGCTGCCGAGCCACGACGACCCGGCCTTGGCTTTGTGCGGCGTCGCTGACAGCACGGCCACGAGCGCGTCGTCGGGCACGCGGCGCCCGGGTTGGGTGATGCCGGAATTGCCAAGAAACGCCCGCTTGCCGATCGTCGCCTTCGCAACGTGGATCCAGCCGCCGCCAAGCTCGTAGGACGCGACCATGGTGTCGTCGGCCAGGAACGCACCATCCTCGACGACGGTGAACTTCGGGATCAGCAGCGCCGTCGAAATCTCGGTCCCTCGACCGACTTTCGCGCCAAGCACCCGCAGCCACCACGGCGTGAGCAGGCTGGCGTACACCGGGAACAGATAGTTGCGGGCCGCATCCATCAGCCGCTCGGTGGCCCAAAGCTGCCATCCGACGCGGCTGCGCACCGGGTGATACCCCTCACCCAGCCACAGCGACAGCACCCGCACCCCGATCACAGTCAACGCCGCATACGTCACGAGCGCGGCCAGTGTCGCCACCGGCGTCCAGACGGCGGCCGGGCCGAGTGCCGCGGTGAGCGAGTCGGCGTCGCGGATAGCCCAGCCGATCACGGCAAGACCAACACCAAGCGCCACCAACGGCACGCCGCCAAGCAGGACCGACGTGACACCATAAACGGCCACCCACAGCGGCGCCCGCCGCGGGCGGTGGTCCGGCCACGGGTGTCGGGCCTTGCCGGATTTCACCGCGGGTGAGCCCTTCCAATACTGGCCGTTCTTGACTTTGCCGACCACACCCGAGCCAGGCGCTACGTCGGCGTTCTTGCCGACGGTGGCCCCGGGCAGCAGCGTGGTGCGGGCCCCGATGGTGGCGTCGTTGCCGACGGTGATGGGGCCGACGTGGAAGTGATCGCCATCGATCCAGTGCCCGGACAGGTCGACCTCCGGCTCGATCGAACTGCGATGTCCGAGCCTGAGCATCCCGGTCACCGGTGGGGTCGAGTGCAGATCGACTCCCTTGCCGACCCTGTTGCCAAGCATCCGCGCGTAGTAAACCAGCCACGGTGCACCGGCCTGGTTTTCGGCGCCGCTGGCCTCCGCGAGCCGTTCGGCGAGCCACACCCGCAGATGGACAGGGCCGCCACGACGATAGGTGCCCGGTTCAAGACCGCCGAGCAGGATCCGCGCGCAGAGTGCCGCGATGCCCATCCGGCCAAGCGGCGTGATGAACAGCACAAACCCGACGGCGAACCACCACCAGTTCACCGCCACCGCCCATGGCGCCAGATGCAGTGCGGCCGCGACGTTGTTGGCGAGCGCGAGCCAGACCACCCACTGCAGCCCCGTCAACGTGGCCAGCGGCAATGACATCGCCATCTGCACGGTCTGGGTGAGCCGCGGTGTCGGCGCGACGAGTCGAGGTTCGACGTGTGGCGGCGGGTCGAGTTCATCGAGGTATCCGGCCAGCGACCCCAGCCGGGGATGGTCGTAGAGGTCGGCCACCGTAACCTGCGGATAGCGCTGCCGCAGTGCGGCCACGAGTTGGGCCGCCGGGAGCGATCCGCCGCCGAGCGCGAAGAAATCGGCCTCCGGGCCGTCGATTGGCGCGGCCAGCACCTTGCGCCACAGCCCTGCCAGCCAGCCCGTCGTGCCGCCGAGGTCGGGTTCGTCCTGTTCGCTCGCCCCCGGCGGCGGCCAGGGCAGTGCCTCGCGGTCGACCTTGCCCGATGTGCGGGTGGGTAGCTCGTCGACAAGCACCAGCCGCGGCACCAGCGCTGCGGGCAGCGTCTCGCCAAGCGTGGTGCGGGCCTTGGCGATGTCGAACGACGGGTCGGCGCTCGCTACGTAGCCGACCAGCAGGGGAGTGCCGCTGGCGGTCCGTCGCACCGCGGCAGCGCCGCCGCTGACCCCGGGCAGGCTCACCAAGGCGGCGTCCACCTCGCCGAGCTCGATGCGGCGGCCGCCGACCTTGACCTGGTCGTCGGCTCGGCCGACGAAGTAAAGGCCGTCGGGTTCCAGCCGCACCAAGTCGCCGCTGCGGTAGGCGCGTGACCATCCGAGCGTCGGCATCTCCGCGTATTTTTCGGCGTCCTTGTCCGGGTCAAGGTAGCGGGCAAGGCCAACGCCTCCGATGACGAGCTCGCCGACTTCGCCTGTGCTGACCGGGGCGCCGGCCTTGTCGATCACGGCCAGATCCCAACCCCGCAGCGGCAATCCGATGCTCACCGGGCGGATGTCATCCCCCCGGTCGCTACGCTCCTGCCCGCCGAAGCCGTCCAGCCGGGCCGCGCACGCCACCACGGTCGCCTCGGTCGGGCCGTAGGTGTTCCACACCTCGCGGCCCTCGACGGCCAGCCGCTCGGCCAGCTCCGGCGGGCACGCCTCGCCGCCGAAGATCAGCAGCCGCACCGCCTCGAGTGCCTCCGCCGGCCACAGCGCCGCCAGCGTCGGCACGGTCGACACCACGGTGATGTCGCGAGACACCAGCCACGGGCCAAGATCCATGCCGCTGCGCACAAGAGAGCGCGGCGCTGGCACCAGGCAGGCCCCGTGCCGCCAGGCCAGCCACATCTCTTCGCACGAGGCGTCGAACGCGACCGACAGTCCGGCCAGCACCCGGTCGGCGGGCCCAATGGGGTTGTCCTGCAAGAATATTTGCGCTTCCGCGTCGACGAACGCGGCGGCGCTGTGATGCGTGACGGCAACCCCCTTCGGGGTGCCGGTGGATCCGGACGTGAAGATGATCCATGCGTCGTCGCGACCCAGCGGCGACCCTGCGCGCCATCCCCGCGACGCGCCGTGCCCACGGACCAGCCCCTTCTCGGTGATGACCCCCACCACGTTGGCCTCGCCGAACACCAACTCGGCCCGTTCTTCTGGGTCGTCGGCGTCGACCGGCACGTACGCCGCTCCGGCGGCCAGCGCCGCGAGGATCGCCACATACAGCGCGTAACTACCCGACGGCATCCGGATGCCGATGCGGTCACCCCGGCCGATGCCGCGGGCCGCGAGCCACTCGACGCTCTCTTCGATGTCGGAGATCAACTCGGCGTAGGTGAGCTGGACCGCGCCGTCGTCCAGCGCGGGCGCGTCGGGATGGCGGGCCGTCGTGTCGTAGAGGATGTCGATCAGCGTGCGTTGCTCGGGAGCGAACGCAGAAAGCACGTACTGCCGGGGTACCTCCGGCTGGCGCACACCCTGCTCCTCACCTGCGCGGGAATCACCCTGCTCCTCGCGTCCGCCGAAGTCCCCTGCCACGAGTACAAACTACTAAGCCGTTCGTTCGGCGCGCCTGCGCCGCACGCGGTGGGCGATCACAATTGCGACAACGACGGCGAGCGCCCCGATGACGTACCACTTGTACCGCTCGAAGGTGTCGTAGATGTCGACGATGTTCTCACCGGCGAGGTATCCAAGCGCGCACCAGGTGCCGACCCACAACACCGCGCCAAGGGCGTTGTAGCCAAGGAACTTCAGCCATCCCATCCCGCCGATGCCGGCAAGCAACCCGTTGATCTGGCGCAGGCCGTCGATGAAGCGGGCGACGGTGACGATCTTGCCGCCGTGGCGGTTGAAGTAGTTCTCGGTGCGGTCCAGCCGCTCCGGTGTCAAGAAGACGTACCGGCCGAACCGCTCTGCGAGGGGCCGGCCGCCGAAGTGGCCGACGATGAAGCCGATGTTGTCGCCGATGACCGCGGCGAGCACGGCGACCAGGAACACCACGGCGATGTTCATCTGCCCGGCTCCGGCGACGATCGCCGCGGCGATCAACATGATCTCGCCGGGCACTGGGACCCCGAAGTCTTCGAGGAACAGCATCCCGCCGACCCCAAGGTAGCCCCAGTGCTCTAAAACCGGCTGCATGTCTGCGAAGACACCGGGCAGTTGGGTGTCGGTCATGGGTGCAACCGTAGATTCACCGGGCCCCGATTTCGATTACGGCCACCAAGCTGGCAGAATCCAGGGCGGAGGGGAGTATTCCTTCGCCGCAGTGTCGTCATCACGTCGGCCGTCAATCGGACGACCGGTGCTGCGGACCGGCCACGGATCGTCGTGGTGGTGGAAGAGACCTCCGGCGTTGACAAACGGCCGGAGGCTCCCACATGCACGTAACCCAATTCGAGTGGATCATCACGCTGGGCGTGACGATCGCCGTCCTGCTGTTCGACGTGATCGTGATCGGACGTCGGCCGCACGAACCGTCCAAGCGCGAGACAGCGACGTATCTCACGATCTATGTCGGGCTCGCGGTGGTCTTCGGACTTTGGGTCTGGCTCTTCCACGGCAGCCAGTTCGGGCTGGAGTTCTTCGCGGGATGGCTCACCGAGTACAGCCTGTCGGTCGACAACCTGTTCGTCTTCCTGATCATCATGGCCAGCTTCAACGTGCCGAAGATCTACCAGCAGCAGGCGTTGTTGGTCGGCATCATCCTGGCCCTGGTGTTCCGCGGCATCTTCATCGCTCTAGGTGCTGTTGCGATCAACCAGTTCTCCTGGGTTTTCTACGTCTTCGGCGCGTTTTTGGTCTACACCGCGATCAGCCTGGCCCGTAACACCAAGCACGACGACGACGCGGAGAACGTCGTTGTCCGGCTCGCCCGCAGGCACCTGAAGCTCACCGACAGGTGGGAGGGCCTGAGGCTCTGGGTCAAGGACAACGGCACGCGGCTGGTGACGCCGATGTTCCTGGTGATCGTGGCCCTCGGTACCACGGACCTGCTCTTCGCGCTGGATTCGATTCCCGCGATCTACGGGCTGACCCAGCAGCCATATCTGGTGTTCACGGCAAACGTATTCGCGCTCATGGGGCTTAGGCAGCTCTACTTCCTGCTCGCTGACCTGCTAAGGCGCCTGGTCTACCTGTCGCGGGGGTTGGCGTTCATCCTGGCGTTCATCGGGGTGAAGCTGGTCCTGCACGCTCTGCACGAGAACAAGCTGCCGTTCATCAACGGCGGTGAGCACGTGCCCGTGCCGCAGATCCCGACCCTGCTGTCCCTCGGGGTGATCATCGTGACGTTGTTGGTGACCGCCGTCGCGAGCCTGTACAAGACCCGAGTCAACGACGTGAAGAAGGATGCCGAGAACCCAGGGAAAGAGGCCTTGGATTCGACGTGAACGGAACCGGAGACACCGGGGGTGTGCGCCTCTAGCGTGGCGCCGTGCGGCTATTCGTGGCGAACGCGCCGAACGGAGACTGGAGCGAACTGACGGACGGTGACCAGCGCACGGTGCGGGTGACCGCGTCCGATCTACAGCAGGCCAGACGGGCCCGTGCGCGGATCCTGGCCCGCGGCGAGGACGTGGCGGTGATACTCGACATCACTGTGGCGGTGGCCGGCGACTTCCGTTCGGCGCGAAGCGTTCTCGACCACAGCGAATCGGTGCACTACGCGGGCACGATAGGCGGGCTGGCGGGCCTGGTCTCCGACATCGGTCGGGCCGGTGTCGCCGACGGCGTGACCTTGATTAACGCTTCGCCGCGACAGGATCTCCGTGAGCTCGGGCGTGACGTGCTGCACCGGCTCGCGTCGCGGGATCAGCCGCGGGCTTCGTAATCGAGGCATGGCGCACCCCGCCGCAAGTTAGCTGTGGTCAGCGTAATCACGCTGATTTACATGGCTGCTCTGCAACATCGTGCTACTCCTCACCGTGACGATCCTCGCTGCGACCGTGACGTACTTCGGCATCGAGAAGCCGGCGATGAACTACGCCAGGAGGTTGCGCCCGAAGAAGGCAAGCGCGATTCCGAGCGACCCCAAGCGGGCCGAGGCGGCAAGGGGGTAATCAGTCAGCCGAGGGCGTCGTAGATCAGGCGCCCGTAGCGGTTGGTGCGCTCCGTGCCCGTGGTGCCGGGGCCCATCTTGTTCATCACATATGTGAGGGTGGCGCGGCGATCCGCGTCCATGATGGCCATCGAACCGCCCCAGCCACCCCAGAAGCAGATCTTCCCTTCCGGGATCACGGGAACGCTCTGCGGCTCGGGAAGCCCGAAGCCGATACCGAACCGAAGCGGGATGAGAAGCACCTGATCGATCCCGCTGGACTGCTCCTGGAAGATCAGCTCGATCGTGTCCTGGCTCAACAGCTCGACGCCGTTTGCCTTGCCGCCCAGCGAAATAGGTGAAAGTGCCCGTGCCAGTGCCCGGGCATTGCCGTGACCGTTGGCTGCACCGATGTCTGCGCGACGCCACGCTGCGGTCTCCGCGATTGCGGCGCCGTTCGAATCGGGTGGGAAAGCCGCGAACGTCTTGATCATCGGATGATCCGCGGGCATCGCGTCCAGCGGGATGTCCAGTGGCGGCGGAGGAATCAGCTCCGCGATGCGCTGGTAGTCCTCGTCTCGTGCGCCGATCTGGACGTCGGCGCCGAGCGGCTCCGCGATCTCGTCACGGACGAACTCCTTGAGAGGCTTTCCGCTGGCCCTGCGGATCACCTCGCCGATCAGGTGTCCGTAGTTCACCGCGTGATAGCCCGACGCGGCGCCGGGCTGCCACCATGGCGCCTGACCGGCGAGATGGCTTGTCGCATTGGCCCAGTCGTAGATGTCCTCGACCCCGAACGGTGGCTCCCATCCGGACACGCCCGACGTATGGGACAAGAGGTGGCGTACCTCGATGTCCTGCTTGCCGTTCTCGGCGAACTCGGGCCAGTACTTGGCCACCGGTGCGAAAGCATCGACCAAGCCGCGGTCGATGGCGATCAACCCGGCCAGGGCGGTGAGGGTCTTCGTGCAGGAGAAGAAGTTGACGATCGTGTCCTCGCCCCACGCGACGGTCTTCGCCCTGTCGGCGTGACCGCCCCAGATGTCGACGACCAGGTCGCCGTCGATGTCGACGGCGATCGAGGCGCCGAGTTCCTCGCCTTTGCCGATCTCGTCGGCCAGCGCGTCGGCGACCTTCTCGAAACGGCTATCGCAGTGGCCGTGCACGGCGGCGTTCATCCCGACATCATGCGCCGGGGCGGTTCTTGTTCGGGCCGCTTCGAGTCGACTGGGTGTCAGCCGGTCCCGCTGTCCGGCGCGATGGGAAGCCCGGGACAGAGTTCGGTATAGCCGATGTCCTTGGCAACCCACTCGCGCCACTGTTGCTGGCTCATGTTCTGAGTCAGCTTGGCGCACAACAGGTTTGACCAAGCCGTAAGTGCCGGCGGCGGGAACAGCCGCCTGTTCGGGTCCGCTCCGGTGGACAGCAGTTGCTGGCCGTCCGCGCTGAACTCCACGCCGAGCGTGTAGGCGTAATGGGCGTTCATCGGCGGTCCGACGGGAGCGACGGTAGCGGCGTCCCACAGCCGCAGCGTGTGGTCGTCGCTTCTGGATACGATGCGGCCGCCTCCTGGTCCGAAGGCCACGTCGGTCACTGCGGCGGTGTGTCCGGTCATCGGGTTGCCCATCGGGGTGCCGGTCTCGGCGTTCCACAGCCGCAGCGTGGTGTCCTGACTGCCCGAGACGAGTAGCCGCCCGTTGGGGCTGAACGCCACCGCAAGCACCGGCGCGGTATGGCCGGTCATCGGAGCGCCGACCGCCCGTCCTGTCTGCACATCCCATACCCGCACGGTTCTGTCGGCGCCACCGGAACCGACGTGGCCTCCGTCCCAGCTGAACACCAAGCCTGTGACCGCGCCGCGGTGTGCTTCGAGCACAGGACCGACGGGCGCCAGGGTATCGGCGTTCCAGCGCTGCAAGGTTCCGTCGGCGCTGCCGGAGATGATCTGACGCCCGTCCGGGCTGATCGCCACGCTCGTTGCCGCCGCGTGACGGCCGTTGGTCAATTCGCCGATCAGGGTGCGATTGTCGGCGTCCCACAACCGCAGGCTGCCGTCGCTGTTACCGGACACGACGCGATGACGGTCCGTGCTGACCGTCACGCTGGTCACCGTGGAGTTGCCGCTGACCGCCGGTTGCGGGCCAACGTCGGCATCCCACACGCGAAGCGTCGCGTCGGCGCCACCGCTGAGGAGATGATGCCCGTCGGGACTGAAGGCCACCGCGTTTATCGATCCGACGTGACCGGTCATCGGTTGGGCGACCGGCTGCTCGGTGGCAGCGTCCCAGATCCGCAGGGTTCCGTCGAAACTGCCCGATGCGATGCGGCCGCCGTCCGGATTGAACACCACACTGGTCACCGTGTTCTGATGGCCCGTCATGGGAGGACCGATGGGTTGGCCGGTGTTGGCGTTCCACAACCGCACGGTGTGGTCGTTCCCGCCGGAGACGACGCGCTGGCCGTCAGGGCTGAACGCCGCCGTCGTGACCGCCCCGATGTGGCCCGTCATCGACGGTGTGATCGGCTGGCCCGTTTCGGCGTTCCAGACTCGCAGCGCGCCGTCGGCGTCGCCGACAGCGACGCGTTGCCCGTCGTCACTGAAATCCACCGTGGTCACCGGGCTGTTCTGTCCGATCATCGGGGGCGTTAACGGTCGCGCGGTGGCGGCATTCCAGATGCGCACGCTGCCGTCCGTGCTGCCTGCGGCGACTAACTGGCCGTTGTCGCTGAGGTCCACGCTGGTGACGGCGGTGTTCTGCACGATCGGCGGCTCGACCGGCTGCCCTGTCAGGGCATTCCACACCCGCACGCTGTCGGCGCTCGCGAACACCACGTCGCTCCCGTCGCCGCTCAACGCCGCGTCTGTGACGGCATTGGTCTGCATCATCGGCGGCCCGATGGGCTGACCGGTGTGGGCGTCCCACACCCGCACGGTGTGGTCGGCCCCGCCCGACACCAGACGCTGCCCGTCGGTGCTGTAGGTCACGTCCATCATGGCGGCGTTCGATTGGATGATCCTGTCGGTGTCGACGCGCATGAGCGCCGCCGTGAACAGACCTCCGACGTTGTCGGTGACCACATGTTGCGCGGCCAGAATCTGCGTAAGCGCCCGAATGTCGCCGCCGCCTTGGATTCCGGCCAGCATCGCCTGACCCTCGTAGGTCAGTCTCAATCCGAGCGCCTCGCGTGTGCGCTCGTTGGCCCAATCGGTTTCCCTCTTGGCGGTGACGAAGCCGTACACCGCGACGGCGGCGATCAACAGCGCAACCGCAAGCACGGCGCGCAGCACAAGCGACCGCTTCCGCAGCACCGTTGCGTGTGCCTGGGCCTTCTCCCTGGCGGTGGTTTCCGCTGCGGCCAGCGCCTCAGCGGCTTCCTGGTGATCCTTGGCGGCTTGCAGTTCGGCGGCGCGGCGCTTGCTCTCCGCCTCGGTGCGTTCCTGCTCGCGACGCCGCGACACGGCAAGAAAGTCGTGGACGTGTGCGAGCCGGCCACGGAATGCCGGTTTGGCGCTGAGGTTTTCGGCCTCGACCAGCCGAGTGCCTTCCAGCAGCCAGGCCGCGTCCCTGTGGTTTTCCTCCCAGGCAGCGGCGGCCCGCTCGAGGTGGTCAGCGTCCTTCAGATCCCCACGCTCCTCGGCGAGCCAGGTGGCGAGCTCGTCCCACTGGCGCAGCAGGCTCTCCAGTGCCACCTCGACCACGACCTCGCCATCGCGTGTGTCGGTGACGAGCAACCGCCGGGCCACGAATCCCTCTAGTAATGGCCGACTTTCGGCGGGTAGATCGGCCCAGCGAGCCACGCGCCGCACCGGCTGATCGCTGTCGGGATTGACGGTGGCCAGCCATGGAACGAAGGCGCTGCGCAGCTGTCGCAACTGGGTAGCGCGACGTTTGCCATCGGAAGCGAGGAGAAGGTCGATCTCTGACTGCACAACGCTTCGAACGCCACCCATCGAGCGGTAGTCGTGCAACGTCAACGCGCCGTCTCCGGCGTAGTCCTCATACAGTCGGGCAAGTGTGAGCGCCAGCAACGGCAGCGTGTCCGCACCCTCGGTGCAGTCGTCAAGGAGGCGATTCACCAACGCCGGCTCGACCGACAGCGGGTGTCCCCCTCCGGTGGCGCGGGCCGCGGGACCGGTGATGACTTCCTTGAATTGGGTGCGGGGCATCGGCTTGAGCTCGTCGAACAACACGCTTTCAACGTGGGCGAGCTGGGGCGCGGTCTGCAACGGCTCGTATAGATCGCTGCGGATGGTGATGGCGACGATCAAATCCATCCTTGCCGCATTGCGGCCGGCCGGCGTGGCCACCAGATCGGCAATCAACTGCAGAAACAGCGGCGCTTCGCGTCCAGCGTCGGCGCCGAACAGTTCCTCGGCCTGGTCGACCGGCAGCACCAGTGTCGGCGGCGATTCGTCACCCGGGTCGGCCAGCAACCGCGCGGCGGCCGCGTGCTGGGCCTCAAGCAGCCACTCTTGCACACGCTGTCCCTCGCCTGCGAGACACGCTTGCTTGATCTCTCCCAAGGCGGGGCCCGTGAGGCCGAGCCGGGCACGCGTGGCGTGCACCGCCTTGGCCAGCCCGGCGTCACCGGTCACCACGTTGCGCTGCGGACGCACGATGTCCAGCAGCGCGAAGTCGCGGTCGTCGCGCCGCAGCCGCGGCAACAAGCCGGCGCGCAGGAACGACGACTTGCCCGTCCCCGATGGGCCAAGCACCACGAACAGCGTCTCGAGCCCGGACCGGCGCATGCCTCGCAGCGCGTCGAGTCCGCGCAGAATCTGGGCGTCTCGGCCGAAAAACACGGCCGCGTCGACCGCTTCGAGCGGTTCCCATCCCCGGAAGGGGACACGGCCGGGGTCATCAGGGGGAGGCCAAACGAATGACTCGGCACCGATGCCAGCGGTGACGACCCCGTCGCGCAATCGACGCAGACCTTCGGACCCGAATACGACCGGCGCACCGGTGTCGCCAATGTCGATTTCGGTGACGGCGCCGTCGCCGACCAGGTCGATCTGTTGCCATTCGGCGGTGGGGTCCTCGCCGGTCAACGCGCCGATGCGCGCGCTGAAGATCCGCTTGTTCAAATACTCGGCGAACCGGTACTCGGTCCTGCATTCCGGGGAGGACAGCCAATTGCCAGACAGCAGGCAGATCACCGCCTCGCACCGGGTGCTCGCCTGCCGCAACGCTTCTTTCCACCGCGTGCCCGAACGAATACCAGCCGAGGCATCGAGGTCGAGGAAGATTTCGTCGGCCAGCCGAACGTCCTGATCGATCAGCCACTGCCGCAAAGCAATTGCCTGCCGGTTGTCCCGGCTGGAGTGGCTCAGGAAGATACGCGGCATGCGTTCACGCCTTCGCTAATCACATCAGCAACCGGCCTAGCGTATTTCGATTTCCGTCCCCAGTGGGTCTGAAAACGTGAAAAGCCCTTTCTGGCGACCGCGGTTGAGTGAGTATCTGTGGGAGCGGTTTCGCATTCCGGCGACCTCGATCGGGAGCTCGATTCGTGATGCGTCGTGACATCGATGCGGTGCGCCTGTCGCAGGCTGCGCTGCTTGGTGCCGTCGGCATCGCGACGGCATATCTGGCGGTACTGGCCGTAGATCCGGCTGTCCGAGAGAGCGCGCCTGGCTGGCTTCGGTGGTTCGGGCGACCGGGCTCGGGGCCAACCATCGCCATCGTCGCCCTCGGCATCGTCGCGTTGTGCGTATTTGCCTACCGATCCAACGCGGCACGCGGCAGAGGAAGCGTGTCGCTGACCCTCGTGCTAGCGCTGACGGTGATGAACTGCCTCCTCGGAATGGCGTCGTATTGGAACTGTCACGACGCCGCTCACCCGGTGTTCATCACACCATTGATGTGGACCGCCCAGTTGGTCAAGGGCGGCACGTCCGAATTACGGATGAACGGCGACGCATGTCCAACACCGATCCCGGTCGCGCTGGACGTTGCGCGGTTGTCGTCGCTTGGGGTGATCTTCCTCGGGGTCGCCAGCGTGGCCGTGACGCTGTTCCGCACCCAGGTTGACCGTGTACGGGCGCGAGTCGCACGGACGGTGACCGCTGTCGTCGGTGTCGATGACGATTCTCGCTCGATGGTCAAGGCGGTGGCCGAAACGCTCGAACCGCGCAGTCAGCTGATCCTGGTCACCGACAACGTCGACCAACCCGGCGTGGGAGATTGCCGAAGGGATGGGGCGCGGGTGCTCGCCGCCGATCTGGACACGCCGGAATTGCTTGGGGCACTTCCGCTGTGGCACAAGCTGGATCGGCTGTACCTCCTGCACGCCGACCCGTCGACGAACGTGGCCCGCCTGCACACCATCGGTCGGGCCAGATCTGCGCGCGGCGCGGACCGGCGCATACCCCTGATCGTGCGCATCGACGATCCCTGGTACGCGGTTGCCTGGCGTGCGCAGCAATCCGGCGGCAGCGACTCCCGCTGGGCGGCCGATGCCGTTGGCTGCTACGAGGTGACGGCACGGCGCCTGCTCGACGAGATCGCCGACTGCGGTGATATCGGCCGCATCTTGGTGTGCGGCACCTCGCCGCTGACGTTGGCGTTGTGTGCCGACCTCGAACAGCGCAGGCGCGAACGGGAGTTCTGCGCTGGGCCAACCGGCGACGCACTCCCGACCATCACGGTGGTTGCCGACGCTGCAGACGAGTACGCCAACGATCACCGGCACCGGCAAGAACGGCTCGCGCTGCCGTCCAGCGGGGACTTCGTCGACGCGGTCAGCGAATCGCCCTCCATACCCGTGCTGACACGGCTGATCGGCGACGCGCACGACGCAGGCGGTTGCGCGGTGATCTTCGTCGACGCCGACCCGATGTTCGGCGCTGCCATCGACCCGACGATCGCGACCCGGCTGGCCATGCGATTCCCGGACGTGCCGATCTTCGCCTGGAGCCCAGCGGCCACCGGTGCCGGAGGCGAGCGTCCAGGCATCGACAGGTTGCGGACGTATCGACTGACCATGGACCTTCCCGCCGGACAGGCTCACGACGCCTGGGAGCGGGCGGCGATGCTGATCCACGAGCGGTACCGGCTCACGGTCGGTGGCACGTCGCAGGCCCGTCGGCCGTGGGCCGAACTGGACGAGTTCTATCGCGGCTCGAACCGGCGCCAAGTGCGCACTGCGCTGTGGCTGGTGGAGCAGATCGGCGGTCACACGTGGAACAGTCTTGATAGCGGCGTGGAGGATACACCGCAGCCGCCGCCTTCCGACCCCCTCGATCAGCTGCAGGCGATGGGGTTCGACCGGTCTGCGGTGCTGGCCATGGCACGCGCCGAACACGAGGACTGGTGCCGCTACTACAAGAAGGCCGGATGGACGTGGGGGGAGCCGCGCGACCACGAGCGCAAGATTCATCCGAACCTGGCCGACTGGGGCACCATCGAGGCCGACCCGCAGCTTCTCCACTCGGCGTTGACCAGCCTTGCGGCCACGCTGTCGCAATTGCGCGAGCTCGGATACCGATCAGTGCCGATGTGGCGGGGCTATCGGCGCGTCGGAGTGGTTAGCGCCGAGCAGCGGTGGCAACCGTGGACGTGGACCTCGGACTCGGGTGACGAAATGCTGGCAGGGCCCGGCGACTGGATGGTGCAGGACGACGGGGGTAGCCCGTGGTCGGTGCGTGACGAGATCTTCCGGGCATCCTATCAACGCGTGGACGAGTGCT
Organism: Mycobacterium sp.; assembly: GCA_025965975.1. GTDB lineage: Bacteria > Actinomycetota > Actinomycetes > Mycobacteriales > Mycobacteriaceae > Mycobacterium. The sequence goes on along the minus strand of JAOPVX010000368.1, from coordinate 27,394 downwards.
CTTGGCGCAGAACCGGTTTCGTCTCAGCACGACCGGCCAGGCAGGGGGAGGTCGTGGACACGCTCGAAGGCACGGCGGTAGCGGGCCCAGGTGCGTGGATCGTGCGGGGCGTGCGCGGCGAGCAGTGGCCCGTGCCGGCCGAGGAGTTCCGACGCCGCTACCAGGGCCCGGTGGACACCAGTGACGGCCGCTGCAATTGTCGGCCCTCGAATTAACGGTGCGGGAATTGCAGCCATGAAAGTTCGGCGAATTCATCGCCTGCATTTCGCAAATGCGTCAAACACGGAGTGCGTGCGGCGTACCGTTTGCATTGCAAATTCCCAGAACACCCGGAGGAATCTAATGCGCAAATTCGGTATGGCCCTTGCAATCGCAGCACTGATGTCGGGTTCGGTGGCCACCGCGCAGACAGCGTATGCCGCACAAACCACACACGACACCAACGTCTACACCCAGCCCTCGGTGCCAACGCTGCCGAAAGTGCAGATGCTCGATTGCCGCGGAACCACGGGCGCCATGGGGTGCGGACCCGGCTGGTTCTGGCGCGACGGTTGGCGCGGATGGTCGTGCTATCCCTGCTGACCATCCATTGACCTCGTCAGATTGGAGCATGTCGTGATGAAAATTCCCACCAGGGCCGCGGGCAGTCTGATAGCGGCCGCAGTAATGACAATCGGCGTGACCGTTGCCGGCTTCGGTTCTGCCGCAGCACAGCCCGGCGACTACGGCACTCTGCCGGTCGATCCGAATCTGATCACAGATTCGCTGGCGTACAACGCCGCTCCGCCCACCTTCAACCCGAACGGGCAGCCCGGTGTCACGGCTGTCTACACCCACCGCGACGGGAGCAGGCAGATCACCAGCACCATCCTCGTTCTGCCCGACGCCCAGGCCGCGACGGCCACGTTGAGCGGGGCACAGCCGCAGGTGACCGGAATGGTGGCTAACGGGAAGACCGAGCCTGCCGCGGTGGGCACCGGCGGGACAACGGTTTCGGGGATGTCGCCGGACGGATCGAAGTCCGTCACCGTGTTGACGTTCACCCAGGGCAACGCGGCGACGACCATCGAATTCGACGGCCTGCCGAAAGATCCCGCGCCCGTCGATCTGGTGCTCGAACTCGGCCGCAAGCAGGACACCGCGATCAGAGACTGGCAGGCCGCCTAGACGGCTCTAGGTGCTTCGTTCCCACCTCTCGTTGACCTGCCGCAGGCCATCGGGCGTCAGCTTTCCGAATAATCGCAGCCGCGCCATGCCGCCGTCGGGGTGAATGTCCAACCGCGCCTCGGTTACCGGACGGTGGTCGCCGATGAGGAAGCGGTGCCTGGTGTCGGGCTGCAACTCCGTGCGCGGCAGAAGTTCGAACCACTCGCCGTCCCCGTCGCGTCCGCTCAACCGGGCAGAGCCTGGCGAGTTGCCGATGAAGTACGAGGTGTCCAGCTCGGCCGCAGTGAGCGCCCCCCGGCTCGCCAAATGCACTTGCACCCAATCGTTTCCGCTGTCCCGGCGCCGCGATGTCTCCCACCCTTCACCCATCGTGCGGGCCGGCCCCGGCAGCAGCAAGTTGTTCGGCGAGCTGTAGAACATGTTGGAGCAGGCCGTGATTCGCCCGCCGTTCTCCAGCGCCGCCAGGTCCAGCGGGAGGTCCGCGAATCGCGGGTCGAGCAGTCCTTCGCCGTGCACCCGCAGCCGCGCCACACCGCCGTCGGGATAGATCGACAACCGCACATGCGACCATCGCTTAGACGAGTTGACCGCAAACGGGTTTCCGGTGTCGCCGTTGATGTCGCTGCGTTCGACGATCGTCGTCCACTGCGTCTTTTCCGCCAGCTCCTCGATCGACGGGTAGCCATCCGGGTAAGCGGCCTCGATCGAGATCTGCGGCGGAAAGTTGCCGGTGAACCACGCGGTGTCGACCACCACGCCGCGGACCACCGCGGGCACACCCAGCCGGATGATCGCCGAATCGTGGGCGTCGCCGGTGACGCCGCGGCGCCGCCGGGTCTCCCAGCCGTCGTACACCTGGCCCTTGTGGCCGAACGTGGCCGGACGGTGTTCTGCCGGACCGGGTTTGATCAGGTTCTCTTTTTCGGCGAACAGGTCGTCGTTGGCCCAGAGCACCGCACCGCCCGCCGGGCGTGCCGCGAGATCGGGCAGTGAGAGGAAGTGCGGTCCGGTCGGCGGGCTGCTGCTCACTTCGCCGAGCCTAGAGCGTCACCAGTTGTCGTAGCCGCCTTCGGGCCCGAGCATGCGCTCCAGCCGGGTGCGGTTGATCCTGGCCAGCTCGTTGCGCACCACTTTGCGCTCGGTTTCGACGTCATTGAGCAGACGGTCGGTCATCGTCGCGAGCACGTCCTTGGCGCAGTAGCCGTTGATGAACATCACGAAGCCGAAGCCGAAATGTTCCAGGTAGCGTTTCGAGGCCACTGCCAGCTGGTCCATCACCTCGGGGCGCTCGTCGGTTACCGCGCATTGCTCGGCCTGCGACTTCTCGCTGCCCGGCCGCCGTCCGACGTCGGGATAGGCCTGCAGGATCGAGTCGATCGAGTCCTCGGAGAGGCCGAAGAGCAGGGCGTCGGCCTGCAGGAACAGCTGATCGTGGCTGTCGTATTGCCTGCTGCGGGCCAGATCGGCGGCAAGGGGCACGCTGTAGCAGCACTCGTAGACCGCGTGCACGGCCCGTCGCATCGGCATTGCATTGAACGCGTCGAGGCCGATCCCCTGATGCATCAACACACCGACATCATCGAAGGCTGATGCCACGGCAGCGTTACGTCATGTTACGACTGCGCTAAATCGCGTAGCTCACCGCTCTAGTGGTCGGAGGTCTTAAACCTTTCAATCGACCGGTTGACCTCGGCTTCGGCCGCCTCTCGGCCTACCCAGTCGGCGGCCTTGACGAACTTGCCCGGCTCGAGGTCCTTGTAGTGCACGAAGAAGTGCTTGATGGCCTCCAGCTCGAACGACGACACGTCGCCGAGGTCGGTGATGTGGTCCCAGCGGGGGTCAACGGGCACGCAAAGCACCTTGTCGTCGCCGCCCATCTCGTCGGTCATCTGGAACATGCCCACCGGGCGGGCTTCCACGACGCACCCAGGAAACACCGGCTCAGGCAGCAGCACGAGGGCATCGAGGGGGTCCCCGTCCTCGCCGAGGGTGTCCTCGATGAAGCCGTAATCCGTGGGATAGCCCATCGCGGTGAATAGGTAGCGGTCCAACTTCACCTTCCCGGTGTCGTGGTCTACCTCGTACTTGTTGCGCGAACCCTTCGGAATCTCGATGACAACGTCGAACTGCACCGCCGCGGCTCCTTGCCCTGTGCTCCGGTCTTGGGGACGGGCCTCACCATAGTGGAGCGATACGCTGCTGTAAGGGGGCGGTCAATAGAGCAGGAGAGTCATGCGGCCGACGCAGTGGCGGCTATCCACCCATGTGGTGATCGGCGTTGCGGTGCTGCTGGTGGTCGTGGGCGTCGTCGCGGTGGCCGCGGTGCGCACCAACGGCAACTCCACCAGCAACGCCGAGGCCGCCAAGCCGGCGCCCCCAGCGGCGACCGCCGACCCCGGCATCGTCCCGGTCGATGCCTCAGCCACCAAACCGACACCCGACCGGCTGGCCGCGACGTTGGCGCCCCTTGTGGCCGACCCGAACCTTGGCGCGATGACCGGCAGGATCACCGACGCCATCAGCGGCGCGCAGCTGTGGGCGCAGGGCGCCGATGTGCCGATGCAGCCCGCGTCGACGAACAAGGTGCTCACCACCGCCGCCGCGCTGCTGACGCTGGACCGCGACGCCCGGCTGACCACCCGCGTGCTCAGCGGCGACCAGCCAGGAGTGGTCGTGCTCGAGGGCGGCGGTGACCCGACGGTGTCGGCGACGCCGCCCGGCCAGCAGACGTGGTATCGGGATGCGGCCCGGATCAGCGACCTGGCCGACCAGGTGCGCCGCAGCGGCACCAAGGTCACCGCCGTTCAGATCGACATCAGCGCCTTCAGCGGGCCGGCGATAGCGCCTGGCTGGGATCCCGCCGACATCGACGAAGGGGACGTCGCGCCGATGGAGGCGGTGATGCTCGACGGCGGCAGGACCCAGCCGGTCAGCGTCGACTCGGCGCGGTCAACGACGCCCGCGCTTGACGCCGGTCGCGCACTGGCCGTGGCATTGAACGTCGACCCAACGCGAGTCACGGTCCTGCCGGCCGGATCGCGCGGCGGCCAGGAGATCGCGTCGGTGTCCTCGCCGCCGTTGATCGAGCGGCTGCGGCAGATGATGAACGACTCCGACAACGTGATGGCCGAGTCGATCGGCAGGGAGCTCGCCGCCCAGTTGAACCGGCCACAGAGCTTCGACGGCGCCGTGCAGGCGGTGCTCGGCCAGCTCGACAGCGCCAAGATCGACACCGGCGGCGCCCATCTGCTGGACTCCAGCGGGCTGTCCGTCGACGACCGGCTGACCGCGCAAACGCTCGACGGGGTGGTCAACGCCGCGGCAGGCAGCGACCAACCGAAGCTGCGGCCTCTATTGGACGTGCTGCCGATCGCCGGAGGCAGCGGCACGCTGTCCAACCGCTATCTCGACACCGATGCCGGGCGCTCCGCACTGGGCTACCTGCGGGCCAAGACCGGATCGCTGACCGGGACCAACGCGCTCGCGGGCGTCGTCACCGACTCCAGCGGCCGGGTGCTGACGTTCGCGTTCATCTCCAACAACGCCGGGCCGACGGGGCGCACCGCCATCGACGCGTTGTCGGCGGCTTTGCGGTCGTGCGGGTGCAGCACATGAGCCCGTCGACCAAGTCCAGGCTCACCGTCGGCCGCGCCGTCGACTGGCAGTTCGCGGCGACCGTCGGCGCCAAACTCGTCCGGCCCGGTCCCGCGGCCACCGACTACACCCGCAGGCAGGTCATCGATCAGCTGACCGCGGCCGCGCGCAACGCCGAGCTGCCGGTGCGCGATGTGACCGGGCTCAATGAGGGCAGTGAGATTCCCGAGGCCCGCACCGTCGACCGCACCGAATGGATCCGCGCCGCAACGCAATCCATGCGAGTGATGACCGGTGGCAGCCCGAATGGTGATGGCAAGGATGGAGCCAAGCCGCACTTCGTTACCGGCCGCATCACGGGGGCGCAGACCGGCGCGGTGCTGGCGTTCGTGTCGGCGGGCATTTTGGGCCAATACGACCCCTTCGGGCCGAACGGCGGCGAGCTGCTGTTGGTGTACCCGAATGTGATCGCCGTCGAGCGCCAATTGCGGGTGCTGCCAGCTGATTTCCGGCTGTGGGTGTGTCTGCACGAGGTCACCCACCGAGTGCAGTTCCGTGCCAATCCCTGGCTGGCCGATCACATGTCGCAGGCACTCGCCGTTCTCACCGAGGACGCGGGCGAGGAAATCTCCGAGGTGGTCGGGCGGCTCGCCGAGTTCGTCCGCAGCAGACGCGACGGTGTTGTGCCGGAACCGAATTCGAGCGGCATTGTCGGATTGCTGCGGGCCGTGCAGTCCGAGCCGCAGCGGCGCGCCCTGGATCAGTTGCTGGTGCTGGGCACGCTGTTAGAGGGCCACGCCGACCATGTGATGGACGCGGTGGGTCCCGCGGTGGTGCCGACGGTGGCCACCATTCGGCGCAGGTTCGACGAGCGCCGCAGGCGCAAGCAGCCGCCGCTGCAGCGCATCGTGCGCGCGCTGCTGGGTTTCGACGCCAAGCTCAGCCAGTACACCCGTGGCAAGGCGTTCGTCGACCATGTCGTCGGCAAGGTCGGGATGGCCAGGTTCAACGCCGTCTGGTCGAGCGCCGAAACCCTGCCGCTGCCAACAGAAATCGATGAGCCGCAACGATGGATCGACAGGGTGCTGTAGCGGCGCTGAAGGCGGTCGTCGCCGCGTTCATCAGCGAACACGCCTCCGGCGACGAACGCTGGTGTGTCGCGCTGTCCGGCGGCGCGGATTCTCTGGCACTGACCGCGGCCGCGGCCGCGGCCAGGCCGACCACCGCGCTCATCGTCGACCACCGGCTGCAACGTGACTCCATGCGGGTGGCGGCAACAGCGCGGGATCAAGCGCTGTCGCTGGGATGCGTTGATGCCCAAGTGCTTTGCGTCGATGTCGGGACGACTGGCGGGCCAGAGGCGGCCGCCCGTACCGCCCGTTACCGCGCGTTGGACGACGCCCGCGGCGATGCGCCGGTGCTGCTTGCGCACACACTCGACGACCAGGCCGAGACGGTGCTGCTCGGGTTGGGCCGTGGATCGGGCTCGCGGTCGATCGCAGGCATGCGGCCGTGCGATCCGCCGTGGTATCGGCCGCTGCTCGGCATCCGTCGCGCGCTCACTCACGCCGCATGCGCGGAGCTGGGGCTCACGCCGTGGCAGGACCCGCACAACGCCGACCGCCGATTCACCCGCACCCGGTTGCGCACCGAGGTGCTTCCGCTGCTGGAGGAGGTGCTCGGCGGCGGGGTCGCCGAAGCGCTGGCCCGCACCGCGACGGCGCTGCGCGAAGACACCGACACGCTCGACGAATTGGCCCGGCAGGCGCTGGCTGAGGTCGGCGCCGGTGGCGGGCTCGATACCGCCCGGTTGGCGGCACTGCCGGAGGCGGTCCGGCGCAGGGTGATTCGTGGCTGGCTGCTGGCGGGCGGGGCCAGCGGGCTGACAGACAAGCAGATCCGCGGGGTCGACACCCTGGTCACGGCGTGGCGGGGTCAGGGCGGCGTGGCCGTGGCGTCACCGCTGCGCAGCCAGCGTCTGATCGCAGCGCGCCGCGACGGGATGCTGACCTTGCATATCGAGCCGGTCTGAAGGACACCGCGTTGGTCGCGCGCGGTATCACATGGCACGCTGTGGACGTGCCTGAGCAACCTGCCGAGCTGTACCCGGGCGACATCAAATCGGTGTTGCTCTCGTCGGAGGCGATCCAGACGCGCATCGCCGAACTCGGCGCAAAGGTCGGCGAGGACTACCGTGGCACCGTCGGTTCGGAGGACCTGCTGCTGGTCACGGTGCTCAAGGGTGCGGTCATGTTCGTCACCGACCTGTCCCGCGCGATTCCGCTGCCCACCCAGCTGGAGTTCATGGCGGTCAGCTCGTACGGCTCATCGACGTCGTCGTCGGGTGTGGTGCGCATCCTCAAGGACCTGGACCGTGACATCAGCGACCGCGATGTGCTGATCGTCGAGGACATCGTCGACTCCGGCCTGACGCTGTCCTGGCTGCTACGCAACCTCGCGGCGCGCCACCCCCGGTCGCTGCGGGTCTGCGCGCTGCTGCGCAAACCGGACGCCGTGCGCGCCGACGTCGACATCTCCTACGTCGGTTTCGACATTCCCAACGAGTTCGTCGTCGGCTACGGCCTCGACTACGCCGAGCGCTACCGCGACCTGCCCTACATCGGCACGCTCGACCCCAGGGTGTACGAGCAGCTGTGAGCGGCGGACAATGCGGAGATGGTTGAAACCGGGACTGCCCTGCGGATCTGTCCGCTGTGCGAGGCCACCTGCGGCCTGACGCTCACGATCTCCTACGGCAGGGTGACGGGTGCGCGTGGCGACCGCGAGGACGTCTTCAGCAAGGGGTTCATCTGTCCGAAGGGCGCAAGCTTCGCCGAGCTCGACAACGACCCCGACCGACTGACCCGCCCGCTGGTCCGGCGCGACGGCGTGCTGACCGAAGCCACCTGGGACGAGGCGTACGCCGTCATCGCCGAACGGCTCGGGGGAGTCATCCGTGACCACGGCGGGACGTCGGTCGGCGTGTACCTCGGCAATCCGAATGCCCACACGATCGCGGGCAGCCTGCATGCGCCGCTGATCGTCCGCGCGCTTGGCACCCGCCATGTGTACACCGCAAGCACCCTCGATCAGATGCCCAAACACGTCGCGTTGGGCTACATGTTCGGCAGCCCCGTCGCCTTCACCGTTCCCGACCTCGACCGCACCGACTATCTCGTGATCATCGGCGCGAATCCCCTTGTGTCCAACGGCAGTTTGGCCACCGCCGCCGACTTTCCCGGCAAGTTACGCGCATTGCGCAAGCGCGGCGGCCGGCTCACCGTCATCGACCCCGCCCGCACGCGAACCGCCGAACTGGCCGATCGCCACATCGCGCCGCGCCCTGGCACAGATGCCGCGTTGCTGTTCGCCATCGTGCATGTGCTGTTCGAAGAAGGCCTTGTCGCACCGGATCTCGGGGGAGTCGCCGAACACGTCGCAGGCGTCGAGCAAGTCCGCGCACTGGCCGACGGGTTCGCACCGGAGGCCGTCGCGGCTCACTGCGGCGTGCCCGCCGACGAGATCCGCGCATTGGCCCGCGAGATCACCGCCGCCCCATCGGCGGCGGTATACGGCCGAATCGGTACGTCCACAGTCGAATTCGGGACCATCGGTAGCTGGCTGGTCGACGTCATCAACATCCTCACCGGCAACCTCGATCGGCCGGGTGGGGCGATGTTCCCCCTCTCGCCTGTGGCCCCCGCACCGCGGCCCGCGCGGCCAGGCAAGGGCTTTGTCACCGGGCGGTGGCACAGCCGTGTCTCGGGCTATCCAGAAGCCCTGTCGGAGCTACCCGCCGCCGCGCTCGCCGAGGAGATCGTCACCCCTGGCGAGGGTCAGATCAGGGCCATGATCACGATCGCAGGGAACCCGGTGCTTTCGGCGCCCGATGGCGATCGCCTCGACCGTGCGCTCGACGGTGTGGAATTCATGCTCAGCATCGACCCGTACCTCAACGAGACAACGCGCCACGCCGATGTGATCCTGCCTGCGCCACCACCGTCGCGCAGCGGTCACTTCGATTTCGCGCTGAACAACCTCGCGGTGCGCAACAACGCAAGGTACTCGCCGCCCTTGCCGCCGCTGGATGGGCGGCCCGACGAGCCCGAGATCCTGTCCCGGCTCGCGCTCATCCTCAACGGCATCGGTCACGACGGCGATCCGGCACTGGTCGACGAACAGGTCATCGCGACGACGCTGGCAAAGGAAACCGCCGACCCGAACTCACCCGTCGCCGGGCGTGCCGTGGACGAGCTGACTGCGTTGCTCATCGCGGGGCCGGGGTATGAACGTCGTCTCGACATGATGCTTCGGCTGGGCCCCTACGGGGACGCGTTCGGCGTCAAACCCGCCGGGCTCACCCTGGCTCGACTCAAGGCCGCGCCGCACGGCGTCGACCTCGGTCCATTGCAGCCGCGAATCCCTGAGGTCCTCAAGACCCGGTCCGGCCGAATCGAACTCGCGCCAGAACCGCTGGTCGCCGACGCAGCGCGGCTGCGGGAATCCCTCAGCCGCGGCGACGACGGCTTCGTGCTCATCGGGCGCAGGCACCTGCGGTCGAATAACAGCTGGATGCACAACCTGCCCGCGCTGGCCGGCGGCACGAATCGGTGCACGCTGCAGATCCATCCGGACGATGCCGCCGAGCTCGGGCTCACCGACAACGCCGCGATCAAGGGCCCGGGCGGCGATCTGGTGGCGCCGGTCGAACTGGCGCCGGGCATGCGGCGCGGCGTGGTTTCGCTGCCTCACGGGTGGGGCCACGATCGCGGCGGCACACGCCAGGGTGTTGCCGCCGACCACCCGGGCGTCAACGTCAACCAACTCAACGACGGCGGTCAGCTCGACCCGCTGTCGGGCACGGCCGTCCTCAACGGCATTCCCGTCGACATCGCGCCGGCCGGTTAGGTCAGTTCCCAGATCACCGTCACCGAGAAGCCGACTGTCTGCTGGCCCGGCTCCAGCGGCACCGCCGCCAATTCGGCGCCCCGCGGGCTAGGCATCGGCGTTGGTGGGGTCGCACCGCCCGACTCGGTGATCGCGATGACCTTGCCGAGATGCAGCCCCGACAGTTGCGCGTACTGCCCGGCGCGGGCCTTCGCGTCGTTGAAAGCCCTCGCCCGCGCGTCCTTGACGAGCTGCGAATCATCCTCGATCGAATAGTTCACCGAGTTGATCCTGGTGGCATCGCCGCCGGTGCTGACGATCAAGGACAGCGCCTGCGAGGCGGTGTCCAGCTTGCGGATCTTCACGTCGATCGAATTGCTTGCGCGGTAGCCGATGATCGCGGCGGCATCGCCGCCGGCGAACTGCGGTTGCAGGTTCACCTGAGTGGTGCTGATGTCCTTGCGGTCGATGCCGGAGTCCACCAACGCTTTGATGACCGCCTGCTGACGGTCGCTGGTCTGGTTCATCGCGCCGGTGACGTCGGGCGCGACGAACTCGATCGACGCGTTGACGGTCAGCCTGTCCGGCGTGCCCTGTACCTGGCCGGCACCCACGACGGTGACCTGACGGGTCGCCTTATCCGATGTGCCTGTCGGCCCAGATGAGGAGTCGCAGGCCGAGAGTCCGACGGCGGTGAGTCCGGCGGCGGCGAGAAGGAGGAACCGGGTGGACATCTTCGCTCTCGCTGCGATCGGCATGCCTGGCACGATACCGTCAGGGAGTCACCAGGATTTTGCAGTGCGCGTCGGGATGCGCCAGGTCGTTGAACGCCGAACCGACCCCGTCCAGGCCGATCTCACCCGTGATCATCGGTGCTACGTCGATGTCGCCATCGGCGATCGCTCGCAGGCAATCCGTGAATTCAGTCATGTCGTAGGCCAACACGAACTGCACGTTGATCTGCTTGGCGATGGCGAAGTACGGATGAACCGTGTCGGCTTGCATACAGACACCGGCGACGACGACTCGTGCGCCGACCGGCGCACGGCGCAGGATGTCGTCGATGATGCCCGGCACGCCGACCGCCTCGAAAACCACCGCAGGCGTCGTGCCGTCGAAGGGCGACCCGTCGGCGGGATCTACGGTCGCGGTGGCGCCCATCGTCTCGGCCAGTTCGCGTCGCAGCGCCGAATAGTCAGCCGCGACAATGGTTTCCACACCACGGTGACGAAGTCCCGCGATGATGGCGATACCTATCGGCCCGCAGCCCAGCACCAACGCGTTCTCACCGGGTCGGATCGCTGATTTGTTCACCGCGTGCAGGCCGACGGCCATCGGCTCGGTGAGGGCGGCATGTCTCGGGTCCAGCCCATTGGGGATGGGTGTCAATAACGGCGCCGACAACAGCATTCGCTCGGCGTAGCCACCGATTGTGCTGTTGGAGTACACAATCGGTTCGAACCCCGTCGACGACACAAGCACCGGAAGGGATGTGACGAGCGTGCCAGGTGCCGGGGCTTCGGTATCCGGGCCTGCGTCGAGCACCTCGGCGCTGAACTCGTGGCCCATGAAGACGTCGCGGTTCAAATCGACCGTCAAGCCGCCGTTGTCGCCGAAGCCCTCGATCTGGTTGTTGAGTTCGAGGACGTCCGCACCGTGTTTGGCGAAATGCAGGTCAGAGCCGCAAATTCCGCAGGCCTTCACGCCGACGAGCACCTGGCCCGGACCGGGAACCGGCTCGGCCACATCGTCGCGCAGAACCATACGACCATCGCGAAGGACCGAAGCGCGCATCAGCCGTCCTGCCCTTCTGACCCTTCGGCTTCCATCTTGAGTTCGTCGGTATGCTCGTTGATCGCCTTGACGATGGCCTCGCCGGCACGGCCGAGTAGCTTGTCGCGCATGCCCTTGGCCCAGTCGTGCGACGCGCGCGGCGCGGTCAGCTGACCCTTGAAGTGAGGCATCACCTCGCGGGCGAACAGTTCGTAGGAGTGGTAGGTCGCCGCAGGCGATGCCCAGTCGTGGCCGAGCAGCAGAAGGGTGCCGAACCCGCCGGATTGCTCGAGCAGGTCCTGAACGTAGGCGATCGCGTCGCCAGGAGTGCCGATGCAGGAATTACCTTTGCTCGCATACTCTTCGACGAACTCGCGCGGCGACTGGTCTGTGCCCTCAACGGAATTCGACAACGGCACGAAACCGGCCGCACCGAAATAGTTCGCGAAGTCCTTCAGCCCGTAGGTGCAGTCGTCGATCGCCTGGTCCCGGGTATCGGCCAGATGCATGATGGCCAACACCCGCCAATCGTCGCGGTCAGGCTCGTCGCGGCCCGACTTTCCGGCCTGGTCGACGACGACCTCCCAGGTGTTCTCCAGCGCGGCATAGCCGCCCGGCACCGACATCGACAGCGAAAGCAGCGACGTGCCAAGCGCGCCGGCCAGCCGTGGCCCGGACGGAGAAATCATTGCTGCCGTAGAGATCTCGGGATACGGCCAGGTGTAGGGCCGGATGTGCAGCTGGGCGTCGCGCAGGGTGAACCAGTCGGAGTGCCGGTTGATCCGCTCCTCGGGCGCGGCCCGGAACAGCGCAAGGATGGCCTCGAGCGACTCCTGCATCATCCGACGCTGCTCGACCGGGTCGATGCCCATCATGTATGCGTCCGACGGCAGCGCGCCGGGTCCGGTGCCGAAGACCACGCGCCCACGGGTGAGGTGGTCGAGCAGCACCCAGCGGTCGGCCACCATCAGCGGGTGGTGATACGGCAGGGACACGACGCCGGTGCCCAGCCGGATGTGCTTGGTCCGCTCGGCGGCCGTGGCGATGAACACCTCAGGGCAGGCGATGAGCTCGTATCCACCGGAGTGATGCTCGCCGAACCACACCTCGTCGTAGCCGAGCCGGTCCAGCGCCACCGTGCGCTCGAGGTCGTATTCCAGTGCGACGGTGGGGGATTGGCCGACAGGGTGGAACGGCGTGATGAACACCCCGAAACTGAGAGGACGCGTCAGCTGTGTTTGTCGGCTCTTCGCGCTAGCGCTCATCGCAGTTTGTCGGCTCTTCGCGCTAGCGCTCATCGCAACTCCAATCTGGACAGGAAGTCGAGCAGCGTCTCGTTGACCTCGCAGGGCCGCTCCTGCTGAAGCCAGTGACCGGCGCCCTCGATCATCACTTCGCGATAGTCACCGGAGACCACCTCGCGGACACGGTGGCGGGGTGTGTAGGCCAGCGTGGGGTCGGCGGCTCCGCCGATGAACAGCGACGGCGCATCGATCGTCGCGGCAGGCGTCGTCGCGGTCAGTTCCCAGTTACGGTCGAAGCAGCGATACCAGTTCAGCGGAGCGGTGAAGCCGGTCCTTGTGAATTCCGCCACATAGTGGTCGAACTCGTCCTGGCTGATCCAGTCCGGCAGTCCACCCGGCTCCGGCATTCGGTCGATGAATCCTTCCGGGCCGGGTTGCAGCATTCGCAGGCCCGCGGCCTGGTCGCTGGTCGACAGCGAGCCCATCAGCCGCCGCAGCGTGGTGGCGGGATCGCGGGACAGTTCGGCGTCGGCCGGTCCGGGCTCCTGGAAATAGAGGATGTAGAAGAAGTTGTCGCCGAAGACCTTGCGGAAGGCCTGCGTCGTCGGCACCTGCGGGCGTGGCACCGGCGGAACGCTCAACCCGGCCACCCCGGTGAACCGGTCCGGGTGCAGTAGCGGCGCCGTCCAGGCCACCACACCGCCGAAGTCGTGCCCTACGAGTACGGCGCGTTCGGCGCCGATGCCATCAAGCAGGCCGACGATGTCGGCCGACAGCTCGACGACGTTGTAGGCGTCGACGGCCTCCGGTTTCGACGAACCGCCGTAGCCGCGCTGATCGGGCGCCAGCACGCGGTATCCGGCATCGGCCAGGGCAGGAATCTGGTGACGCCAGGAGTACGCCAGTTCGGGGAAGCCGTGCGCCAGCACCACCACCGGCGCATCCCGGTCGCCGGCATCGATGACCCGGAGCTGGACCCCATTCGTCTCAACTAACCGTTCGGTTGACGTGAGCACGGTCACTAATCTTCCACGCCGAACCTGGATCGGCGCTAGAACCCGTCGGGAACTGTTCTTCGTTGGTCTAGCGGTAGCCTGAACTATCCCAGCTGCGCGTATTGGAAGGACACCGGCCAGCCGGCCGAAAAAGATGAAGCCGAGGACGTCGGACATTCAATGAACCGGAAAAATGTAATCCGCACGCTCACCGTGATCGCGGCGGTGCTGTTGCTGGGCTGGTCGTTCTTCTATTTCAACAACGACACCCGCGGATATAAGCCCGTCGACACTTCGGTGGCGATGGCCCAGATCAACAGCGACAACATCAAGAGCGCGCAGATCGACGACCGTGAGCAGCAGCTGCGGCTGGAGCTGAAGAACGGCAACGCCGACACTGACAACAGCGACAAGGTCATCACCAAATTCCCCACCGGGTACGCCGTGCCGCTGTTCGACGCGCTGAGCGCGAAGAACGCCAAAGTCAATACCGTGGTGAACCAGGGCAGCATGCTCGGCTCGCTGTTGATCTACCTGCTTCCGCTGCTGCTGCTCGTCGGGCTGTTCGTGATGTTCTCCCGGATGCAGACCGGCGGCCGGATGGGCTTCGGCTTCGGCAAGTCGCGCGCCAAGCAGCTCTCCAAGGACATGCCCAAGACCACCTTCGCCGACGTGGCCGGTGTCGACGAGGCGGTCGAGGAGCTCTACGAGATCAAGGACTTCCTGCAGAACCCGTCGCGGTATCAGGCGCTTGGCGCCAAGATCCCGAAGGGCGTTCTGCTCTACGGGCCGCCGGGTACCGGCAAGACGCTGCTTGCCAGGGCCGTCGCAGGTGAAGCAGGCGTGCCCTTCTTCACGATTTCGGGTTCGGACTTCGTCGAGATGTTCGTCGGCGTCGGCGCCTCCCGCGTTCGTGACCTGTTCGAGCAGGCCAAGCAGAACAGCCCCTGCATCATCTTCGTCGACGAGATCGACGCGGTCGGCCGCCAGCGCGGAGCCGGCCTCGGCGGCGGCCACGACGAGCGTGAGCAGACGCTGAACCAGCTGCTGGTCGAGATGGACGGATTCGGCGAACGCGCAGGCGTCATCCTGATCGCGGCAACCAACCGGCCCGACATCCTCGACCCCGCGCTGCTGCGACCCGGCCGTTTCGACCGCCAGATCCCCGTTTCCAACCCGGATATGGCCGGCCGCCGCGCCGTGCTGCGGGTGCACTCACAGGGCAAGCCGATCGCGCCCGATGCCGATCTCGACGGCCTGGCCAAGCGCACCGTCGGCATGTCAGGCGCCGACCTCGCCAACGTCGTCAACGAGGCCGCGCTGCTGACCGCGCGGGAGAACGGCACCGTCATCACCGGGCCTGCGCTCGAAGAGGCGGTCGACCGCGTGGTCGGCGGCCCGCGGCGCAAGAGCCGCATCATCAGCGAGCACGAAAAGAAGATCACCGCCTACCACGAAGGCGGGCACACGCTCGCCGCATGGGCGATGCCCGACATCGACCCGATCTACAAGGTGACCATCCTGGCGCGCGGTCGTACCGGCGGGCACGCGATGGCTGTGCCCGAGGACGACAAGGGCCTGATGACACGCTCGGAGATGATCGCGCGGCTGGTGTTCGCGATGGGCGGACGCGCGGCCGAAGAACTGGTCTTCCGCGAGCCGACCACCGGCGCGGTGTCCGACATCGAGCAGGCCACCAAGATCGCCCGCGCGATGGTTACCGAGTACGGCATGAGCTCCAAGCTGGGCGCCGTGCGCTACGGCACCGAGCACGGCGACCCGTTCCTTGGCCGCACCATGGGCACGCAGGCCGACTACAGCCACGAGGTCGCGCAGATCATCGACGACGAGGTCCGCAAGCTCATCGAGGCCGCCCACACAGAGGCGTGGGAGATCCTCACCGAATATCGCGACGTGCTCGACACACTGGCCGGCGAGCTGCTGGAGAAGGAGACCCTGCACCGCGCCGAACTCCAGGCGATCTTCTCCGACGTGAAGAAGCGCCCCCGACTCACCATGTTCGACGACTTCGGCGGCCGCGTACCGTCGGACAAGCCGCCGATCAAGACGCCAGGCGAGCTGGCGATCGAGCGGGGCGAGGAGTGGCCAAAGCCGGTTCCCGAACCTGCGTTCAAGGCCGCCATCGCTCAGGCCAGCAAGGCGGCAGAAGCTGCGGCGGCACACCAGAACGGCTCAAATGGCTCGGGCGCCAACGGGATTCCGGCCAACGTGCCGACGCAGCCCGACTATGGCGCCCCCGCGGGCTGGCACGCACCCGGCTGGCCGCCGCAGCAGCCCCCGGCCCAGCATCCGCAGGGGTACTGGTCTCCGCCACCTCATCTTTCTGGATGGCAGCCGCCTTATCCGCCGTATCAGCCCTACCCACAGCCCGGCCAACCCGCACCCCAGGGAACCCCTCCCGCGCCGGGGCACAATGAGGAGCCGGGCCAGGACAACAGTCGGTCTAATCCGCCGGCACACGGCTGACCGGCGAACGGAGGCATCGATGACGCGGTCGCACAACAACTCGGCCACGTTCACCACCCCGGCGTTCGACCAAGCGCGCGCTGAAGCTGCGGTGCGCGAGCTGCTGATCGCTATCGGGGAGGATCCCGACCGGCACGGGCTGGAGGACACCCCTGCGCGGGTCGCACGGGCGTACAAAGAGATGTTCGCCGGGCTCTATACCGATCCGGATACCGTGCTGGACACCACCTTTGACGAGCAGCACGACGAGCTCGTGCTGGTCAAGCAGATCCCGCTCTACTCGACATGCGAGCACCATTTGGTGGCGTTCCACGGGGTGGCACACGTCGGCTACATCCCTGGAAAGGACGGCAGGGTCACCGGGCTCTCGAAGATCGCAAGGCTGGTCGACCTCTATGCCAAGCGGCCGCAGGTGCAGGAACGGCTGACCGCGCAGATCGCTGATGCGCTGATGCGCAAGCTGGATCCGCGCGGCGTCATCGTGATCGTCGAGGCCGAACACCTGTGCATGTCGATGCGCGGCGTGCGCAAGCCGGGAGCGATCACCACCACGTCGGCGGTGCGCGGCCAGTTCAAGTGCGATGCGTCATCACGGTCCGAGGCGCTGGATCTGATCTTGCGAAAGTGAGCCCGACGCACGTGCAGGTCATGGGTGTCGTGAACGTCACCGACGACTCGTTCTCCGACGGGGGATTGTTCCTCGACCGTGATCGCGCCGTCGAACACGGCCTTGCGCTGGCCGCCGATGGCGCCGCGATCGTCGATGTCGGTGGCGAGTCGACCCGTCCCGGCGCCACCCGTGTCGACTCCCGAATCGAGTCGGCACGTGTGCTGCCGGTGATCAAAGAGCTTGCCGGGCAAGGCATCACGGTCAGCATCGACACCATGCACGCCGAGGTCGCCCAGGCGGCGCTGGAAAACGGTGCCAAGATCGTCAACGATGTCTCCGGCGGGCGCGCGGACCCCAACATGGCCCAGCTACTGGCCGACGCGAAAGTGCCGTGGGTGCTGATGCATTGGCGCTCGGTCGGCGCGGACCGGCCACACCAGGCGCCGGCCTACCGCGATGTGGTCGCCGAGGTGCGCGACGAACTGCTCGCCAGTGTCGATGCTGCTGTGTCGGCGGGGGTCGACCCGTCCAGGCTGATCATCGACCCTGGCCTGGGTTTCGCGAAGACCGCAGAACACAATTGGGCGCTGCTGCACGCGCTGCCGGAGTTCGTCGGCACCGGAATCCCGGTACTGGTCGGAGCCTCTCGCAAGCGTTTCCTCGGAACACTGCTTGGCGGTCCGGACGGCGAGCCGCGCCCTCCGAACGGCCGGGAGACCGCCACCGCGGTGATCTCCGCGCTGGCCGGCTTGCACGGGGTGTGGGGAGTGCGGGTGCACGACGTGCGCGCCTCCGCCGACGCGCTCAAGGTGCTCGAGGCGTGGTCCGGCGGGCTGGGGGCACCGCCGCCCCGAAGGGTAGGGGGAGAGCGAAGCGACCGGGGGGTCGGCAATGGCTGACCGAATCGAATTGCGCGGCTTGACCGTTCGCGGCCACCACGGCGTGTTCGATCACGAACGGCGCGACGGCCAGGATTTCGTCGTCGACATCACGGTGTGGATCGATCTGGCGACCGCGGCGGCCAGCGACGACCTTGCCGACACTCTCGACTACGGCACGCTGGCCCTGCGGGCGGCCGACATCGTCGCAGGGCCGCCACGCAAGCTCATCGAGACGGTGGCTGGCGCCATCGCCGACGACGTGATGGCCGACGAACGTGTGTACGCCGTCGAGGTCGTCGTGCACAAGCCGGCCGCACCCATTCCGCTGACGTTCGCCGACGTGGCGGTGGCGGCGCGACGTTCCCGGCGCGGCGGCCGCGGCGGTGCCGCGTGACGCCTGCGCACGCGAGGAGGCGCCACGTGACCAGAGTCGTGTTGTCCATCGGGTCGAACCTGGGCGACCGGCTCGCGCGGCTGCAGTCGGTGGCCGACGGGCTCGGCGGCGCGGTGCGCGCGATGTCACCGGTGTATGAGACGAAGGCCTGGGGCGGCGTCGAGCAGGGCCCGTTCCTCAACGCGGTGCTCATCGCGGAGGCCCAGCTCGACTGCCACGGCTGGCTGCACCGCGCACACGAGCTGGAAGCGGCGGCAGGCCGGGTACGCGCCGAGCGTTGGGGCCCGCGCACCCTGGATGTGGATCTCGTCACGTGCCATCACCGATCGCTCGAGGTGACCTCGCGTGACGACCAGCTCACGCTGCCCCACCCGTCTGCGCATCTGCGGGCGTTCGTGCTGATCCCGTGGCTGGCGGTGGACCCAGACGCCACGCTGACGGTCGCGGGCGAACCGCGTCCCATTGCCCGTCTGCTCGACGAGCTCGAGCCGGCCGAACGCGACGGGGTGCGCCTCACCGAGTTGGCGCTGTGCTGATGGGCCCCACCCGCAAGCGTGACCTGACGGCCGCGACGGTGCTGGCCGCCGTGGTGGGCTACATGCTGGTGGTGCTGCTGTACCGCTGGTTCCCGCCGATCGACGTGTGGACCGGGTTGTCGCTGCTGGCCGTTGCGATCGTCGAGGCCGGCTGGGCGTTCTATGTGCGGGCCAAGATCAACGAAGGGGAAATCGGCGACGCGCGCGGCTGGCTGCATCCGCTGGCGGTGGCGCGGTCGGTGTTGATCGCGAAGGCGTCGGCGTGGGTTGGCGCGCTGGCGCTCGGCTGGTGGATCGCGGTGCTGGTGTATCTTTTGCCGCGCCGCAGCACCCTGAGGGTGGCCGGCGAGGACACCGCGGGAGCGGCCGTGGCCGCCGCGAGCGCGCTCGCGCTTGTGGTTGCCGCGCTATGGCTTCAGCATTGCTGCAAGTCGCCACAAGAGCCGCAGGACAACGCCGACGGGGCGACCGAGTAGCTGACTCGCAGCGCCGTCGGCCGAATCGCCGAAGTGGTCGACACGCGAGATGACCTGTGGCGGGTACAGTCGGCCCATGACCGTTCTGACCCGCGGTGCGCGCTATCGGCGCGGCGGCCGCAGGCCGGGTTGGTTGCTGCTGACGGTGTTGCTGGTGCTCGCCATCGGGGCGAGTTCTGCCCTGGTTTTCACCAGCCGTGTTGAGTTGCTCAAGCTGGCCGTCATCCTCGCGCTGTGGGCAGCGGTGGTGGCGGCGTTCGTGTCGGTCATCTATCGCAGGCAAAGCGATATCGACCAGGCCAAGGTGCGCGACCTCAAGCTGGTCTACGACTTGCAGTTGGACCGCGAGATCTCGGCGCGCCGGGAATACGAGCTGACGGTCGAAACCCAGCTGCGCCGCGAGCTGACCTCCGAAGTGCGGGCCCAGTCGGCCGACGAGGTCGCCGGCTTGCGGGCCGAATTGGCCGCGCTGCGCGCCAACTTGGAGATCCTGTTCGACGCCGACCTGTCACACCGGCCTGCGCTCGAAACCGATCGGACGACGGCCCGCGCGTACAGCGACTGGCCGCGCAACGCCGAATCCACCGAGCGGGTCACCGCCAGTCGGATCGACACCGAGGACCGCGAGGACGTCGACGCGAACACCGACGAAAGCCCGATCATCGACGTGCCTGCCGAACCCCACCCGCCCGAGGCCGAGTGGGTGCCGCCGTCGGCGTACGGCGGTGCGCACCGCAGGCCCTCGGAGACCGAACAGGAGGGGCGGCGACGCCGCGCAGACGAGGAGCAGCGTCCGTGGTCACCTCCGCCGCCACCGCCGCCGCCACCGCCTCAGCAGGCGGCGGTCTCGCAGCCTGTTCCCGAACCCCAATTCGCTTGGCAGCCACCGCAACAGGAACGCCCACCCGCCCCGCCGCCCGAACCGCCCCCGCCCCCGCCCCGCCCGGAGCCGGAGCGGGTCGCGCAGGCGCCGCCGACGGATTGGCAGCCTGCGCCAGCGGAGGGACAGTGGATACCCGCAGGAACAGCGGGCAGCAACTGGACGACGCCGGCGACCGAGAACGGCTCCGCCGGCGAATACGTCGGAAAGCGACGGGCGACCGAGCCGGCGGTGACAATGCAGTCCTCGCCCGCCGGACCCCACCGCGCCCGCCACTCAGCGCCGCCGGAAGCCGTCGATCCGGGACGCCCACCTGCGCCACCGACGTTGGCCGCCGAATCCGGGAGTCCCCCGCCCCACCGCGAACCCGAGCCGCCGACTGAACCACCACCCGCGCAGCCGGAGGCGCGGCGACACCGCAGTTCGGAGGACACCGGCGGGCAGTCGGTTGCCGAGCTGCTCGCGAGGCTGCAGGCCACCCCGACGGGAGGCGGCCGTCGCAGGCGTCGCGAAGAGTGAGCTAGGCTCGTAGCGACCGTCCGGTACCCGCAACGCAGGACCGGAACGAACAAATCACGACAACTTGCGAGGTCGTCTGCGATGGAGCAGTCCCCTACGCGCATGTGGGGTCCCCACGACGGACTGCGTCCGGCGCGGCTCACGATCGGCATCATTTCCGCTGGTCGGGTCGGCACCGCGCTCGGTGTGGCGCTGGAGCGCGCCGATCATGTGGTGGTCGCATGCAGCGCGATTTCGCGCGAGTCTAAGCAGCGCGCGCAGCGCAGGCTTCCAGACACCGCTGTCCTGCGCCCCGACGACGTCGCCGGCCGCGCCGAACTGTTGCTGCTGGCCGTCCCTGACGCCGAGCTCGCGGGGCTGGTGTCGGGCCTCGCGGCCACCTCGGCGGTGCGGCCTGGCACCATCGTCGCCCACACGTCGGGTGGCAACGGCATCGGCGTACTGGCGCCGCTGACCGAGCAGGGCTGCATCCCGCTGGCCATTCATCCCGCGATGACGTTCACCGGCTCGGATGAGGACATCGCCCGACTGCCCGACACCTGCTTCGGCGTCACCGCCGCCGACGAGGTCGGGTACGCGATCGCGCAGTCGCTGGTGCTTGAGATCGGCGGTGAGCCATTCCGGGTCCGCGAGGACGCCCGCACGCTGTACCATGCGGCGCTGGCCCATGCCAGCAACCACGTCGTTACCGTGCTGCTCGACGCCGTCGAGGCGCTGCGGGCGGCGCTGTGGGGTCAGGAGCTGCTGGGGCAGGAACTGGTCGGCAACGCGCCAGGCGGCATCGCCGAGCGCGTGATCGGCCCGCTGGCGCGGGCGTCGCTGGAGAATTCGCTGCGGCGCGGGCAGGCGGCGCTGACCGGCCCGGTGGCCCGCGGCGACGCGGCCGCGGTCGCCGCTCACCTGCGGGCCCTTGCCGAAGTGGATCCGCAACTCGCGCAGGCGTATCGGGCCGACTCGTTACGCACCGCGCAGCGCGCGCACGCCCCCGACAACGTGTTCGCGGTACTCGCCGAGGCGAAACAGCCATGACCAAGCCCAAGCCACAGTTCACCGCAGGTGACCTCAACGTCTACTCCAGTCCCCGCGACGTCTCCGACGTCGCGGGGGCGCTGCGGGTCACCGGCCGCAGGGTGATGTTGGTGCCGACGATGGGGGCGCTGCACGAGGGTCACCTGTCGCTGATCCGGGCCGCCCATCGCGTGCAGGGCGCCGTCGTGGTGGTGTCGATCTTCGTCAACCCGATGCAGTTCGGTGCGGGCGAAGACCTTGACGCGTACCCGCGCGCGCTCGACGATGATCTCGCCGCGATGCGCGCCGAGGGCGTCGAGATTGCGTTCACGCCGACGGCCGCCGAGATGTACCCGGACGGCAAGCGCACCTCCGTGCACCCGGGGCCACTGGGTGCCGAACTCGAAGGTGCTGCCCGCCCAACGCATTTCGAGGGTGTGCTGACGGTTGTGCTCAAACTGCTGCAGATCGTGCGCCCCGATCGCGCATTCTTCGGCGAAAAGGATTACCAGCAGCTGGTGCTCATCCGGCAGATGGTCGCCGACCTTAACGTCGACACGCAGATCGTCGGGGTGCCCATTGTGCGGGAAGCCGATGGCTTGGCCTTGTCGTCGCGAAATCGCTACCTCGATGAGGTCGAACGCGAGCAGGCGGGCGCGCTGTCGGCGGCTTTACTCGCAGGCATGTACGCCGCCTCCGGCGGCACCGCAGCTTCTCTGGACGCGGCAGGCGCCGTGCTCGACGAGGTCCCCGCCATCGACGTCGACTACCTGGAGGTGCGGGACTCGATGCTGGGTCCGGGGCCCGCAGAGGGCATCGCCCGCATGGTGGTGGCCGCCCGCCTTGGCAGTACCCGGCTTCTGGACAACATTGCTATCGACATCGGAGCAACCGCAGGCACCGAAGGACACCGACGGGTCGGGTCGGACGAGAACCACCACGAATTACCCTGGAGGAATTGATGTTACGGACAATGCTGAAATCGAAGATTCACCGCGCCACGGTCACCAACGCCGACCTGCACTACGTCGGTTCGGTGACCATCGACGCCGATCTGATGGATGCGGCTGACCTGCTCGAGGGCGAGCAGGTCACGATCGTCGACATCGACAACGGCGCACGGCTGGTCACCTACGCGATAACCGGCGAGCGCGGTAGCGGTGTGATCGGCATCAACGGCGCCGCAGCGCATCTCGTGCATCCCGGCGACCTGGTGATCCTGATCGCCTACGGCACGATGGAGGACGCCGAAGCCCGGGCATATCAGCCCCGGGTGGTGTTCGTCGACGCTGACAACAAGCAGATCGACGTGGGTCACGATCCCGCCTACGTGCCGGCCGATGCGGCCGAGCTGATGTCGCCGCGGTAAGCCCGTGCTTCTCGCGATCGACGTCCGCAATACCCACACCGTGGTTGGCCTGATCTCGGGGTCGGGTGACCACGCCAAAGTGGTGCAGCACTGGCGGATTCGCACCGAATCCGAGGTGACCTCCGACGAACTGGCGCTCACCATCGATGGCCTGATCGGCGACGACGCCGAACAACTGACCGGCGCGGCGGGGCTGTCGACGGTGCCGTCGGTGCTGCACGAGGTGCGACTGATGCTAGAGCAGTACTGGCCATCGGTGCCGCACGTGTTGATCGAGCCCGGTGTGCGCACCGGCATTCCGCTCCTGGTCGACAACCCCAAAGAGGTTGGCGCAGACCGCATCGTCAACTGCCTGGCCGCCTATCACAAGTACAACACCGCCGCGATCGTCGTCGACTTCGGCTCGTCGATCTGCGTGGACGTGGTGTCGACGAAGGGCGAATTCCTCGGCGGTGCAATCGCTCCCGGCGTGCAGGTGTCCTCCGATGCTGCGGCCGCGCGCTCGGCGGCGTTGCGCCGCGTCGAGCTGACCCGGCCCCGCTCGGTCGTCGGCAAGAACACGGTCGAGTGCATGCAGGCCGGCGCCGTGTTCGGATTCGCCGGCCTGGTCGACGGACTGGTCAACCGCGTCCGCGAGGACGTCGACGGCTTCGCCGGTGACCACGTCGCGGTGGTGGCCACCGGTCACACCGCGCCGCTGGTGCTGCCCGACCTGCACACCGTCGAGCATTACGACCAGCACCTCACCCTCGACGGCCTGCGGTTGGTGTTCGAGCGCAACCGCGACAGCTCGCGCGGCCGGCTCAAGCAAGCCCGCTAGTCCAGGGCCGCGCTAGAAGGCCGAGCGGCCTGCTTGCCAGGGCCGCGCTAGAAGAACGTGCGGATCAAGCCGACAACGCGGTCGTCGGCGTCGAGCTCAGGGATGAGCTGCCACTTGTCGAACACCGTGCAGGGATGCGAGATGCCGAACCCAAGCCAGCTGCCGACCTCGACGCGGTCGCCGCCGCCCAGCTGCAGATACGCGTGCTGATCGTTGAGCTTGGTGACCGTGCTGTCGGCCAGCCCCAGCGGCACCGGTAGATCCTGGTCGAAGGACACGTCGCGACGGCCCATCGTCAGCACGGCCAACCCGGGCTCCGGACGCGACACCACCTGAGCCCACACCTGCAGCGCAGGCAGTAGCGCAGCACGAAGCGGCGACGTCCGCGCGTACAGCCCGTCGTCGTGAGTGAGGTACGCGCCACTACGCACGATGGTGCGGACCGCCAGTCCTGCGGGCCAGTCACCGGTCAGCTCGTCGGCGACCGCGTCGAAATAGGTGCTGCCGCCCGCGGTCACGATCACTCGGTCCGTCTCGAACAGCGGGGCCAGTCGCACCACCGCGGCGCGCATCTCCCGTAGGTAGCCGGTGACGCCGGCCTGCGCGTCGGGCGCGATGTCGTGACCGAGCGCCGCCTCGTAGCCGGCCACACCGACCAGCCTCAGCCGCGGCGATGCGGTGGCCGCGCGCGCCACCTCGTCGACTGCAGGCTGCCCGCGGCAGCCGGTGCGCCCACCGGGCATGCCGACCTCAACGCAGACGTCGACCGGCCTGCCCGCCCGCGCCGCGGTCAGCGCCTCGGTCATCAGCTCGACCCCCCGCACTGAGTCCACCCAGCACACCATCGAAAAGTCGGGGTGGGCGTCCAGTTCGGCTGCCAGCCAGCGTAATCCGGCCCCATCGACCAGCTCGTTGGCCAGCACCACGTCACGCACGCCGAACGCGCGGTAGGCGCGGACGTGGCTCAGCGTCGCAGCGGTGATCCCGCAGGCGCCCGCCTCGAGCTGGCGGGCGAACAGCTGCGGTGCCATGTGCGTCTTGCCATGTGGCGCCAACTCGACGCGGCGGTCGCGGCACCAGGCCGCCATTGTGGTGAGGTTGTGCGTGAGCGCCTCGGCGCGCAGCACGCAGACCGGCCCGACGACGCCCCCGCCACCACCGTCCGAGCCGACACCACCACCACCGTCGAACAGAGCGGGTGCCTCCACGCAGATCTGCGCCGGGGTGCGGCCCCACCACGATGCAGGCAGGCCCTTGAAGCGCCAGTCGATGGCCTCGTCGGCCAAGGCGGCTACCGCCGCCGCGCTGATGGGAGCGGCCATGCGTTCATTTAAGCTGGCAGGTCGTGACCTCTTCTGATCAGCCCGCAGCCGCCAAGCCGGCGACATCAGACCCAAGTTCGGAGTCCGACGTACCCGAGCAGTTCCGGATCCGTCAGGCCAAGCGGGAGCGGCTGCTTGCCGAGGGCCGCGAGCCCTACCCGGTCGAGGTTGCCCGCACCCACAGCCTTGCCGAGATCCGGCGGGCCTATCCAGACCTGCCTGCCAACACCGAGACCGGCCAGATCGTCGGCGTCGCAGGTCGGGTGATGTTCGCCCGTAATTCCGGAAAGCTGTGTTTCGCGACACTGCAGGAGGGTGACGGGACCCAGCTGCAGGTGATGATCAGCCTCGACCGCGTCGGACAGGAATCGCTCGACGCCTGGAAGGCCGACGTCGACCTCGGCGACATCGTCTATCTGCACGGCGAGGTGATCAGTTCCCGGCGGGGGGAACTATCTGTGCTCGCCGATTCCTGGCAAATTGTTTCCAAATCACTACGCCCGCTTCCCGTTGCCCACAAAGAGATGAGCGAAGAGTCAAGGGTGCGGCAGCGCTATGTCGACCTGATCGTTCGCCCCGAGGCCCGCACCATTGCTCGCCAACGGGTGGCGGTGGTGCGTGCCGTGCGCTCAGCGCTCGAGCGGCGCGGCTTTCTGGAAGTCGAGACGCCGATCCTGCAGACCTTGGCCGGCGGTGCGGCCGCCCGTCCGTTCGTCACACACTCCAATGTGCTCGATGCGGACCTGTACCTTCGGATCGCGCCGGAACTGTTCCTGAAGCGTTGCTTGGTAGGCGGATTCGAGCGGGTCTTCGAGTTGAATCGGGTGTTCCGAAACGAAGGTGCCGATTCCACACATTCGCCCGAATTTGCGATGCTCGAGACATATCAGGCCTACGGCACATACGACGATTCCGCCGTCGTCACCCGCGAGATTATTCAGGAGGTCGCCGACGAGGCGATCGGCACCAGAAAGCTGCCATTGCCGGATGGCACCGTCTACGACGTGGACGGCGAATGGGACGCGATACAAATGTACTCGTCGCTGTCTGAGGCGCTAGGTGAAGAGATCACCCCGCAGACGCCGGCCGATCGGTTATGGCAGATCGCCGATCGGCTCGGTGTCGAGATTCCGCGCGATCGTGGTTACGGGCACGGGAAATTGGTCGAGGAACTATGGGAGCACACCGTCGGTAAGACGCTATGGGCGCCGACCTTCGTGCGCGATTTTCCGGTGGAGACGACGCCGCTGACCCGCTCACACCGCAGCGTCGATGGCGTCACCGAGAAGTGGGATCTTTACGTAAGGCACATCGAGTTGGCGACCGGCTACTCCGAGCTGATCGACCCCGTTATCCAACGCGAAAGGTTCGAAGCGCAGGCACGCGCAGCCGCCGCGGGAGACGACGAGGCAATGGCTCTCGATGAGGATTTCTTGGCCGCTTTGGAGTATGCGATGCCGCCCTCTACTGGCACCGGAATGGGTATCGATCGGTTGTTGATGGCATTGACAGGACTGTCGATTAGAGAGACAGTTTTGTTCCCGATTGTTCGTCGGCACGGCAACTGATCTGCCTAGATTCTTCAAGTTGTTGAATGGTATGCAACTCTGTGGCACATTGGTGCGGAGGTGCGTGGGCTAAACCACTCATGTAGAGCGCAGGGCAGAAGGGTCAGTGTGAGCTAATGGCGAAGAAAGTGACCGTCACGTTGGTCGACGATTTCGACGGCGAAGGTGCCGCCGATGAGACGGTCGAATTCGGGCTCGACGGGGTGAGCTATGAGATCGACCTTTCGACGAAGAATGCCACAAAGCTTCGTCACGACCTGAAGCAATGGGTGGATGCCGGCAGGCGGGTCGGCGGCCGCAGGCGCGGGCGTTCAGCTGGATCGGGCCGGGGACGGGCGGCGATCGATCGCGAACAAAGCGCCGCGATCCGCGAATGGGCACGCCGCAACGGGCACAACGTGTCCACCCGTGGACGCATCCCGGCCGACGTCATAGACGCATTCCACGCGGCAACGTAATAGACAGTTGCCAGAATGCGGACCCGTCGGCGGGTTCGCTGGTACCTGCTTTTCGCTAGCGGCGAACTCGTCGAAGTCCGCAACGGGAAACGTTTCGGCCGCCCCGGGCGTTGCTAGTCAGCAGCACTGGATAGAGCAGTGCCGGCGCCTCGTTCTCCCGATATGTCCGCCGACAGCAGACGGCCAAGCGGGGCATGGGGAGCTGCCGCCCATTAGAGTGGACGGTAGGTGCAGTGCGCTTCTCCGGCGCAAGGTGCCGGCCTATTGATGGAGAGCAGGTAACCACCGATGTTTGAGAGATTCACCGACCGTGCCCGCAGGGTCGTCGTCCTGGCCCAAGAAGAGGCCAGGATGCTCAACCACAACTACATCGGCACCGAGCACATCCTGCTTGGCCTGATCCACG
>JAOPVX010000083.1 GCA_025965975.1 Mycobacterium sp. | reverse complement strand
CGAGTTCTGTTCGTGCGCTAATGATATCGAGTCATGGACAATGATGCAATGCACTGGCATATCCGTGTCACATTCAGATTGTGATGCGAAGAGATCCCCTCGGTCGCTTCGTCCATCTCACCAGCGGCGACGAGGGTTCGAGGACTGGTGCGCCTACCGGCCACGGCGGTCAGCGCAGGCAAGGACCGCGTGATTGCCAACGGAGTTGTCTGCATCTTCCGGCCGGCATCTTGCCCGGCAGGCTGCGGTCGCCACTGAACATTGAGGTCAGCAATCCCACCCGGAGAAGCGCGCGAGTGAGAAACGGCCTCAGTGCGGCGAAGTCGCTTCTGTGCCCAGAAGCAGCTGCGGGCTTGCCGAGCGAATCATGGCCACGAGTTCATCCACCGATTCGCGCGCGTTGACTGGGCGGCGGTGGACGGAAACACTCCGTCGGCGATACCACTCGAACGCTGCCAGCCACACTGTTGCCGAAAGGTAAGGTCGTGGGTCGTTCTGATGGTCGATGCCCAGTCGTTCACCAATGAGCTCGGCCAGATCCGTGACCACCTGCTCGCGGCGGACCACGGTTTGGGCTTGCAGCTCGGCCGACGACTGTGTCAACTCGGCGCGAAGACCCTCGAGTTCGTGGTCGAACCCCTCCGCGGTGACGAACTCGAGGCTGACAGCGTGCATTGTGTCGAGAATTGGCTCGTGTAATGGCCGCTGATGGACCAGACCGCGAATCCGGGTGACATACATGTCCATGTCTGTGAACAGCACGGACTCCTTCGAACGGAAATGCCGGAAAAACGTGGACGGATCGACGTCGGCCTTGTTGGCAATCTCGGTCACTGTCACATTGTCGAAACCTCGCGCGGCGAACAAGTCCAGTGCTGAACGAGTGAGCGCCGAACGTGTCCGCTGGACCTTTCGGCTGCGACGGCCGGTCGGTCGCCTGGCGGCGGACTCGTCGACACTCACTCCGCGCCCCCTCTCTCCGGCCATCCGGATCGTAGCAACTGATATGCGGGAACGACCCTGCGGTAGATACCAATGACTAGTATTAACATGTTACTGGCGTAACATCCGGTGGAACCATGGCTGTCGATCGGGTTCGGAGGAAGTGGTCTTCCAACGAAGTTGAAGCACGTTCACGCAGTCATACCTGACTACCGGCACACATCCGTCAACCGAAAGCACTGGAGGCACTGATGAGCAATCCCACCACCGTTACCAACCTCGCGACCCTCACCGGCTCCTGGATCCTGGATCCGAATCGGACGGTGATCCGGTTCCAGACCAGTATCATGCGGGTGATCGGGGTGAACGGCACGTTCAGAGCGCTCGAGTCCCAGGCAAGCGTGGCTGCCGACGGCGCACTCAACGGATCAGCGGTCGTTGATGCCGCCTCCATCGATACCAAGATTGCCAAGCGCGACACCCACCTTCGCGGTCCCGACTTCTTCGAAGTTGAGAAGTACCCGACGATGAACTTTACGGCGACAAACGGGCATCTCACCAGCGCTGGACAGGTCGAACTCATCGGAGACCTCGAAATCCATGGGCAGACGCGGCCTCTGACTCTGCGAGCGGATGTCAGCAGCACTGGGGATTCACTGAAGTTTTCCTCCGAGGTCGACATCGACCGCCGAGATTGGGGGATGTCATACGCGGCTCAACTAAGGTCCAGCAGGAGAATTCACGTGGACATCACTGCCTACTTCAATCGAGCATAGCCAGGCCTGGCGTGGGCGTGGATCTTGTGCTACCCCAGACGTTTTGGTCGCGCCTCTGGGGGGTAGAGGCTGTGGCGGCTGTGGATACCGACTATTTCCCGGGTCGTTCGGATGAGGTGGGTGGGTCCGAAACATGTTGAGCGACAACGGCTCATGCTGTTGATACGCTTGGTCTTCGCCGTGCAACCAAAGGCATCAACACCTAGGATTTCTTCTTTCGCCCAGCCGCCGACTTGGGGGACAAGAGTAAGACCGCGGGCGTAGTTTGAACAATGTCCACTATGTCATTTACTGCGGTGGCCGCGTTCTTTACCCGCTTGTGTGTCGATACGGTCCGGTGGCGGAACCATTCGAATGCCGCTATCCAAACAGTGGCCGCGAGATAGGGCCTCGGATCGGCTTGTGAGTCGATACGCAGACGTTCGCCGATGAGCTGGGCAAGCTCGGCGGCCACTCGCTCGCGATGAATGACTACCTGTGCGCGCAATTCTGCTGATGATTCGGTCAGCTCGGCTCGGAGGTGCTCTAGTTCATAGTCGAAGGAGTCGCCCAGGCGGAGGGAAACCGCTCGCAGGCTCTCGATTAATGGTTCGTCGGCCGGCCTCTCATCAAGCAACGGCCGAATCGTCGCGACGTAGTTGTCCATGTCAGTGAAGAGCAGGGACTCTTTCGAGCGAAAGTGCCGAAAGAACGTCGAAGGATCCACATCCGAACGATCGGCGATGTCGACTACCGTTACCGCGTCGAACCCGCGTTCTGAGAAAAGGTCCAGTGCCGAGCGAGTGAGCGAGGATCGCGTCTGCTGTAATTTGCGCTCCCGCCTGCCGACCGGCTGCTCTTCTGCGAGATTGTCCGCGGTCACCCTCGCACCTCCTCGACCAACTTTCAGCATGCTAGCAGTCGGTAAATCGATCCTCCCGGAAGCTGATGCGATCCGTAGCTGGTCGTGTCGGGCCGTCACCACGCCATCCCCGGCAGGTCGGAGGCCAGTTGAAACCCAATTCGCTGTCCCCCAACGGCCCCGCGAGGTCGCGTGATGACGCCTTCCCTCGTTTGACTTGGCGTCGTAGATCTTGAGATTCCGACGTCGGGTGCTCTCAGCCTTGGGATGGAAGGGTGCTGCTGCGCCGGCTGCCGCTCGGGGCAGGGGAGATCAATCTTGCATAAGCATGTGACTAGTACACAACCTTAACACGAATCTGC
Source organism: Mycobacterium sp. (assembly GCA_025965975.1). GTDB lineage: Bacteria > Actinomycetota > Actinomycetes > Mycobacteriales > Mycobacteriaceae > Mycobacterium. The sequence continues at coordinate 41,038 of JAOPVX010000083.1, read as the reverse complement.
TAGTAACTCTTGTTTTCAAGTCACTGCGTCCGTAAGGTAACCGGTACCGGACCGGTGGAGAAGGAAGCACGATGACTGCCACCCGCCAAGGATTCCAGTTGGCGGAGGCTTTGATGGTTGTCAGCTGTAGCGACATGCGGTAGCTGCAGCGCGATTATTTGACCGCAAAAGGCTCGTGAATCGCAGGCAGATGATGGCTTGGCTTATATGCGCTGACCTTACGGCTTGGATCGTGGAGTGGGCTCAGCGCCGTTGCGAACAGTGCTCTGAGGCTCAAACGAAAGCTCAAGGGAATACGTGGAAGGGGGAGCCACCTCGGATTTGGGTTCGTGGCTGCCTGGGGTGCTTGGTATGAACGCCAGACAGGCCTGGGCCCTGCTGGCCGCCGGTGTTCTCGGCTATGAAGTCGTCTGCAGGGACGGCCAGCTCCTCAGTGAATGTGTGGACGAGTGGCTGATGTCTCGGCCGATTCTGACGCGCGCGGTGATCGCGGCTCTCGCGCTTCATCTAGGCAACGCACTACCCGCACGGTATGACGTCGTCTCGCTGGGGTTCATGGTGATCAGAAGGAGCTCGCGGTGTTGGCACCGTCGATACGCTTGATCCGGGCTCAGGCCTTGTCAAGCACGCCTGCGTTGGCTTCCGCGTTGGAAGCCTTGCAAGGCAAACGATTGCGCCGCTTCAGCCGACGTCCTCAAGACGTCGCAGTGGTGAAGGTGACGGTGAGCTCCTCCCAATATCCGCCAGATGACCGATCCCTCAAGGATGGGTCGCTCGCTCGATGACGAATCATGTGCAGGAAGGTCCCGCCATGAAGGCAACGACGCACTCCGAAACCCGCGGCCCCGCTGTCGCTCTGGCCGCGCCAGCCATTTCCGGCCATGACCACCCGCAGGTGTAGCCGTGTGGACACTCACTACTAGTGACGGGCGGCGAGTAGCCGATATCCGTTCGGAGATGGATGCACGCCGCATCGTGCACACGCTGGGCATCACACAGTCGCGCGGTCCCTACTCCTGGGACGTCGTAGACAACCAAGGGCGATTGTTCGTCGCGGAAATCAAGCATCGATCGGGAGGTGGTGGGCAATGATTGTCGGGCGCAACCCGCGTAACCCGGTTATCGGCGATACCGTGCTGCTACGGGCCGACAATCGGCGCGGCGCCGGCACAATAGTCGACACAGACGCGATCAGGTACAAGGTCTACTGGCGCACCCGAAGAGGCCAATTGTCTTGGCATCCCCGCGGCGAGTTGACCGTCCCCCGAATCGACTACGTACCTGTATCTACGAGTTCACTTGATAGTTGTAGGAGCCTCGGAGGTCGAAAGTGAAATTTCATGTAGGCGATAGGGTGCAAGTAGGTGTGCGCGTCGGCACGATCACGGACGTCGGCACCGTACTCATCCAGGTCAAGTCGGATGAGGGCAGATTGCGCGTTGTCTGCCCGTGGGAACTCGTAAAGATTCTGGGCTGACATGGCAGTCGCGATTGAACATCGGATGATCGTCGCGCGCAGTTGCGGATTACGAAAGTCCGTGCCCGACTCCTGGATTGCGGCGGCACCGGGCTCCATCCCTGGCCCAGTGCGAAATTCGAGCGGGCGATGACCATGGCGTTACTCGTGCAAGAAACCGCGTTGGCATGGACGCTCGCTGAAGCCGTCAAGCCGCACCTGAGCGCGATTGAACGCAGCGATGTCTTTATGGCAATCGGGGCTGGTGAAACATTCGCAGCGATTCGGGGTCTGGTCACATCGGTCGCCGCCAAGCGAATCCGGCTGCGACCCGATCTGGCGCAACAATGCGTAACGTGGTTGGACGCCTACGTTGGGCACAAGGACGAGCGGTACTTTCGTCGCCTCATCGAGGACTATCTGGTTCCATGTTCGAGCCACGTTCCGGAAACGGTACGGGTAAACCGTGTGCCGACCACGCCAATCCGGTCAGCTGGTTGCGTTTGCGGCGCAACGTCATCGACTCGGGTCCACGATTGATGTCAGCATCGGCATCAGGCGCGGAACCGGCTGAGCGTTCGCATCTTGCTCATCACGTCGAGCGCCGCGACCTTGTAGGACTCGGCGGACGTCGGGTTGAACACCGCATCGACCGATAGTCGTGAGTGTCGGGGACCAGCGCATCCGGTGCACGATCCCCGACGGCGAGTCGGCCGGTCGATGTGGGGTCGCGGTAGCTGATGTCCTGCTGGTTCGTCTCCTCTGCGCGTCGATGTGCGTCTTTAATCCCCATCGGCGCGGCGGCGAAGGAGCTCCGAGCTATGCCCACACCCGTGCGGCGACGGACCGCCGTTCGACCTCGTAGGTATCCAGCAGCTCCGGCGATGCGTCGCCAAGCTTCCAGCCGAGGTTGTACGCGTCGCAATCTCAGATGCGAGAGTGTTTGCGATAGACTCGTATATGCTATTTACTGGTATGACTATGAGCGACGATCTTCTGCGCAATCCCAGCCACACCGGTCACCTGCTGGTTGGCGCGCTTAAGCGCCACAAAGACAAGCCAGTGCTGTTCCTCGGCGACACCACCCTGACGGGGGGTCAGCTCGCCGACCGAATCAGCCAGTACATCCAGGCTTTTGAGGCGCTCAGCGCGGGTGCGGGCGCCGCCGTCGCGATGCTCTCGCTCAACCGCCCCGAGGTGCTGATGATGGCCGGGGCCAGCCAGACCCAGGGTTACCGGCGGACACCGCTGCACCCGTTGGGTTCGCTCGATGACCACGCCTACGTGCTTTCCGACGCCGGGGTCACGTCGTTGATCATCGACCCCAACCCGATGTTCGTCGAGCGCGCCCGGCGCCTCCTGGACAAGGTCGACTCACTCAAGCAGATCCTGACCATCGGGCCAGTGCCGGCTGAGCTCGCCGACGCCGGCACCGACCTCGCCGCGACAGCGGCCGGCTTCAGCCCGCACCAGCTCGTCGCCGCCGACCTGCCACCGGATCACATCATCGGCCTGTCCTACACCGGCGGAACCACGGGCAAGCCGAAGGGTGTGATCGGCACGGCGCAGGAAATGGTGACCATGACCGCCATCCAGCTCGCCGAATGGGACTGGCCGGCCAACCCCCGGTTCCTGATGTGTGCCCCGCTGTCGCATGCCGGCGGAACGTTCTTCACACCCGTCGTCGTCAAGGGCGGCGAGATGATCGTGCTGGGCAAGTTCGACCCGGCTGAGGTGCTGAAAACCATTGAGGAGCAGCGCATCACAGCGACCATGCTGGTGCCGTCGATGATCTACGCGCTGTTGGACCACCCCGACTCCCGGACTCGGGACCTGTCCTCGCTGGAGACCGTCTACTACGGCGCCTCGGCGATGAACCCCGTGCGGCTGGCCGAGGCCATCCGCCGGTTCGGACCGATCTTCGCCCAGTTCTACGGCCAGTCCGAGGCGCCTATGGTGATCACCTACCTGGCCAAGGGTGACCACGACGAGAAGCGGCTGACCTCCTGTGGGCGGCCCACGCTGTTCTGCCGGACCGCCCTGCTCGGCGAGGACGGCAACCCAGTGCCCCAGGGCGAGGTAGGCGAGATCTGCGTCAGCGGTCCTCTGCTGTCGGGCGGCTACTGGCATTTGCCTGAGGAGACGTCGCGAACTTTTCATGACGGCTGGATGCACACGGGCGATCTGGCCCGCGAGGACGAGGACGGCTTCTGGCACATCGTCGACCGGACCAAGGACATGATCGTCACCGGCGGCTTCAACGTGTTCCCGCGCGAGGTCGAGGACGTGGTCGCCGAACACCCCGCGGTCGCGCAGGTGTGCGTGATCGGGACACCGGATGCGACGTGGGGCGAGGCGGTCACCGCGGTCGTCGTGCTACGGCCGGACGCCTCGCGCGACGATACGGCGATCGCGACCATGACGTCGGAGATCCAGGCCGCGGTCAAGGAACGCAAGGGTTCCGTGCAGTCGCCCAAGCAGGTCGTCGTGTTGGACTCGCTGCCGCTGACCGGTCTGGGCAAGCCGGACAAGAAGACGGTGCGTGCCAAGTTCTGGGACGGCGCGGACAGGGCGGTCGGCTGAATCTCGCTGCCCACGCTACCGGCGGGGAAGCGCCCGGAATTCACATCGACACAAGGAATCACGATGACTGCCGCTACCACCACAACAACCGTCGGCTCTTACTTGGCGACCCGGCTGGTGCAGCTCGGTGTCTCCCACCTTTTCGGGCTGCCCGGTGACTACAACCTGACGCTGCTCGACGAATTGCTCGCGGTAGAGGGCATCGACTGGTCGGGATCGACGAACGAGCTCAATGCCGCCTACACCGCGGACGGATACGCCCGGGCGGGCCGCCGCCTCGGCGCGCTCGTCACTGCCCATGGGGTGGGCGAGTTGTCGGCGATTAACGGTATCGCCGGCAGTTACGCCGAAGACGTGCCCGTCGTGCACATAGTCGGCATGCCCTCGCGTGCGGCGATCGAGCGCCGCGCCCCGCTGCACCACACCTTGCTCGACGGTGATTTCCTGCGGTTCGCGCGGATGTCCCGTGAAGTCACCGCGGCGCAGGCGATCCTGGATCCGCGCACCGCGGCACACGAGATCGATCGGGTCCTGCAGGTCGCACAGAACACGAGCAAGCCCGTCTACCTCGGCGTGCCGCTGGACGTCGCGAACGCGCCGGTCCTCGCCCATCCGTTGCGGATCCCCTTGGGGTGCATGGGCAGTGAACCTGGCGCGGTCGAGGCGTTCCGCCAGGCCCTCGAACGTCGTTTCGCCGGCGAGAAGGGGATCACCGTGCTGGCCGGGCCACGCATTCATCGCCGGGGTTTGGAGACGATGCTGGCCGAACTCGCCGGACTGCCCGGGGTCCGGGTGGCGTGTCAGCCCGGAACGAAGGCGCTACTGGACGAGAACCACCCGGCCAGTCTGGGCAAGTATTCCGGCGCCGCCACCCGGTCGGAGGAGGCCCGGCAAGCGATCGACAACGCTTCTCTAATGGTCCTGGCCGGAACGGTGGAGAGCGACTTCACTACCGGATCCTTCACCCACCGCTATGACTCTGGCCGCGCGGTGGAGCTGACGGTCGATCACGCGCGGATCGGGCGGGCGGTGTATCCCGGTGTGCGGCTGGAGGACTCCCTGCAGGTCCTGCACCAGCTCGTCGGCAAGAGTCAGTTCGCCGACGCCAGCCCCATCGCGCCTGCGGCGCCCGCATCTGTCCCCGGCGGGAACCTCGACGAGCCTCTGAACCACGAACGATTCTGGGCACGGGTGCAGGACTGGCTTCCGGCGTCGACGACGGTGGCCGCCGAAATCGGCACGGCGCTCTACGGCGTACTCGATCTGCGGCTGCCACCCGAGTCCGACCTGCTCGGCCAGCCGGTGTGGTCGTCGATCGGATTCACCCTGCCGGCCGTGCTTGGCGCCGCGTTGGCCCGGCCCGATCGGCGAGCTGTCCTCTTCATCGGGGACGGTTCGGCACAGCTGACCGTGCAGGAACTCGGGACATTCTATGCCCGCGGTATCCGGCCGGTCGTGTTCGTGCTCAACAACAACGGTTACACGGTCGAGCGTTTGCTCCAAAGTCCAAACGCCGACTATCAGGACATCGTCCAGTGGAACTGGACAGAGCTGCCTGCGGCCCTCGGTGGTACCGATGTACGCACCGCGAAGGTCCGCACCGTCCGCGAGCTGCGAGACGCCCTCCAGGGCGCCTCGGACCCCGACCATGCCTGGCTCATCGAGGTAATGCTGCCGCAAATGGACGTACCGCGCCTGCTTGTGGAACTCGCCAAAGGGAAAAGGGCCACCAAATCGACAGCCTCTAAGGAGAATGCGGCTGGTGGGCTCCACAGCGCGGAGAGAAGGCCGTGAGGGTCGATTCAATTAGGACCGCGACGGGTGACACTCCACCTGCTCTACGGGAACGGAAGAAGGCGGCGACCTCCTTGGCCCTACCAGAGGCGGCTCTGGAACTCTGCGTTCGGGACGGCTATGTTGGGCTGACGGTCGATGCAATCTGTCTGTGGGCCAACGCTTCTCGTCGCACCTTCTCCAACTATTTCGCTGAGCGGGATGAGGCGATAATCTGCTGGAGCAGCGAAGATCACGCTGCGCTCACCAGTGCTATCGTCGCGCGTCCCGCTGACGAGGACCCCATGACTCATGGGTCGTCAACTCGGCGGCGACTTGCGCGGCGGTCTGCGCCATGGTTCGCTGCGGCGCAAAACACCTCGATGGTCACTGATGCCGCCGCGCATTGCGTCAGCACCCGGGCGTGCGGACGTTCAAGAAGCAGCCATGTCCGACGTTGCCTCGGGGTCGTGCTGGTACACACCTGCATCAGAGCGCTCGGTGCGCTCGAGATACGGCAGTACCGCATCGATGGCGAACCGCCGCGCCAGCCACGACATCACCCGCGTGCGCGAGCCACGACTCCGGCACGGGCTCGCCCAGATCAACCGAGCCTGCCCGCCCAGTGCTCGGCGTGGCGCCGCTCGACCGCTGCCAGTTGGTTCAGGATCTGCCGTCGCTGGCCCTGCGCGGCTTCCGCGAGGCCGTTATACACGTCGGCACGGCGCCGCTCCGCGGCCAGCAACTCGCGAAACCGGCTGGCCGGCTTGCGAAGTCACAGGGACAACGCACGAATTCACACAGACAACTCAGGAGTGGTCTGGAATCATTCCAGAATAGAATTTGTCGTACGTGATGCTCCTGGCGTAAGTGGGCTCACCGTTCGGGGCCTGAGAGGAAGGTGCCGTCGTGGTCTGGTTCAGCGTTGCAACACCGAGGTTGGGGTCATTGCCCTGCGCTGCGGCCCGCCGTGGGCAGTCGATTTCGCAGCTCAGCGTGGGGTCACGACCGCCGCGTCCCTGCGTACTGTCGGCGGTGCTGGGCACCAGCAGGCCGCCGATGTGGCTGGGAATTGTCGTCGCCGGTGCGGTGAGCAGTGCTGTGTACTTCTCCACCTGTGGGGTCACCGGTGCGTGGCGTCGTTGATTGTGGGAATGAGTCCAGCAGCTCGGCGACTGAGCGTCGAGTCAGGGGGACGGGTTGGCAGCTGATGAAGCACTGTTGGAACTAGCGCCCAATCGTGTGCAAAGACGGGCGATCCGCTGTGCCAACGGCAATCGAAGTGCACCGCGGCCGGCCGCTCATGCATTCACTCGATCACCGAATTGCGGACAGTATTCAGTCACGGACGTGGCGAGAAATCGGTTCGCCGCGTTCAGGTCGACGCTGGCGTATCGCATGATGCGCTCCGCCACTTGGCCGGGATCCCTGTTGAGGCTGAGGAAGTAGCAGGCGGAACGGCCCATGCTGATCAGGTTGTCGGCATCGATCGCGAAGCCGAGGGCCTTGGCGTCGCGGACGAAGCTAGCGTCGTCTGCGTGTGCCGCCGGTGCTCCCAGCAGCAGCAGTGCCACGCTCGCCATGGCGCAGCCGATTGTGTCGGCAAGTTTTCGCATTCGGACTCCCTCGGGCGGATGGCAACGTTCGGTGGATAATTCGCTGGTGGCGTTTCGTCGACCCGACCAGCAAGATCACATGCTCAAGCCAACCCGGCCGTGAACGTGTCGGGTTCGGTTCACTGCGGGCACAGGTAGATGAACGCCAATTGGGTGATGGCGGGAGACTCGAGTGTCGCCGCTTGGCCGACGACCCCCTGGTCGCGCTGACGACAGACATACCGACCACGGTTCAAGAGTTCCCCGTCGCTGCGGAAGGCGATGGGGTCGTGGCTGAGCGGCAACACGCGGTGCAGTTGTTCGAGATACTGAAGTTCTGCGGGGCTCAACGGAGTCAGCGGTTCGGCCTGCGCGGGCTGTGCGCCGGCGAAGGACACGCCGACGGCCAGCAACCACGCCAGTAACCATTTTGGGGTGCGCACATCGATCTCCTTGTTCGGGCCATTGCCAGTGAGCGCCCACGCCCGTGTTGCCCCATTGTGCCTCAGCTCCGCCGTGGGTACAAGCCTTGAAAGAAGTGAGTACTTACACGTATCATCACAGTATGGTTCAACCAACCGTCGACGCCGAGACGGCGTCGGCGTATGTCGAACGTGAGGCACTGGAATTGGTCGGCCGGCACGATCCGCGCTCAATGGGCCGGCGGGACTTTCTCGGTGCCTGGTTTGACGCGGGGCTCACGTGGGTTCATTTCCCTAAGGGTCTTGGCGGTCTTGGCGTTCCGCGCGGACTTCAGGCATCTGTCGATGTGGTCTTGAACGACGCCGGCGGCAAGCATCCATTTGCGCTGAACCCCATCGGGTACGGAATGGCGGCCCCCACGCTCGTGGAGCACGCGCCCCCCGAGCTCGCACGCGAATTGCTGCGTCCCCTCGCCAGTTCCGAACACATCTGGTGTCAGCTCTTCAGCGAGCCGGGGGCGGGCTCAGACTTGGCGGGCCTCGCGACCATGGCTGTGCGCGTTGCCGATGACTGGGTTGTAAATGGCCAAAAGGTGTGGACAAGCGGAGCTCACGTCGCTCGCTACGCACTGTTGCTCGCCCGGACCGACCCTGATGTGCCTAAGCACCAAGGGTTGACCTACTTCATCCTTGACATGCACGCTCCGGGCGTCGATGTTCGGCCGCTCCGACAGATCACCGGTCACTCCGAGTTCAACGAAGTCTTTCTGTCCGACGTACGGATACCGGACACCCACCGACTCGGGCCAATCGGCGACGGATGGCGAGTTGCGATGACGACGCTCATGAACGAGCGATCGGCGATCGGGGGCGGATCGTCCGTCCGCGGATCAGGCTCTATCGCTGATGCGATGTTGCTCTGGCAACAAAGACCGGACAAGCACACGTCCGTCCTACGAGATCGGCTCGCTAGGTTGTGGACTCGCGCTGAAGTCCAGCGGATCACCGGACAACGCGCGCGCGCGACCTCAAAGCTCGGCTCGCCGGGCCCAGAGGGTGCAATTTCGAAGCTGGTCTCGGCCGAGCTAAATCAGGCCGTCTACGAATTCTGCATGGATCTGCTCGGAGCGGAGGCCACTCTCCACGAAGACTACGGCGCGATCGATTCGTTGCTCAGGCGCGATGCCAGCGTCGCCATCCAGCACTCATTCCTTCGCTCGCGTGCCAACACCATCGAAGGAGGCACCTCTGAGGTGCTCCGAAACATTCTCGGTGAGCGCATCCTCGGGTTACCCGGAGATATGCGTGCGGACTCTGGAAAACCGTGGAAGGAGATACCCCGTGGCTGAGCCGCTACCGGGCTACGCGGCCACCGTTGAGCAGGACGAGCTACGTGAAACCCTCCGGAAATTCCTCGCGACCACTACGCCCGAAAGCATTGTTCGAAAGCTCGTGGACACTTCGAGCGGTTTCGACCGAGCTACCTGGATACGCCTTGGTTCTGAGATTGGAGTATTCGGACTCGCCGTCCCCGAAGACCTGGGGGGAGCCGGCGCAGGGCTGGTGGAACAGGCGATCGCATGCGAAGAATTCGGACGAAGCCTGCTGCCCGGACCTGTATTTGGGACAGTCGACCTTGCTATTCCGCTGCTTTCGGCTCTTGGCGGCGACGAAGTGCTCCCATCGCTGATCCGCGGTCAAAGCACGGCCGCCGTCGCCCTCCCGTGCAGCGGCACCGAACTCGATGCGCAATCGATCCGCATTGTGGAAGCCCGCGGACAACTGACAGGTGAAATGCCCCAAGTCGTTGATGGTGACGCCGATTGGCTAGTCGTCGCCGCGAACCGTTCCGAAGGCTTTGGCCTGTTCCTCGTCGACGGCGGCGATCGAGTATGGCTTCCAACTCTCGATCAAACCCGCCGCCAGGCGAGGGTCTCGTTCGACGGTGTTGAGACTCGCTTACTTGCGACGGGAGCTGATGCCTACCAGGCGGTCGAACGAGCACTCTGCGTAGCCACAGCGCTCTTGGCGGCGGAGCAGGTTGGCGGCGCCAAAAGACTTCTCGACATGTCGGTTGAATACGCGGGGACGCGTTCGCAATTTGGTCGGCGAATCGGATCGTTCCAGGCCATCAAGCACAGGTGCGCCGACATGCTCGTGCTCGTGGAACATGCTCGATCGGCGGCGTATCACGCGGTCGGTTCACTTCAGACGGGCACGGACAATCCACGGCTTGTTGCGAGTATCGCGAAGGCAACATGCTCGCAAGCCTTTTTATCCGTCGCGAACAGCGCGATTCAGATTCATGGAGGCATCGGGTTCACCTGGGAGCATCCAGCCCACCTCTACCTCAAACGTGCAGTCACAGACGCGGCGCTTCTCGGCGGTGCCGACGAGCATCTAGATCGGATCGCTTCGCTCGTGATCGACCGTAGCAATGCTGTTGCCTGAGTCGAATGAGTCTCGCTACCAGACATCCGCGAAATCGCTGTTGACCTCATTAGATCTTCGGTCGCCGCCAGACGGTTCGGTCGCGAAGGATTGACTTCGGGCACGTGTGCCTTTAGCGTATAGAAGTTAGTACTTACTATTGTATGTAGAGGGCGGGGGGATGGACTCGAGCCTGTTTGGCGACACGCCGTCTCATTCCCCTTCAAAACCCTCAGCAGTCGCGCAGCCGGTCTCTGATCGCCGCTGCAGGGGCAATCGAAGAGGCTGGTTATGACGGATTTGACCGGCCAGGTAGCGCTTGTGACCGGGGCTGGATCAGGAATTGGTGCAGCGACGGCGAGCGAGCTCGCTCAAGCTGGCGCCAAGGTGTGCTGTGCGGATCTCGACGAGTTAGCCGCTGCCCGGGTTGCTGAAACCATCATCCAGTCAGGAGGCGAAGCAACCACCTTGGCAGTCATTGTTGCCGACGTTGCTGAGAACGAGGCGATGGTAGCGGTCGTTGTTGAGAGATTCGGTGCGCTACATATCGCGCACCTCAACGCCGGTGTCCACATCACCGGCTCCATTTTCGAAACAACACCCGAACAATGGGATTCAGTGCTCGACGTAAACCTTCGTGGCACGTTTCTCGGGCTCCAGTGTGCGGGCCGTCAGATTGTGGCATCTGGGGGTGGTTCCGTCATCATCACGTCATCAGGCCCTGGACTGCTTGGCGCCGCCCGAGGCTCGGCCTACACCGCAGGCAAGCACGGCGTCCTCGGCGTGATGAAGTGCGCTTCGGCCGAGCTGGCACCGCTCGGACGCATTGGCACAGCCATCGAGGTCGCGAAACTCGTCGTATTCCTCGCTGGCGCAGATGCTTCCTTCATCACCGGGTCCACGATCCCCGTAGATGGTGGCGTGAGCAGCGTCTTTGGAAGCTTCACCAAAGAGGTTCGGTCGACGCTTGCCACAGGCGCAAGTTGACGAAAGAAGGCGGCGAATGACGCAAGACGATTACGACATCGAGGTAGTGAAATCGGCTTGGATCGGCTCGGTTGTCGACCGTAGCGACGGAAGATACCCGGTCGAGTACGATCCGATACGCCGGTACTGCAACATGATCCATGACGACAACCCGCTGTATCTGGATCCCGAAATTGCGCGCCGGGGTCCGTACGCGGCGGTAATCGCACCCGGGCCGCTTCTGCCGTACTTCGCCGGCGGAGGGCCATGGCCCCGGAAGTCGAAGACGGGTGTTCGTCGCCCGGGCTGGACATACGGAGTACCCACCCCCGGTGATCGCGGGATCAATCTTGAAGTGTCATGGGAGTATCGGCAACCGGTACGAGTAGGGGACCGACTCTCGTCGGAGACGCGGATCACCGACATCTTCTTCAAGCCGATCAAAATTGACCCACAAGCGGTGTGCATTGTCACTGAATTGCGTCTGTCCAATCAACGTGACGAGGTCGTTGCAACGTGCCGCAACTCCGTGCTGGTGCACCGATCAAAGCGGCAGATCGCCGCCGCTGAGAGTTTCTGATGCATAGCGGCGTGGATGCGAAGAAGCTTGCGCGGCCAGACTGGGCCGATGTGGAGGTGGGCCAACGACTTGCGGGCGTCGAAGTGACCGTCGATTGGAACACGGTCGTCCTGCAGGTCAGCGGTTCCCAGGACTGGAACCGGGTTCACCATGACCCCGGCTTCGCGCTTGAAAGCGGTCACCCTTCGATATTCCTGAACACGGGTTGGACCAGCGCCATCCTGTTCAAGGTCGCGTCGGATTGGATCGGGGCATCGGGATGGATCGAGCGCTTCGATTTCCGGATGCGCCAAATGAACGCGTTTGGCGACAGCGTGCGTTCGGGTGGACAAGTTCGCGCAAAGCGAATCGACTCAGGAGGCCGTCGGATAGTGGATCTCGACTTGTGGCTGGAGAACGATCGCGTCGGCAAGACCACAGTCGCGTCTGCGTTGGTCGTGTTTCCGACGCGAGTAGGAGATGTTGAATGACCGGACAGCAAGAGAAGTTACATCCCCGGACGCCGGTCATGATCGGGGTCGGTCTGCAAAGCCAACGCGAACCCGAACCTCTAGACGCAGACGAACCACTGTCGCTCATGCGCCGAGCGTGTGTTGCGGCGGCGCGCGATGCCGGGGCCCCGACGGTGCTGAGCCAAATCGACCGTGTGTACGTACCGAAGGGGCGTTGGCGCTATCGCGATCCAGGGCGTGCGATTACGGCGTCATTCGGTTCACCCAACGTCACTTCGGTGCTCGCTCGCATCGGTGTCCTGCAGGAGTCGCTCATAGCGGACGGATGCCGCAACATCATTGACGGGTCGGCGGATGTCTGCCTCGTCGTAGGAGGCGAAGCCGGCTTTCGCCTTCTCTGTGCGACCAAGCGGGGTCACGAACTACACGACGAGCAGCAGGACACCGAGGCAGACGTGACCTGGCGAGCGGACTCGCCGATCATGTTGGCCGCTGAGATCGCGGCTGGCCTCGGCGAAGACGCCGTTGGCTACTACGCGATCATCGCGGCCGCGGCCCGCGCGGCCCGCGGCTGTTCGATCAGTGACGACGTGGCTGCGACGGCCGCGCTGTACAGCGAACTCAGCGAGATCGGGGCCCGAAACCCCCACGCGTGGAAGCGCTCCCCGATCACTGCCGAATCCGTGAACTCCGATTCAGCAAGCAACCCGATGCTTGCGTTCCCTTACCGCAGCGAGCATGTCAGCCGTTGGAGCGTCGATCAGGCATCTGCGTTGATCTTCACCTCAGTCGAGAAGGCCCGGGAGCTCCAGATCGAGCCGTCACGCTGGATCTACCCGGTGTCCAGCGGTATCTCCAATGCGATGATTCCGCTGTCACAGCGCTCCGCCATCGGAGAAGCGCCAGGTGCCGAACAAGCCGCATCAGCTGCACTTGGGCACGCCCGAGTGTCTGCGGACTCCCTCGGCCTGCTGGAGCTCTATTCTTGCTTTCCCATCGCACTCCAATTGCATGCAAAGGCCCTTGGCCTACCGTCTGCACTTCCTGCTCCGTCGATCACAGGTGGAATGCGTTATGCTGGTGGTCCTTTCAACAATTACGTCCTTCACGCAACTGCTCAACTCGCCCTAGCCCTACGTCAAACGGGCAAGACGGGGTTGATCTCGTCGGTGTCCGGTGTGCTCACAAAGCAAGCATTCTCGGTGTGGTCAGCAGCACCCCCACGAGACAAGTTCCAATCGATCGACGTATCGGAAGCTGCGCTCTCCGCGTGCCCTCCCCGCCCGCTGGTACAGGACTACGCCGGAGTCGCGTCAATCGTCGGCTACACCGTGCTAGCGAGCCAACGCGATCGTCCATCAAGAGCAGTCGCCGTGGCTGAACCGCCCGATGGTCGTCGCGTGATCGTCTGGAGTGCAAGCAAACCGGTCGTTCGAGCGATGACAGCCGAGGAGTTCTGCGGACGGCTCGTCCACATCGCCGGCGATGGCACGTTCGACGTCGGCGAGCATCCAGTGGCCGTGGAGGCTTCGTGAATTCAACGCACCCGCTCTCAGATCACTGGGGCACCCACGTCGTGCGCGGTGGCGCACATCCGCCGTACCTGGTGTACGCGAATCGTTGGCGCACCGTCTGCGGATTCCTCAGCGATGCCCGACGATGGGGCGACCGCGAGTACTTGGTGGAGAACGAACGACGGCTCACCTTTGATGAGTTCCTCGATTGCGTTGAGACAGCCAAGGACAAGCTCGTTGACGAACACGGTGTCCGGGTCGGCGAGCGAGTGTTGTTACTCGGTGCAAACAGCGTGGACTGGATTGTTGCCTTCTTTGCGGTGCTGGCGTCAGGCGCAACGGTTGTCAGTGGAAACGCCTGGTGGAGTGGGAAAGAGCTCGATCATGCACTCTCGGTGGCGTCGCCGGTTTTGGTCATCGCCGACGACCGCAGAGCGGCGATGATTCCAGCCGGGCGACCGGTGTTGCGGTTGCCGCTCGATCTACCGTCGACACAAACGATTCGGTTGGGAGTTGTCGACGACCGCTTGTTCGACGAGGAGTTGCCCGCCGTCATCCTGTTCACGTCCGGCACGACCGGCGCACCGAAGGCGGCCACACTGTCACATCGATCGGTGGTCGCAAACCAACAGAACTTCCTTGTCGCAACGAGGCGGCTCCCACCCGAACTTGCGTCCGACCATGAGGGTGCGATCGCCCTGGTGACTGTGCCTCTGTTTCACATGGGTGGGATCCAGTCGATTCTCGCGACACTGCTGACCGGCGGCAAGCTTGTTCTGCACGTTGGGCGCTTCGACGCCGCGACCATCCTTCGTCTCATCGAGGCCGAGAAGATTGAGTCGTGGGGGGGAGTGCCGACCATGATTGGTCGGGTCATCGACCACCCGGACCTCGCAATCCGCGACACCTCAACCCTGCGGTCCGTCACGGTGTCCGGAACTCATGTGAGCCCCCATATGTTCGAGCAAGTGCGCCACGCATTTCCGACTGCTCGGCGTAACGCAGGGACCATTTACGGAATGACGGAAGCAGGCGGAACCCTCACCGTTGCGACGGGCAAAGATCTGGCTGCCCGGCCGGGCACTGTGGGACGACCCTTCCCCGTCGTCGAGTTGAAGATCGAAGACCCCGACAGCTCAGGCGAGGGGGAGATCATCGCTCGCTCGCCGACAAACATGACGGAATATCTCGGGAGCTCAGAGCCGTGTGTCGTCAACGCCGAGGGTTGGCTTCATACCGGTGACATCGGCCGCATCGACGCCGAGGGCTTTTTATTCATCGAGGGCCGAATCAAGGACGTAATCATTCGCGGCGGTGAGAATATCGCCTGCCCAAATGTGGAAGCGGCACTCGTTGAGCACCCGGCGGTCGCCGAGGTGGCCGTGATCGGCTTGCCGGATGAGGAGTTCGGTGAGGTGGTCGCTGCTGTCGTGGTGCCACGTGATGGCGTTGAAGTAACACCGGACGACCTTGAAGCATTTGCCTCGGAGAGGTTGGCCTACTTCGAGGTTCCGCGCCGGTGGTGGTTGAGGCACGAGCAATTGCCGACGAATGCGACCGGCAAGGTCGTCAAACAACCACTGCGCGAATCGTGGCCAATCGACTATGAGCGGAACGTGACATTCAAATGAGCACTGCGATGACGTCAAGTGCGCCCCAGCCGGGGTTCGTATCGGGAGACGCGTTCTACCCACGAAGCCAGATTCTCACGACGGCTGCAAGAGCAGCGAGCGGATTCGCGTCGATGGGCGTGGGCGGTGGAGACGCTGTCGCATTCCTCATGCGCAACGATGTCCCGATCCTGGAACTCACGATTGGCGCCGGCCTTTTGGGTGCGGTCACGGTGCCCATCAATTGGCATTTCAAGGGCGCCGAGGTCGAGTACATCCTGAAGGACAGTGGCGCGTCCGTGTTGGTCGTTCATTCCGACCTCGTCGGCCCGATCCGCGACGCGATACCGGCCTCGGTCCAGGTGATCGTCGTGGACACCCCCGAGCACATTGGACGGGCTTACGGCGTCGTGGACGACCGCCGTTGTGCATCCACGGGCGACGTTCGTTGGCTCGACTGGATTGGCGCGCACGAACCGTGGGACGGACCGGCCAAGGACGCGCCGACCACTCTGATCTACACGTCTGGAACCACGGGACGTCCCAAGGGAGTTCGAAGGCAAGCACTTACCCCCGAGCAGCGGGCCGCGTTCGCCAGCGTCGCTCGGCAGACACTGGGGTTGACCGAGGGCAGCAGGACGATCATCACGGCTCCGATGTATCACAGCGCCCCCAACGCCACCGCAATGTTCGCGTTGCAGACCGGGGCCACCGCAGTGCTGCAGTCACGTTTCGACGCCGAGGACCTCCTTCGGCTAATCGATCGTCACGAGATAACCGCGGTCCAATTGGTTCCGACGATGTTCGTGCAACTGTTGAATTTGCCTGCGGAGACACGTCTTCGATACGACCTGAGCACGCTGGTGCACGTAGTACACACGGCAGCACCGTGCCCTCCGGATGTCAAGCGTCGGATGATCCAGTGGTGGGGACCGGTGATCTACGAATTCTACGGATCCACCGAGACCGGCGCCGTGACGTTCTGCTCCAGCGAGGAATGGCTCGCGCACCCGGGCACGGTCGGGCGCCCGGTCGACGGCGCCACGGTCAAGATTCTTGATCCTGACGGGAACGAGGTCCCCGCTGGAGACGTCGGCGACATCTATTCCAGACTCCACGCCATATCCGAGTTCACCTATCAAGGCGGCGCGGTGACTGCCGATCAAGTGGACTCCTTGGTGCCCTCCGGGGACGTGGGCTACGTGGACCAGGACGGCTTCCTGTTTGTCTGCGATCGCAAGGTCGACCTCGTCATTTTCGGGGGCACAAATGTCTATCCGGCGGAGATCGAATCTGCACTGGTCGGAATGCCGGAAGTGGCCGACTGTGCGGTGTTCGGCATTCCCGATGACCGTCTGGGCGAGGTTTTGGCGGCTGTGATTCAGCTGACGCCTGGAAGTTCAGCCGGGCCAGATGACGTCAAAGCCTTTCTCCATCAACACATTGCCGATTTCAAAGTACCCAAGGTCATCGAGTTTCGCGCAGAGCTCCCGCGGGAGGATTCGGGCAAGATCTTCAAGCGCCGACTTCGCGACGCATATTGGCAAGGACGCGGGAGGACGATCTAACCCGAGGGTGATGCGCTCGCCGGTGCGCTGGGCGTATTCGAAAACGACGATCGCCAAGCGGTCCTCGTTCACCGGTGCGGCCACGGTGGCAATGTGCCCCGGTGACGCTCATCCGTCACGTCCGACACGCTGAAGGTCCCGAACCCGCCGAGTACTCTCGGGTGTCCCAAGACAAGAGGGGCGAGCTCGCCAATACTCTGGTGCGACTACTAGTGGCGGCCTTGAAAGCGCGGGGAAACGCGGCGCCGATGAGGGCTCTTGCAATAATCGCGTGCGTAGTCGGCGCCATCGCCCCGCTGGGGCTAGCCTTTACCGACGCTCGTGGAAGTATCCATCGACGGCTTTCCTGACGGGTACGTTACCGACCATGGGAAAGCGGTCGACGCGCCTCTAAAGATCCTCGCTTGGGTGGAGGCGGGTTTCGGTTTCGTATTTCTGGCACTCGCCTTTGCGCCGATCGGCATCCGGGCGCGCGCCGTCGGATTGGTCGTCGCCCTGATCGCGTTCGTCCTCTTCGCAATAGTCGCGCAGGTCGGCGTCCCTTGGGTATTTCGGAACCCGTCTCGGTCTCGACAACGGAATCGGCGGCTAGTGCGGCGGAACGTCCGAAATGGGGTGACGTGGGCGTGTGACGCCGTAGAGAATCAACTGTGACAACTCCGAGATGATCTCGTCCCTGCTCGGGCGCTGGCCGTGGTCGGTCGGCATCAACCAGTCCTCGAAGAGCGCCATCGACATAATCATGCCCACGAAGGCCCGGTTGGCCACGAAGACGTCGATCGGCGCGAGGGCGCGCGCTTCGATGAAGTCCTTTTCGCTCCACCGCGCCAGGGTGTCAATGGCTTCAATGAACAGCGGCGCCTCCTCGATGCCGACTATTTCGGGATCGAATACACTGGTGGCAATGTAGGTGATCATCAATCCGCGGTTGTCGCGGAAAAGATCGTAGAAAGTTCCGATCAGCTCTGATGCGAGTTGCTCAGGCGAGGCGACCCGCCAGTCGTTGGCGCGCTTGCGTTTCCAGTCACTAATGAACTGCGTAAAAGGCCCCAACGTGACCTCGGAGAAGAGGGTAGCTTTCGAACCGAAGTTTCGAAACAGCAGCGCTTCCGCCACGTCTGCCCGTTCAGCAATCATCCGGGTGGTCGTTCGTGCGTAACCTGACTCTTCGAACATTTCTTTCGCTGCCTGCAGGAGCAAGCGCCGACCCTCGCCTGGAGCACGGCGAGGTTGGCGCGTTTGCCCACCCCTCGGCGACGCGTCATCTGGTGCGGCGTTCTGAGCCATTCAGCACCACCTCCACAGATCGATTTAGCTGACCGAATGATAATTGTAAGCGCTTACAATCGCCCGCACGTACACATTGAGGATCACGCGCCGATGTGGCCGCCAGGCTTTGCTTCGTCTACCACCGATCGCGGGACGTTGATCGTCTTGTGCTCGAGATACGCGGCAATCCCCTCGGGTCCGAACTCCCTGCCGTATCCCGAATTCTTTCGTCCCCCAAAGGGGGCGTCGGAGTTGAGCGTGAACGAGTTGACGGAGACGGTGCCTGTGATGAGGCGCCTGGCGAGTTCCACTCCCGCGTCGGGATCACTTGTGAATACCCCGCCGTGCAAGCCGTAGGGCGAATCGTTGGCGACGGCGATTGCCTCGTCGACGTTGTCGTAGGGAATGACGACGACGACTGGCCCGAAGATCTCCTCGCGTGCGATCCGCATGCCGTTGTTGACACCCGAGTACACGGTCGGTTCGACGTAGTAGCCGCGGTCGAGGTTGTCAGGGCGACCTCCGCCAGCCTCAAGCGTCGCACCCTCGGTTTCGGCCAAGCGAAGGTAGCCTTCGACACGATCGCGTTGACGCGACGAGACGAGCGGACCGACGTCGGTGTCCGGTTCGAACGGATCCCCCACACGTAACTTGTTCGCCGCCGCCGAGAGGCCGTCCACGACGTCGGCGTAGCGCGTGCGCGGTGCGAGCACTCGGGTGAGCGCAGCGCACACCTGGCCTGCGTTGTAGAACGCGCCCGCCGATATCGACGGCATCACGGTGTCTAGGTCAGCATCCTCGAGAACGATGGCGGCAGACTTCCCGCCGAGCTCCAGGCTTGAGCGTTTGAGCTGGCTCCCGCACGTCGCGCCCACTTCCCGCCCCGCGGAGGTACTCCCGGTGAATGAGACCTTGTCGACGCCGGGGTGTGACACCAAGTGCATTCCGACGATCCTGTCGCCTGGCACGACGCTCAACAGTCCAGCGGGAAGGCCGGCCGCGTAGAGCGCGTCGCCGAGATAGTAGGCACTGACTGGTGTCTCCTCCGCGGGCTTGAGGACGACCGCGCAGCCGGCGAGGAGGGCGGGGATCACCTTGAGAATGCTGAAGTAAAAAGGGCCGTTCCACGGAATGATCGCCGCGACGACTCCTAGGGGCTCCTGTTCGATGACGGCCCACCCCTGACGTCCCTTCCGTGTGGTCTCTCGCGATACCTCGGCGGAGTAGCGCACAAAGGCCTTCGCCATTGCCAAGGCTCCTGGCACCTGCTGGCCAACCGAGTCGGCGAACGGTGCCCCCATCTCCTGAGTGACCACCGTGCCGATCTCTTGCGTCGATTGGGCAAGTAATCCAACCGCAGTGAGGATCACCGTCGCACGTTCGTCTGGCGCCATTCGCGGCCACGGCCCAGTGTCAAACGCGGTTCGGGCTGCTGTCACCGCGAGGTCGATGTCCGAGGTCACCGCACGGCGAACTTCCGCAACCACTTCCTCGGTCGATGGCGAAACCACCGGGAGCCAATCGGATCCATTACCAAGCCAGTCCCCGCCAATGAGCAATTCGCTGCGGTCGTACTTCATGGTCGCCTCCTGCGGTAGTATTGGATACTATATAGTAAGCGCTCACACCTCTCATCGGTGGTCCAAGTGCCGCCAGCACAGCCGTAATGAAGGCGTGGTCCGTCAGAAATGTCACGGCCGAGGAGTCAGCCATATGTCGCAGGAAGTGCTCGTCGTAGATGATCCGCTGCCCGGTGTACGACGTCTCACGCTCAATCGCCCTGAGAAGCGGAACGCTTTGAGCGATGAGCTTCGCCTGGCGCTGTTCGAGTCGATGCGGGCGGCTGACGCTTCACGTGACGTCGCCGTCATCGTGATTCGAGGTGCAGGCGAGTGCTTTTCGGCGGGATACGATTTGGAGAAGTGGGTCCGACCCGTTGAGCGCCACGCCGCAACAGTCGACGGTTGGTGGCCGCGACACGTCGTCGCCGGCTGGTTTGAAATGTGGGATCTCGCGACACCCATCGTGGCTCAGGTGCACGGTTGGTGCCTCGCCGGCGGCTCGGAACTAGCGGCCGCGTGCGACATCGTCTATATCGCCGATGACGCGAGAGTCGGCTATCCACCTGTCCGTTCGATGTCGACGCCTGACATGGTGTGGCAGCCGTGGTTGCTTGGTATGCGACGGGGGATGGAGGCGCTGCTTACCGGGGACTGGATCTCGGGCGTAGAGGCCGCCGAGTTGGGATTTGCCACGCGCAGCTTCGCGGCAGCCGATCTTGAGGGCGCCGTCCTGAGCATCGCCGAGCGGGTGAGCAAGATTCCAGCTGACATTCTGGCCGTCAACAAGCGTGCGTGTCATCGGTCCATGGAGGCAGCGGGGATCCGGACCGGTATGCGGGCATGCGCGGATCTCAACGCGCTCGGGTTCCATCAGCGATCCTCCAGGGACTTCATGAAATCCATGCAGTCCAACGGTGTCCGCGAGAGCTTGTCCGAGCGTGACCGGACCTTCAGCGACTATCGGGAGCAGGGTGAGATGTCGTCGGCTGCGGATCGCGATGTCTGACTTCGCTGCGGCATGGGGCACGCAGATAGTCACCGAACAGGTCCTTGGCGTCCCATGCAAGGTGTTCGAACAACGCCCACGCTCGCTAGCCGACCTCCTCGTCGATGCGCATCGGTTCGGAGACCGGCGGCATGTCATCCAAGGCGAGCGAAGCCTGACGTTCGATCAATTGCTTTGGGCGACAGCCTCGTTCGCTGCACAGCTTCGATCACGCTACTCACTAGTTCCGGGGGATCGCGTTCTGCTCCTTGGTGCGAACTCGATCGAGTGGATCGTGATGTTTTGGACGTGCGTGAGCCAGGGATGGGTGGTGTGTACCGGCAACGCGTGGTGGACTCGCGATGTCGTCGCGGAGGTGGTCGGCACGATGACTCCGCGGCTGGTAGTAGCGGATGAGCGTCGTCAGCCACTCATACCGCACGACGTCACGACGATTCGCTTCGACGAGCTGGCACTCTGCGGCGTCGACTCGGATGGGGGACAGGTCTTCGAGGGTGACGAAGACGATCCTGCCGTCATCGTCTTCACGTCAGGAACGACCGGAGGTCCAAAGGGCGCCGTGCTAAGTCATCGCAGTCTGATTGCTTCGACTCAGAACTCGCTGGCCAATTCCCGTCAACTTCCCGCCCGAGGGAACTCATCACTGGAGCGCACCTCGCTAGTGTCCGTCCCGTTGTTTCACGTCGGCGCGGTTCAACAGCTGCTATTGGCGATCTTTGCGGGCGGGACCATGGCATTCCTGAAGGGACGTTTCGACCCTCACGAGGTGATTCGACTGTTGAGGGAGGAGAAGGTTTCGGGATGGTCCGCGGTGCCGACCATGGTGTCTCGCACGCTGGATGTAATGGAGGAGGCCGCTGGTGATTTCGGCGACGGGCTAGTCCTCCGATCGCTCGCGATGGGCGCGGCTCCGGTACCCAATGGGCTGTGGGATCAAGTCACTGCGTACTTTCCGAACGTCAAACGGGGAGCAGCGGTGTCGTATGGCCTCACTGAAGCCGCCGGAGCAGTGGCGGTGGCTAGCGGGCAAGAGCTGACGGACCGCTCCGGCTCGGTAGGCAGGCCACTGCCCACGATCGAGCTAGCAATCGAGAACCCGGACAGGGACGGCGCCGGCGAGATTCTTGTCCGTGGCC
Source organism: Mycobacterium sp. (assembly GCA_025965975.1). Taxonomy (GTDB): domain Bacteria; phylum Actinomycetota; class Actinomycetes; order Mycobacteriales; family Mycobacteriaceae; genus Mycobacterium. Next base: position 19,116 of record JAOPVX010000083.1, on the reverse strand, counting down.
CCAGCGTGATGCTCGGCTACTGGCACGAACCGAGATCGTCGGTCATCACACCGGACCGTTGGCTGCGGACCGGTGATTTCGGACGGATCGACAATGATGGCTACTTGTACCTGACCGGTAGAGGCAAGGATGTCGTGATCCGAGGTGGGGAGAACATCTCTGCCAGTCGTGTCGAAGCGAGACTGCAAGAACATCCGGCCGTACTGGACGTCGCCGTGATAGGGCTGCCCCACACCGATCTTGGCGAGGAAGTTGCTGCCGCCGTGACACTTCGACGCAATGCGGTAGTCGCCGAGGCGGAGCTCGTTGCATTCGCCACTGAAGGCTTGGCCTACTTCGAAGTGCCAACCCGCTGGTCGATCTCGAACGACGACCTCCCGCGGACCGCATCAGGCAAGGTCGTCAAGGGCGGGTTGGCTGCATCGCGCTGGTTCGGCTGTGGCGCAACGAGTCCGCCACGCTGACCCCGGTGGGCATGACCCGCCGCGTGGTTTACGTCGAGGAGCCTTCTGCCCCACGATGATCGGCAACCCGTCCCCCTCACCGACAGTTACACCCAACGAGATCAGTTACACCCAATGAGATAAGGAAGGCCTGATATGCCCAAGGCAGTGCTCATTGTCTACACGAATCCCGTCAGCCCCGAGCGAGACGACGACTTCAACCACTGGTACGACGGAGTCCACCTCCCGGAGGTGCTGGCCGCCGACGGCTTCGTCGGCGCGTCCCGCTACCGGCTCTCCGATGCCCAAGCCAAGGGCGTGGCCACGCCCGACCACCGGTACGTTTCCGTCTACGATGTCGACACCGACGACCTTCAGGGCGCGCTCGACGCGCTGCTGCGATCGGCACGGAACCTAGACATGGGTGACTCCCTCGATCTCTCGACGGCATCTGCGGTGCTCTGGGAAGAGATCACGCCCCGCGTCGCGGCCACCGGAGTCTAGATACCTAACAGATTCGGTATTCAGAGGTATGGGCACTGCACCGAGATCAGTAGGGCCGGCTGGTCCACCTTGGGGACAGTTCGGGTCGGTGCATCGCCAGGGTTCGAAACCGCTGCGGCGGTTGACGTGAGCGCCCTATTAGCTTAGAGGCAGTGAGCACTGACTCTCTTAGTCAATGGAGGTGCAGGATAGCCTCCGAGTAACGGCCATTGACACGAAGTGAGTACTTACTAGTAAACTGGCACGATGTCCGCCTAGCTCGCCTAGCTGTTCGACGACGCACCGGATCGTCGACAGCACCACTGCGCCACCCGTCGTTGTCGGAGCGAACCGCCAAGGAGAATGCGATGCCCCTTGATCCGAAGGCGCAAGCCCTGATCGACATGCTGGCCGCCGCCGGCTTCGACGGGATCGAGCACTTGCCCATCGAGACAGGGCGCCAGCTCGCCGCCGGCTTCGCGGCCATGGGCGGGGACCCGCCCGACGTCGCCGAAGTCCGCGAGATCAGCGTCCCTGGGACGACGGGTGACGTCTCGGTCCGGCTCTACCGGCCCGCCAGTGACGCGCCCCTTCCCGTATTTGTGTGGCTGCATGGCGGTGGTTGGGTGTTCGGCACGGTCGACCTCGATGACACGTTCTGCCGGATTGTCGCCAACGGGGTCGAGGCCGTCGTGCTCAGCGTGGAGTACCGCCTGGCACCCGAACACCCCTATCCCGCAGCGCTCGATGAGGCAGAAGCCGTGGTGAGCTGGGCCCAAAACCACAGCGCCGAGGTCGGGGGCGACCCGAGACGGGTCGCGCTCGGCGGCGAGAGCGCCGGCGGGAATCTGGCCGCCGCCACTGCGCTGCGCCTGCGAGATTCCGGCGCGCCACCCCTTTGCCTGCAGATTCTCGTGTGCGCGATCCTCGATTCCACGATGACCTCGGCGTCCCTCCAGGAGCACGGCGACGGCAAATTCCTGACCAGGTCCGTGCTGGCGTGGTCCTGGGACCACTACGCCAAGGGGCACCTGCATGAGCCCTATGCGTCGCCCATGCACGCAACGGACCTCAGCGGCACCGCGCCGGCATTGATCATCACCGCCGAATGCGACCCACTGCACGACGAGGGTGTCGAGTACCGCCGTCGCCTCCTCGATGCCGGAGTGGGCGCCGAGTGGATCGACTTCGACGGGATGATCCACGGGTTCTTCGGTATGGCCACGCAGTTTCCCCAGGCTCACGAAGCCGCGGAGGCCGTGGTACAGGCGCTGACGAAGGCGTTCGCGTGAGGGTCGAGGCACAGGCGCCGACAGTTGTCTCGGGTCCGCGGAGTAAGCCGCTCGACGTGCTGCCTGCCGAAGCCCCCCTTGTCGCGCCGGGCGACTCCGTCACCCCTGGCAACTCCAACCAGGAGGGCAACCCCAGGGGCGGGCACAGCCTGCTGGCGGGCCAGTACGGCGAGGGCTCCGTCGCCTTCTTCGCGCTGCTGCACCAGTGGCGAGAAGACGGCCGCCTCGCGGGGCTGGCGATCCTATGACGGCGCGGTTGGCCGACAAGGTCGCGCTCATCACGGGCGGGTCGCGGGGCATGGGGGCGGCCGAGGCCCGGCTATTCGTGGAGCACGGCGCCCAAGTCGCGATCGCCGACGTGCTCGATGCCGAAGGAGAGGTGCTCGCCAAGGAGCTGGGGCCCAGCGCGCGATACATCCACCTCGACGTGACCGACGAACAGTCCTGGGCAGCATGCGTGGACGACGTCGTGCAATCCTTCGGCGCCCTCGACGTGCTCGTGAACAATGCCGGTATCGCGTCCCTGGCGCCTATCGTTGACACCACGACCGGGGAGTACCTGCGGGTCGTCGGCGTGAACCAGCTCGGCGTCTTCCTCGGGATACGCACCGCGATCCCGGCTATGACCACGGCCGCGCGAGCGTCGATCGTGAACATCTCCTCCATCGAAGGCATCGCGGGCTCCCCGGCGACGATCGCATACTCGGCGAGCAAGTTCGCCGTTCGCGGGATGACGAAGGTGGCCGCCATTGAGCTCGCGCCCTTGGGTATCCGGGTGAACTCCATCCACCCCGGAGGGGTGCGAACACCGATGCTCGACCCGATCGGCGGCGTGAACCTCGCCGCCAGGGTCGAACCGCTGATCCCGATGAAGCGGCTGGCGGCACCCGAAGAGATCGCCTTGCTCGCGTTGTTCCTGGCGTCCGATGAGAGCAGCTACTGCACCGGTTCGGAGTTCGTCGCCGATGGTGGCATCACCGCCAGCGTCCTGTTCGGCGCCGGCGTTCACTAAGGAGGAATTTGTGTCCGAAGTACAGGATCTGGCGGAGCGTTGGCTCGGTGCGCTGCATGCGCTCGACATTCCCGCCGCAGTCGAATTGTTGGCCGACGGCGCGGTATTGGAAATGCCGCTTGCACCGCCGGGCCTTCCAAATCGTTTCGAGGGAAAGGCAGCTATCCGTGCATTTCTCAGCGGCAGCCAGCTCTTCTCGAAGCTGGAGTTCCACGACGTCGAGGTCCATGCGACCTCCGACCCGGAGCTCGCCGTTGTCGAGTTTCGGTCGACCGGCACGTTCGAGGCCACCGGCCTCGAGTACGCGAACCGCTATGCGCTCGTCGTCCGTGCCCGAGAGGGTCGGATCGTGCTGTATCGGGAGTACTTCAACCCATTGGCGCTTGCCGGCGCCTTCGAACGCTGAGGAGCCACATCATGTCAACACGCACACTTGCGGATCGGGTCGCGATCGTGACCGGCGCCGCGTCGGGCATCGGGGCGGCCACTGCATCACTGTTGGCCGAGCGGGGAGCCAAGGTCTGCTGCGCGGATCTCGACGATGCCGGCGCCAAGGCCGTAGCCGATGACATCACACAGGCCGGCGGTCAGGCCTTCTCGATCGCCGTGGACATCGCTGACCCCGAGCAGAACGAGCGGATGGCCGAGTCCACCGTCGAGCACTACGGCGCCCTGCACATCGCGGTGCTCAACGCCGGCGTCTCTGCGGCGCGCTCGCTGCTCGATATCCCGCTCGCCGAGTGGGAGCGGACGATCGCGATCAACCTCAGCGGTCCGTTCCTGGGGTTGCAGTCCTGTGGCCGCAGGATAGCGGCATCAGGGGGCGGGGCGATTACACTCACGTCGTCGGCGATGGGGATCCTCGGGACCTCGACCGGCGCCGCGTATGGCGCGAGCAAGCATGGCGTTCTGGGACTGATGAAGAGTGCCGCCGTCGATCTCGCTGTACATGACATCAGGGTCAACGCAGTGTGCCCCGGAACGATCGACACGCCGATACTCGGCCCCCTGCACGACGCACCAGAGCTGCTCGCGCAAGTGATGGGCCCTACCAGCCCGAGCGGGCGGGTGGGAGCCCCAAGTGAGATTGCCGAGGCCATCGCGTTCCTCGTGAGTGACGCCGCGTCGTTCATGACGGGTGCCACGGTGTGCATCGACGGCGGGATGACCTCGACGATGGGACCCTTCGGAACACCGGGCGAGGGCATCGGCGCGCTGATTGGCATCGACTGATGCCGCCACCGCGCGCTGAGGATGCGCCTTCGTTCGACGAGGTCGTCTACACCACGAGAGCCATGCGCAGGCTCCGGCCCGACCCGGTACCGCCAGAGCTGCTGTCGCAGATCGTGGAGGCAGCCACCATGGGACCGTGCGGCAACCACGCCAGCATCCTGCCGGCGGTGCAGAACCTCATGCTGGCCGCCAGGGCCCGAGGGCTCGGCGCGACCTTGACCACCCTGCCGCTCGCCGCCCACGATGCACTTCGTGGAGTCGGAGGAGTGGCCGATGACGTGACACTTGTCGCGTGCATCCCGCTCGGCTACCCGAAGGGCCGGTTCGGGCGGCCGCCCCGGCTGCCCGTCGATGCCATCGCCTGGCTCGACGGCGCTCCACTTCGGCCGCCGTCGGTCACCTTCACCCAGACCGAGATCCCCGCGGCCCGGCGACCTGGAACTGAGCGCACACCGGTATTGATGGGCGAGTGATGGCATCGACGGTTCGACTCGGGGCTGCCTGCCATTGCCGGACGCCTCCCGAAGAGGTCACCCCGTAATGGTTGACCGCCGCGCCGAAGGCATGGTTCGGCCAGGGCATCGTCAGAGGCATCGTCAGGCCTAGATCCCTGGTATGGCCGCAGTCCCCAAGACCGTCGACCCGGTCGCGAGCGGCCTGTCGACGCTCGCCGGCACCACGCGGCGTGGAGGTGCGGCCTTGTTTCTGGCACGATATGAAGATAGTGTGTACTTACTTGTTAACGATGAGGAGCGACAGTGGAACTCAACCTGTTCAGTCCGGAAATCGCCGAGGACCCGTACCCCTGGTACCGCGAGCTCCGCGCTGTCGGTCAGCCGGTGAAAAACGACCTCTTCGGGTTCTGGATGGTGGGGACCCATGAACACGCCACCGCCGTCCTGCGGGACCCGGGACGCTTCTCGAGCGCAGCGATGGGGAACATCGGCCGGGTCGGCGAGGCGTTCGCGAAGGAAAGCATGTCTGCTGCGGATCCGCCGGAGCATCACCGCCTCCGCAACGTGGTGCAGCGCGCATTCACACCGCGGGCGGTGAACAACCTTCACGAGTACACCGAGATGCTCAGCAAGGAGCTGCTCGCGGACATCGAGCCCGGAGAGCCATTCGACCTGCTCTCGACGATGGCCGACACGCTGCCGCTGCGCGTCATCTCACGCATGATGGGCGTCGCTGGCGCGGACGAGGATGCGTTCCGAGGCTGGGCGAATGACCTCGTGGTCGGCAACGGGATCATGGCGAGTCCCGAGCGGGCCGAGGCCGCGGTCGTTGCGGGCGGGGCACTCCGGAGCTACTTCTCGGAGCTCATCCCGGAACGTCGCGCCCACCCCGGCGACGACCTGGTCAGCGGTCTTATCGAAGCAAACGAGAACGACGCGCTGGCCCACAACGAGCTCCTCGCCGCCTGCGTCTTCTTCCTGTTCGCTGGCATGGAAACGACGACCAACCTGATCACGAACGCGGCCCTGGCCCTAACGGAGTTCCCCGAACAGCACGCCCGGCTCATGGCCGAGCCGTCTCTGATGCCGTCCGCGATCGAGGAATTCCTCCGGTACTGCAGCCCGCCCCAGGCGGTGCTCCGGACGGCGACCGAGGACGTCGAGATTGCCGGCATCACGATCTCGAGGTCCGACAACGTCATCGTGTTGATCGGGTGTGCCGACCGGGACGAGGGGGTCTTCCCCGGGGCGGATCAGCTGATCTTGGATCGAGATACGAACCCGCACGTCGCATTCAGTTTCGGTCCGCATTACTGCCTTGGAGCGAGCCTCGCCCGCCTCGAGGTTCGCATCGCCCTTAGCCATCTTCTCGAACGCGCCCCCGGCTTCCGACGAGCGAACCCCGATGAGCGGCTGGTCTATCGACCCGGGTTCTTCATCCGCTCCGTCGAGCGGCTCGACCTCGTCTACTGAGGCACCCAAGCTCAAGGCGTGGCAGTGGCAACGAACAAGTGCTGCTCGTTGACCCCGATGTGGACGACCGGTGGAGGAAGGTTCAAGGTGGTCACAGAGCCGATCAGCGCGGAAGAGCGTGTCACGCACCGTGCGCCCGGCGAATCACATCTGTGGTGCAACCACGACCTATGCGTGCCCTGGCCCCGGTGTTCCGATCAACCGACCCGACTCGGCTCAGACGGACAACTCATGACTCCCGGTCACCCGTAAGCCCAGTTTCGTCGCGGCGCTGATATTGAGCGCTGATATTGAGGAGGAGATTGAACAAGATGCGATTGACTCCTAGTCGGGAGAACGCGGTCCTGACTACGGGCGCGAACTCAGGAATTGGTTTGGTCACCGCGCTCGAATTGGCCCACCGCGGATGGCGGTCGATTGGCTCGGTTCGCTCGGACGAAAAGGCCGCGATCGTGGCGAAAGCCGCTGCGGAAGCGGGTCTCGAGGTAGAGACGGTAGTAATGGACGTCACGGACAGCGATCGATGCGAGCAGGTGATGTCTGGGCTGCGTCTTCGGGGCTTGATCAACTGCGCGGGGTACAACTCAAGCGGCGCCATCTCCGATGTCGATGATGATGAAGCAAGGCGTTCCTTGGAGACGATGGCCGTGGCTCCCATGCGGTTGGCTCGATTGGCGTTGCCTAGCATTGTCGCTGCGGGAGGAGGACGAATTGTGAATGTGTCCTCCGTAGGTGGCTGCATAACGATGCCGCTGAGCGGGTGGTATGTGGCGGCCAAGCATGCGCTCGAAGCCGCGTCCGATGCTCTCAGGATGGAGGTGGCGAGACGAAATGTGCAGGTCGTTGTCATCGAACCGGGGGGTTTCCGAACGGGCATCTTCGAAGAAGGAGTCCACGCCGAAGGCCCCGACAGCATAACGAGTCGAACCACGGAGTACGCGGATTCCTACCTGCAAATCAAGAAGATGATGTCGCCTAGGGGCGATCCAGCACGCGTAGCCAGGTTGATCGCTAACGTTCTCGAAGTCCGTCGCCCCCGCGCTCGTTACGTCATTGGCGCCGATGCTCGGCTACTAATAGCACTTCAGCAGCTCCCGACACCGGCGGTCGACGGTTTCTACCGTAGGCTTTACCACTTGCACTCTTAACGCCAATGCCGCGTGGTCAAGTATGTGGCCGTCGGGTCAATTGCGGCACGCGGTGCTTGAACTATATCGGTGCATGTGGGACAGCGGAACTCGGCTCCCGCGGCAGCCGCGCGCCGTTGGAGGTCGAGTTGGTAGCCGTCAGGGCAAAGTCAGTCCATCAGCGTGCGACCCCTGATCCGCGTGCAGATCGATCCGCGGTTGCGCCAGCTGGTTAATTGCCTTGATGGTGTAGGCGAACATCACGGCTATCCAGACAAAGAACGCGACCATGACCTCGTAGTAAGAGATCAAGCCGTTCATCGCAAATGGACCCGTCTTGAACAAGATCACGAGGCTTGCAGGAGCGTAGCCGATGGCCAACAAGATGTTGGCGTAGGCAACCCAGCGTGGGTACACCGGCACGTGGCCTTTGTCGCGGAAGATGGCGAGGGCAATGGCGATGTACCAGAGGCTGAACGGCGTCCAAACTGCGGCGAAGAACGACCCCAGGTCGTTGAAACCGACCGTGACGAATGCGGGCGCTTCGTCCGCCCGGAACGCAGCAACTCCGTACGCGGTCGCCGTGAGGACGATGAAGACTGTGCTCATCGCGCTGCACACCAACTGGGTGTACGTCAGCACAGGAAGTCCGCCCTCGGTCCGCCGGAGCAGAACAGCGACCACCGCGCCGAACGGCACCAGGAGCACTGCCCCGATGGCGCAAAGGATCATCCCGATCCGGATGCCGGTGAGGTTGTTCATGTAGAAAGCTCTGATCTGCTCCGCGGAGTCCGCCGGCGCCGTGGGCGGAATGAAGTGTGCGGAAACGACCCACCCAAGAAGGAATAACACCGCCATGGCCGGTCCACTCCAAGCAGCGAGCATCAGCATTTTGCGGTTAGTCGGTTGTTCCATGCCTGTCTCCTCGAATCTGCGGTCCACGGGCGCCGCGCTCAACGGGGAGTGGCACCGGCGGTGGTGCAAGAATCGAAATCTTAAGATAGTAAGTGCTTGCTTGTCAAGGTTCTAGCAGGCCTGCCGTCGAGCCTTCGTGGTGACGTTAGTCAGTGCCGACACGCTCAATCGTGAAGTGCCTCAAGCAGTGTGGCCCCGGCTGCTTGAACGACGTAGGCACTTACCCATATATGCAAGGCCGTGACTGAAACGGCTGTCGACGCCGACGCCTTTCAACTCGACCACTTCTGCCGGCGTGCCGCCGCCTCGTCGGTCGCGTGGGCCAGTACCTGGTTGCGGTTCTCGAGTTCCATCGCCGCTGCCAGGCCGGGAGCATCGGTGTTCACCTGCAGGGCCCGCTTGGTCAGCTGCACTCCCAGTGGTGTCAGACCGGCGATCAGCGAACCCAATTCGAGCGCCCGGTTGAGAAGTCCGTCTGGCTCGACCATCGCGCTGACCAACCCGCGGCGTTGCGCCTCGTCCGCCGACACCGAGCGACCCGTGAGCATCCAGTCGGCGGCAACGCTGGTGCCGACGATGCGCGGCAGGTGGTAGCTCATCCCCATCTCGGCACCCGAGAGCCCGAGCAGGATGGCCGCATTCCCGAATGACGCCGCCGTCGAGCAGATGCGGATGTCAGCGGCCAGGCACAGAGCGAGGCCGGCGCCGACACAGGCACCGTTGACCGCCGCGATCACCGGCTGAGGCATGGCCCGGATCGCCCCAGGCAACGCGCACATCACCTCCTGATAGTGCAGCCGGTCGATGGCCGGGGCGGTGGCGTCGAGCGTGCCGGCCCCGAAGTCGCGCATGTCGATCCCCGAGCAGAAGCCACGGCCCACGCCGGTCAGGACGACGACGTTGACCAGCTGGTCGGCGCCCAGGTCCGCGCACGTCTGCGCAAGTTCCGACACCATGGTCTCGTTGACTGCGTTCAACCTCGCGGGGCGATTGAGGCGCAACACGGCGACGCCGGGACTCGCCGTTTCGACGGTCAGCGTCTGTCGCCCCCGGCGACGGCCAGCATGAGCTCCGTTGGGCGTGCTGCGTTTCGAGCTGCCGTTCGACACAGTTCTCACCCAGTTCAGTCGGTGCCGGCGCGCGCGATAGTCACGAGGATCCCGTCGAGGTGGGACGCGCCGGAGAGCGGGTCTTTATCCTCAATCCGCGATGAGGCCAGAAGGTTGATGTTCTGGCCGCCGAACGAATTGGCGGTCTTCCATCCCCCGCGGTGCCCCCAGCCATGGGGGTAGCTGACCACCCCGGGGGGAACGAGGTCACTGATCTCGGCCACCACCTCGATCCGGCCCGCCGGACCTGACACTGCTACACGACCCTCTGACGATATGTCGAAACGCGCGGCATCAGCGGGGTTTAGCCACAGAGTTGGCTCGCGGACGACGCGGACGCGTCGAACATTGTGGAACCACGAATTGATGCTGAGGGCGTCACGCCTGCCGACTAGTTGCAGTACACCATCGGGGACATCGAGTCGCTCATGGGATAACCGAGAGATTTCGGCCAACACGGGGCTGGCCGCAAGGTTGACCAGCCCGTTGGGGTGTTGAACCTTCTTTCGAGCGTCTCCAACCCGGACGTGCAACCGGTCCTGAACCCCATGCGGATACCGGCGAAGCTTCTTGATCGTCCATCCTGACCGACCGATCCGGAGAAGCGCTCTGAGCAACATCGTGGGAGTGATCACGACGCCGAGCTTGCGCAGGCCCGCCGCAACGAGACGCACTGATCGCTGACTGAACGGTCCGCCCAATCCCATGCGCGCAACGATCTCGTCCAGCACTTCCCAATCTTCGCGGACGCCTTGAGGAGGGTCGATGATGGCCGGTGTCAGTTGCAGCCACGGCTTCGGCATGTGACCGAGGAAGCTTCCCGGAAAGTCCTCTCGTTCAAGGAATGCTGAGACCGGCAGGACGTAGTCGGCGTGTCGATTCGTCTCATTCACGTAGAAGTCGAGTGAGACGACGAGATCTGACTGTGTCAATGCGCGTTCGAGCGCAGCCCCGTCGGGCGCAGACAGCACTGGGTTCCCTGCGACAACCACGAGTGCGCGGACACGGTCGCGGCCGGGTTGAGTCATCTCCTCGGACAGGACCCAGGGCAACAGGCCGTTCAGATCGCCCAGACCGCCCACGCGGGTTCGGTGCTTACCGAATGAACTCATTCCGAACTTGGACGTCAGCTCCGCGAAGTCGATGGGCGCGTCGCCAAAGACGATTCCCCCGGCCCGGTCGTAGTTGCCGGTGACGATGTTGAGCGCGTCGAGCAGAAAACAGGTGACCGTGGCCCATGGGTTTCGGTTCACGCCTACGCGTGCATAGGCGCACGCGCTGGACGCGGTAGCGAAACCTGTTGCGAGGTCGACAATTGTCTCCGCTGACACACCCGTTACCAGGGCTGCGACTGCTGGCGTGCAGTTCGCAACGACGGCGGCGAGTTCTTCGGAACCACGCGCCGTCTGTTCTAGTCGCTCGGCGTCGTGCAGATTCTCGCTGAAGATGACCTGCAACATCGCGGCTAACAGCCAGGCGTCAGTTCCTGGCCTCACCGCGACGTGCTCGAAAGCGCGGGCCGTCATGGTCTTGATTGGATCCACGATCACTACTCGCCCACCTCGTGTGACAACGCCCTGCATCTCGTCTTTGATACGCGGCAAGGTCAACACTGAACCATGCGATATAAGTGGGTTCGCGCCAACGCAGAGGAAAAAATCGGTGCGAGGGATGTCGGGAATGGGAAATAATGCCGGCGAATCGTAGAGGAAGTGCGACGCCGCTTGTCGTCCGAAGGTGTCTTGCGGCCCGACGGAGTAGACGTGTGGTGACCCGATGGCGTCTATCATGCCTTTCGCCCAGAACATCGCGCCGAGGCTGAAGGCAACCGGATTGCCCAAGTACATCGCGATGGCGTTCGGACCGTATTCGTTGCGGATCCGGGTTAAGCGCTCCGCGACATCCCCCAACGCCTGATTCCAGTCTGTCGGAGCGAACTCTCCGGAGCCTCCGGTCCGCTTTAACGGCGTGGTCACCCGATCGGGATCCTCGATCACCCGGGTCATCGACTTACCCTTGCTGCAGAGATATCCGCGTGAGACAGGATGGTCGCCGTCTCCACGGATGTCCACGATGCGGTTGTCCTCGACTGTCGCCACGATCCCGCACAGCGACTCGCAGATGCGACAGTACGAGGCCACCTCCCGGCGTTGCGCTGGGTCGGCGTGCCGAGCGTCCGACGACGGCGTGTCGCCAGAACGGGGAACGTCTGTCATGGTCTCTAATCTAGCCGAATTCTTGAATAAAGTAAGCACTTACAACTAATATAAAGTCAAGACTCAAACAGCCGTCGACGCTAGGACGAAGTCGTACCCGAACGCGGCGAAAACCGAGATGCGCCGGATCACAACCGGTCTCCTTCCCGCTCGGCCTGCCGGGCTGGACGCGGACTCCCCACAGCTCGGCGCAGCACCCCGACCAAACCCAACCCCCAAGAGTGCGACCGCGGGTATCTTCCAAGACGGCAACCTTCCAACGAGGCGCTGGCCCGCCCTCGGATTGCTCACAGCTGCCGCAACGCGGTAGCTGCAGCGGCGATGGCTTCGGGCGCCGCCGCGAAAGTGCCTGGCATGCTGAAGAACCCGTGAATCATTCCGGGAAACATGCGAACCTCCACCTGGCCGCCGCCGGACACGATTCGATGAGCGAACGCACCAGCCTCGTCACGCAGGGGATCGAACTCAGCACTCACGATCATTGTTCGGGGCAGGTCGGCTACCCGCTCGGCGGAGATGGCTGAGACGAGGGGGTTGCCCAGATCCGAAGGGGCGTAGGTTCCCCCGACTCATCGTGGTGCCTCGAATGTCCAATCCGCGACACTGAGCTCTCGCGTCATCTTCCAGTAATCCACTAGGCGCCATGGACTGTTCGTCACCACCCGACGTCCGCTGTTGCGGTACCAGCTTCCAACCTCGACCTGAGACCAGATCATCGCGTTGAGCGCGGCATCGAGTCGATTCTGCACGATTGCCCGCCGCCAGCGCTCGCCCCGACACTGAGCCACCGTTACGCGCCCGTCCTAGTGGTGACCCATACCGTGCCCCGCTTGGGGCCAAACGGACTTGACACGGCCTCGCAAGGCCAAGGTAACCACCGTGAGGTGCTCATCGCTTGATCGCCAATGCCGCAGTGGGGCAGTTCCCAATGGCCGCTTCTACCGCACTTTGGTCCGCGGTGGTGGGCTGGCGAAGTACATCTGCTTGGCCGTCATCACCTACCGCAAAGACTGTCGGCGCCGTCACCTCGCACAGTCCGATTCCTTGACAGCGCGTCCTATCGACAGACACGTTCACGATTAGCTCCTCACGACCTTCGCGCGATCATGATCCGTCGATTCATACTTCGGGGCATCGGGCGAGCTGCTGACCTTCGGCCATCGCCATGCGTTCCTCCGCTGTCATCGACACGTTCACACCGTCAACCTGCTGCTGGCCCTAAGCCACAGCCCGCGCGGCGCGTGCCCCCCGGCAAAGTGCAGTAGCTGCGACCCTCGACCCGGGACGACGTGACGCCGACCGCGGTCCAGGGCGTCGAGCCCGGCGCGCGCCGTTCCCTCCGCCGAGGCGACCATTACCGCCGGCAACCGCCGCATCGTGTCCTCCATCGCGGCCACCTCTGCGAACTCGGTGGCAACGGCGCCGGGGCACAGCACGGTCACCGCGACGCCGGTCGGTCGCAGCTCTTCGTGCAGTGCCTCGCCGAAGGAGGTGACCGCGGCCTTCGTGGCCGCGTACACGCCTGAGCGCGCGATCGGTTGGTTGCCCGCAACCGACGAGACGATCAGGATCGCGCCGCGCCTACGCTTGGCCATGCCCGGGGCGAACAGCCCGGTCACAGACACGACTCCCTCGACGTTGGTTCGCATCATTCGCTGCAACTGCTCCGACTCCTGGGTGATGAACTCCCCGCCCATTCCGAGCCCGGCCGACAGCACAAGCACGTCGACAGTCAGCCCAAGTGATGCGACCTCCCGACCCAGCGCCTCGCGGCTCTCGGGTAGAGAGACATCACAAGAGATCGCGTCGACACGGGTCCCGTGACCCGAGCGGAGCTCCTTGGACAGCTGGTCCAGCCGCTCCCGCCGCCGCGCCACGAGCATGAGGTCGTGACCGCGTGCCGCCAGTTGCCGCGCGAGCTCCAGTCCAATGCCCGACGATGCTCCCGTCACGAGTGCGATCGATCCTCGACTGGGGTGCGGGATTCGTGCCCTCATTCGACAACGTCCGCTGCGTCGAGGTCACTGACCAGTTTTGCGGCACCCCGTAGGACCTTTGCGCAGGCCCCGGTGCCGATCAGTTGGCTGCGCGAGCGCGTCACCGAGGCGTCCGTTGACAGGTCCCAGAGTCGTGCAGCGCGGCCGCGAACCACTCGGATGAGAGCTCCAGCGGTGGATCGATGACTAAGCTCACGGTCTGCTCCCAGGTGTGTTCGCGTGCTTCATCTGTGTAGCAGCCCAGACGAAAGATAGCAAGCGATTACTGTCTTCGGGCGTGCCGTCTTCTTTCCCTGCGAGCGCTGACACGGCGCAATGCCCGCGCCCACACCGCGTGAGCCACATGAACGATGAATCTCGACCCCGTGGGGGAGTCCTTCACCCGCCCGGTGGCCCGCCTCGACGACACACTGAGTGCCATCCGCGCCGTCCGGTCGTCGGGTGGCGGGCAGGTCACGCTGAAGCGCCAGCATGTAGCGCGAGGCCAGTATCGACGGCTCGGTGTCGCCCCCCGCGACCGGGTTGGCGCCCCACTCCTTCTACCAGGACGCCACCCCCGGGCACCGGCCGCGCACCCACGACGACGGAGTGTCGCTGGACTCGTTCGTGGACTGGCTCATCGACGCCGGCTACCCGTTACAGCGCATCGACGACTACGACGACCGGCTGTCGCGGCTGGAAACCGCGCTGCGCGGCCTGCCACAGGTGCAGCGCGATCGTTCGCTGCTGGCCCTGATGGACGCCTACCGCCATCCGGCCCCCGCGTTGGCCAGCACAGTCGTCCCCGCGGACAGGTTCCGCACCGCGGTACGCGACGCGGGCATCGGACCTGACCACGACATCCCGCACCTGAGTGCACCATTCATCGTCAAGTACCTCGCCGATCTGCAACACCTCGAATTGCTGTAACACCACGGCGCCACGCCGACGGCCGTCCCCGTGAGGGGACGGCCACCCCGGCATGACCAGGGTTTCAGCAGCACGTGGGCCCCGCGCGGCGGGCCGCGCGCCATGGCGACCGACGTGCCGTCGCCCGGCACGTGGCTCCGAACCTACTGCACGACTTAACGACTCAAGTCAACTCATGTCCGAGTTCGCAACTCTTCCAAGGAGGAGCCGGCCCCGCTCGGCTTGCCTCATAACTGCCGCAACGCGGTAGCTGCAGCGGCGATGGCTTCCCGCGCCGCCGCGAAAGTGCCTGGCATGCTGAAGAAGCCGTGAATCATTCCGGGATACATGCGAACCTCCACCTGGCCGCCGCCGGACACGATTCGATGAGCGAACGCACTAGCCTCGTCACGCAGGGGATCGAACTCAGCACTCACGATCATTGTTTGGGGCAGGTCGGCTACCTGCTCGGCGCAGAGGGGTGAGACGAGTGGGTTACCCAGATCCGAAGGGGCGTAGGTTGACCAGGCCCACTCCATCGTGGCCTTCGTCAGGTAATAGCCGTCGCCGAAGCGCTTGTAGGAATCAGTCGAGCACCGCGAGTCGAGCGCCGGACTGACCAGCAGCTGAAAACACGGCGCAAGAGCTCCGTCGATTGCGCACGACAAACTGACGGCGGTCGCCAGGTTTCCTCCCGCGCTTTGCCCTCCGATCGCGACACGGGTCGCATCGGCGCCCCAGCGAGTCGCGTTGTCGCGTGCCCAGGTCAGCACGCGGCGACCGTCGTTCAATGCTGCGGGGAAGGGATTCTCGGGTGCGAGACGGTAGTCCACGTTTAGGACCGCAACCTGACCCTGGACTGCAAGGTAGCGACACGCGACATCGTCGACGTCAACACTGCCGAGCGCCCAGCCGCCACCGTGGAACCACACCAGCATGGGGACTTCGGCGCCCATGGTGGGGCGATATGTCCGAACCATCGGCCCTGGGTGTGACACAAACTCGTCGTGCACTATCACATCGTCAGGTCCGGGTCCGTCGCCGGCCAATTGTCGGAGTCCCTCAATAACCCGGCGTGCGCGATCGAGGGGGAGTTCCTCGACGCCGCGAATCCCCGCGGCGGAGAGGCGGTTAAGAAGGTTGGCGGCATCGGGGTGCAAGGGCATTTGTCCATCTCCAAGATGTCTAGCGACGTGTGGACGGAATGTCGGCGTGCGAGACACCTGTGATGAAGAGGCCCATCTGCGCGGACTCTGGACCGACGTTGATCCACGCGTGCGACGTGCCGTTCTGAACAAGGGTGTCGCCTGCGGACAACGTCGCTCGGTCGCCGCTATCCAGTTCGACTGTCACCTGACCGGATAGCACCACGACGAGATCGACCGTGGGGGTGCGGTGAAATCGCGGAGCAGCGCGGTCAACGTACTGCGCAGCCCCCGGGAGGAGCCTGGCGAACTCTGCGACGAGCGCTGAGAACGCAACACGGGGCGGGTCGGTTTCCGTTGAGTCGGGGCTAAGAGTGATGACGACGAATCTGGCTCCACCGTCCGGAGGGTAGAAGTCGACTATCGCGGGTTG
Source organism: Mycobacterium sp. (assembly GCA_025965975.1). GTDB lineage: Bacteria > Actinomycetota > Actinomycetes > Mycobacteriales > Mycobacteriaceae > Mycobacterium. Next base: position 2,895 of record JAOPVX010000083.1, on the reverse strand, counting down.
GCTGCCCCCGTCGGGAAGCGTTGGCGGGGCGTCCCAGCCCCATAGGCGATGAAACACATCTCCCGGGCGGACCCAGGACGTGTCGCCTGTAATCACCTCGTCGCTTGCAATGATGGTTTCGCCGTTGACGTCGTGACCGGTTACAACCCGACGGATACCTGGATTCATCGTGGTGCCTCGAATGTCCAATCCGCGACACTGAGCTCCCGGGTCATGTTCCAGTAGTCCACTAGGCGCCACGGGCTGTTGGCTACCACCCGGCGTCCGCTGTTGCGGTACCAGCTTCCGACCTCGACCTGAGACCAGATCATGCCGTTGAGCGCAGTATCGAGGCGATTCTGATAGTCGGCGAATACATCGCTACGGCATTCCATTGCGCCGTGGCCACCTTCGAGCAGCTCGCGAATGCATTGAGCGATGTACCTGGCTTGGCATTCGGCGTGGAAAATGATGCTGCCGCCGTGGCCGAGATTCGTGTTCGGACCATAGAGAAAGAACAGATTCGGAAAGTCGGGCATGGCGATCCCGAGGTATGCGCGAGCATCGTCGCCATTCCACACATCGTCCAGCTTCTCGCCGGACTTGCCAACAATCTCGATGGGCCAGAGGACTTTGGTGGCCGCGAACCCTGTGCCACAGATGATCGCGTCCACCGGATGGTGCGTTCCATCTTCGGTGACGATCGCGTCGGTGGTTACATGCGAAATCGAGTCGGTAACCAACGAGACGTTTGGCCGTTTGAGCATCTCGTACCAGGCGTTGTCAACGAGTAGCCGCTTGCTGTACGGGGGGTATGGAGGAAGTGCCTTTGCGATGAGATCCGGTCGGCCGGACAGTTGCCGCTCGATGTACGTGGTCAGACGCACGCGGACGCGTTCATTTACTGCGTTGATTGATTGACCGTTCCCAGACCATTCGGGGTCCACCTGCAGCGCCGGCCACAGGCCGTCACACAACTTCCACAGAAGCGCGAATCGGTACCAGCCGGCATATGCGGGCACATGCGCCAGCAGCCACTTGGTTTCGTCGGACACTTTGCGGTGATAAAGCGGGTTCGGCACGGTCCACTGCGGTGATCGTTGAAAGATGGTGGTCTTGTCGGCCAGGCTCGCCACGGCTGGGGCGAACTGCATGGCGCTCGCACCGGTGCCGACGACGGCGACGGACTTTCCGGCCAGTTCGACGTCGTGCCGCCACGTCGCTGAGTGAAACACCGGACCGTCAAAATCGGCCAACCCCTGTAGTTCCGGCATGAGCGGCCGGTTGAGCTGCCCGACCGCGGTGATCAGAACGTTCGACTCGAAGCGCGATGTTGCCCCGTCAGGGGTTGATGCGTCGACAATCCACCGTTGCCGATGGGCGTCGAACCGTGCCGCGACGACCTCGTGGTCGAAACATGTGTGCCGTAACACGTCGTATTCGGTCGCACAGGCGGTGAAGTAGGAAAAGAGCTCGTCCCTTTCGGAGAAGTGGTTCGACCAGTCAGGATTCGGTGCAAACGAAAACGAATAGAAATGATTCGGGACGTCCACGCGGCAGCCGGGGTAGGAGTTCTCGAACCAGGTTCCGCCGACGCAAGGATTCTTCTCGAGGATGGTGTAGGGCACGCCAAGCCGGCTCAGCTGTATCGCGGCGCACAGTCCTGACATTCCTGCCCCGACAATCAGGACATGGAAGGGACTTGGCGTGCTCGGCTGCGATGTCAACCGCCAATTAACCGCTCGCGCAGCCAGGCCGATCTCTTCGCGAACCATTGGCTCATACTCAGCCGGAACAGGCTCGGCGACGCACGCGCTCATGATGTCGGTGAACATGCCCGGATCCAGGTGCTCATGGCGTCCCAACCAATCCTGGCCATTTTCTCGCCGTTCGATGAGCATTTGCGCAGCGGCGGCGCGGACTTCGCTCACGCGCTCTGGAGCTAGCCCTCCGGTGGGGTCGTCACGCAGCACGCTCTCGCGATCCAACGTGTACGGTGCCTCAAGCCAGCGGCGGTCTGCCGTCAGGTGGGCGAGTGTCGCGACAAGCGCAGCAGCGTTGGCACCTTCCAGTGCTCGCGCGAGTTTCCAACGGAGAGCGGCGTCGACATGGACTTCGGGCCTCACATCGGTAGCGCGGTCCTCAGTCATAGCTTCACCTATCGCGATAGTAAGTACTTACACCTACCGTCAATACTGCCGGACGGCGACTCAGTGCGCAACAATGGTGAAAGTAAGTGCTGACATGTATGGTGTGGCACATGACACAGTTGGACGCGCCGACGAGTGATGAGAAGCGTCTCTCAGCAGCCGCGCCAGCCGTCGGTCCCTGCCGTATTCATCAGCCGCCGCGCGCGGCGGTGATCGACTGCACAGAGCGCCCACGCGGGCCGTTGTCGTGATCGGCCGGGCGGCGTCGCGAGTTGGCGATATTCCGGTGCGCAGCGCAGCCACGACCGGACGCGGCCGCAATCGGCTCGGAATCGATATCCGCGACGTGATCACGGCGTTGGATCCGATCCTGCGCGGCTGGGGCAATTACTTTCGCACCGGCAACGCCGCCGACAAGTTCCAGCAGATCGATAGCTACGTGGTCTGGGGGCTGCGCCGACTTCTGATCAAGAAACGCGGACGCAGCCTGCGACCAGGTCAGGCTGACCTGTGCACAGAAGAGTGGTTCAACGGGCACGGTTTCCACCGTTTGCGCGGCACCATCCGCCACCCGAGGCTAGCGTAACGATGTCAACAAGATCATCGGTAAGCCGTGTGCGGGAAAACCGCACGCACGGAGGTAGCCAATGCGGCGCCGCCAGCGCCGACCCGAGCGCGACAACCACGAACCGCCCACTGACCCGGTCGCCAGACGCGAGCTCGACCGTCTTCGTTTGCACGTCGAATCCCACTACTTCGCCGAGCA
>JAOPVX010000308.1 GCA_025965975.1 Mycobacterium sp. | reverse complement strand
GTGCGATCACTTCGTTGAGTTGACTATAGAGCCGATTTTGTCGGCTGTCTATACCCAGAGTCATATTTTGTAAACGTCGTGGGCCGCGCACCGTCGCGATTTGGGCATGGCCGGTCACACTCAGCGCGACCAGGTACGCCGAAATCACTGCCTGACGGCGGCGGTGGATGTCCCCTTCGGCGCTCCGTCGTCCGGAATGGACCGACTACAGTGCAGCCGATGGGGCGGAGTGTTACGCACGCAATCGTCATCGGGGCCAGCCTCGCGGGCTTGTGCGCAGCGCGGGTGCTAACCGACTTCTACGAGCGCGTCACGGTCTACGAACGCGACGAGCTGCCAGACGGCCCGGCAAACCGCGCCGCGGTGCCGCAGGGCAGGCATGTGCACCTGCTGATGGCGCGCGGTGCCCAGGAATTCGAGAGGCACTTCCCCGGCCTGCTCGAGGACATGGTGGCCGACGGCGTGCCGATTCTGGAGAACCGCCCGGACTGCATCCACTTCGGCGCGGCCGGCCATGTGCTGGGCACCCACCATCGGCTGCAGGACGAGTTCACCGCATACGTGCCGAGCAGGCCGCATCTGGAATGGCAGATCCGGCGCCGGGTCAAGGCGATCGACAACGTGGAGTTCGTGCGCGCGGCGGTCGCCGAGCCCAGCTACGACGCCAGCCGCAACCGGGTGACAGGTGTGCTGCTCGACGCAACCGACGACACAACTGCGACCGAGGCCGATCTCGTGGTGGACGCGACCGGGCGCGGCACCCGGCTGCCGGTCTGGTTGGACAAGTGGGGTTTCGTCCGCCCGCGCGAGGAGACCGTCGACGTCGGCATCGCCTACGCCACCCAACAGGTCCACGTCCCCGAGGGCCTCATCGCGGAGAAGGTAGTGGTGGCTGGCGCCTCGAACGACCAGCCGGTCGGGCTCGGCATGCTGTTCTACGAAGACGGCAACTGGGGTGTGACGACGTTCGGTGTCGGCAAGGTCGAGCCGCCACAGAACTTCGCGCAGATCTGCTCCGTGGCCGACAAGATCCTGCCCGCCCACGTCTCGGCCGGGCTGCGCCAAGGTGAACCCCTCGGCGAGATGGCGTTTCACAAGTACCCGACCAGCCGGTGGCGCCGCTACGACAAACTGACCCGCTTCCCCGGTGGAATCATCCCGTTCGGCGACGCCGTGGCCAGCTTCAACCCGACATACGGCCAGGGCATGACGATGACCTCGCTGCAGGCCGGACACCTGCGGCGCGCGCTCGAGGCACCGGACACCGAACTGTGGCGAGACCTCGGCCGCGCGACCGCCAAGACGACGTTCCCGGTGTGGCAGATGAACGCGATCGGTGACTTCACACTGCACCGCGCCAGCGGGCCGATGCCGAAGTGGTACGGCCCGGTGGGCAATCTCTTCGACCAGTTCCTCGGCGCTGCGGAGACGGATCCCGTTCTGGCCGAATGGTTCTTGCGACGTTTCAGCCTGCTCGACAGTCTTTACATGGTGCCGTCTGCTCGGCTGATCGGCCGCACCATCCGCCACAACATGCGACTGTGGCTGGCCCCGAGAAGGGCGGCCGCACGGCCGACCGCCGTTTCTGCGCCGACGGGATAGCCGCGCAATCGGTTTCTGCGCCGACGGGATAGCCGCGCAATAATGAAGGCCCGGGCGATCGGAGGCCATCATGAGCTCACAGATCCGGCCGCTCGAGGACCTGACGACGTTCCACATCGCGTACTGGCTGCCGCCCGGCGGTCGGGACAACGGCGTTTGGGCGGACATGTGGGTCGTCATCGCGGATGTCGATGCCGGCGACGTCACCGACGTTCTCGACCGGTTGGCTCGGTCGGACGTCGGCGGCTATGCCGCGATACCGGGCGGACGGCGAGCCGGGGCGAAAGGACCGCCGTGCTGGAGTGTGTGGGTCGATCTCGTGCAATATGGGCGCGCCGAAAACGTGCTGATGCTGTTCATGCGCGGCCGGTTAGCGCACGATCCAGATCCGGTTCCAAATAGATAACCCTGGCCGCAGGCACCGCCGCACGAACCGCGGCCTCGGCCGCGTCGATGGTGGCCGCCACCGTCGCTAAGTCGGTCTCGGGCGCCAACGCGATCTTCGCGCCGACCAGGAGCTCGTCGGGACCCAGGTACTGGGTGCGAAGGTGGATCAGGCGCTCGATGTGCTCGGTCTGCTCGAGCGCGGCGCGGATGGCCGCGTCCTCCTGCTTGGTGGCGCCCTCACCGATGAGCAGGCTGTGCATCTCGACCATCAGGATGATCGCGATAACGGCGAGCAGCGCGCCGATGGCGGCGGTGCCGATGCCGTCCCATACCGGGTCACCGGTGAGCACCGTGAGCCCGACGCCCATCAGTGCGAAGACCAATCCGACCAACGCCCCTGTGTCTTCCAGCAGCACCACCGGCAGCTCAGGGTTACGCGACGTGCGGATGAACCGCCACCAGCCGCCGGGCCCCTTCAGCGGCCGCGACTCCACGATCGCGGTGCGAAAGCTGTACGTCTCCAGGCCAATTGCCACCGCCAGGATCACGATCGCCACCACCGGCGAGGTGAGGCCCTCGGGGTGGCTGATCTTGTGGTAGCCCTCGTAGAGGGCGAACACCGAGCCGAGCGTGAACAACACCAACGCCACCACGAACGAGTAGAAGTATCGGCTGCGGCCATACCCGAACTGATGTAACGCGTCGGCCTCCTTGCGGGCCTGGCGCTGCCCCCACAGCAGCAGACCCTGGTTGGACGTGTCGGCGACCGAGTGCACCGATTCGGCCAGCATGGAGGAACTGCCGGTGATCAAGAAGCCGATGAACTTGGCGACGGCGATGCCGGCGTTGGCAAGCAGAGCCGCCAGGATCGCCCTGGTACTACCCGCCGTCGACATCGGTGTCCCTTCCTAGATTCCCACGGTGGCCCGGAACAACTTCGTCGGAGTCTGCGCGACCAACCGGATCGGCCCGTCGTCGGCGGCGACCCACGCCGCCGCTCCGCGTTGCAGCGTCACCGCGGTGGATTTGGCGTGCACTACCGTCGAACCCTCGGTGCACAGCAGGATCTGCGGTCCGTCGTGGCGTGTCGGCGCGTCGATCTCATGGCCCTGATGTTCGCCGTCGATGCACAACACAGACACCGCGAACTCCGGTGCCGGCGTGTTGTACACGAGTTCTGTTCCGTCCCTGGTGATTCGGGGATGAAGGACGTCGTCGGTCGCGGGCGTGAAGTCGAGCACACGCAGCAATTCCGGCACGTCGACGTGTTTGGGAGTGAGCCCGCCGCGCAGCACGTTGTCGGAGTTGGCCATCACCTCGACACCCATACCGTTCAGATACGCGTGCAGGTTGCCCGCGGGCATGTAGATGGCTTCCCCTGGCTTGAGGCTGATCCGGTTCAGCAGCAGCGAGGCCAGCACACCGGCGTCGCCGGGGTATCGCTCGCCGAGTTCGAGCACGGTCTTGGCCTCTGCCGCGAATTTCTTCTTTCCCGACCGCAGGTAATGGATCGCGCCCTCGATCACCGCAGGCACCAGCACGTCGAGGTCGGGCTGCGGGGCGGTGATCCAGGTGGTGAACAGCGCCCGCAGACCGTCGGCGTCGGACTGATCGGACAGCAGGTTGACGAACGGGTCGAGGTCACTGACCGCCAGCGCGTGCATCAACTCGACGGCGCTCGCCGCGGCCCGGAATCCGGCCAGCGCCTCGAATTGCCCCAGCGCGACCAGTAATTCGGGCTTGTGGCTGCGGTCGCGGTAGTTACGAGTCGGCGCCGTGACCGGGAGGCCCAGCTTTTCCTCTCGGGCGAACCCCTCTACCGCCTGCTCGGCGCTCGGATGCGCCTGCAGCGACAAGGGTTCGTCGGCCGCGAGCACCTTGACCAAGAACGGCAGGGTGTCGCCGAAGCGGCCCCGAACGGCGGCGCCCAGCTGGCCTTCGGGATCATCTCGCAGCGCGTCGAGCAGCGACCGCTCGCCCTCGTCGGTCTCCAGCCAAGCCGGATCGCCAGGGTGCGCCCCGAACCACAGCTCCGCCTCGGGATGCGGTGTGGGACTTGGTCGTCCGGCAAAATCTGCAATCGCGGTGCGCGAACCCCAAGCATAGGTCCGCACCGCTCCCCGTAGCAGGTGCACGTGCTTAACCTCGAACCAGTCGCAGGTAGGTGGCCGTCATTTCCAGCCGCACGGCCAGCATCGCCAGTTGTTGTTCGGGCCGGCCGGTGGCGGGCGCCACCGCGGCTTGCGGCACGTCCGACACTTGCGGTACGTCCTCGGAGTTGATCACGTCGACGCCGTCGAGCCCGCTCACCCGCGCGACCACGACCGGCCGCTCGGCGTCGGTGGCCAACACGAAGGTACGGACCCGCCGCGGCAGCGGGCCGTCGATCTGCTCATCATGGAATATCGCCATTTCATGATCGGCTCCAGCCAGTCCGGCCCCGTGGCCACCCATTCCGTCGTGCACCGCCACAAGGGCGTCGGCCAGGCCGACCGCGGCCACCGCCTGGTGAGCGATCCGCAGCAGGATGGCAGCGCCGTGGCGGGCCAAGGCGAGCGTGGCCGCGTTGTCGCCGGCCAGCACGACATCGCGTCCCGACATCCGTTCGGCCAACGTCTTGGCGGGGTTGGTGAACAGCTCGCGCCCGGCACTGTTGCGAAACGCCTCGGCGTCCAGCTCGTCGGCCAGCGCGGCGAGGTCCACTTGCAGGCCAGGATCCAGCACCTGCAACACGGCCAGCCCGGCCGCAAGGTAGCGGGCCAGTCTGAAGTCGTCACGGACCCACAGGCGGGGCGCAAGCGACACGGACCGGCCGGCCGTCGCATCACGCAGCGGCCCTTCGTAGGGCGCGACGACGACGATACGCGCACCGCGGCGCACACCGGTCGCGGCGGCTGACACCAGGGCGGGGTCGCCGGAGTCGTCGCCGGCGAGGATCAGGACATCGAGCGCGCCGATCCACGGCGGCACCTCGGACGCGACGACGATCGGTGCGGCCACCGAACCGCCAAGCGTCGCCGAAAGCATCGCCCCGGCCGTCTCGGCGTTACCGCGCCCGGCCACCCAGATGACCGTGCGCGGCGGCTGATCGGACTTCAGCCCATCCAGGTCCCCCTCGGCGAGCGCCGCTGCGGTGGCGCGCACCTGCGCACCTGCCATCGACGCCGCGCGCAGCAAACCGTCTCGGTCGGCGGCGAGCAGGCCTTCCACGTCGTCGAGATCGACGGCGGCTTGCGTGGCATTCACGGGGCCGCCCCGCTGCCCGAGGCGATTTCGGCTTGGACAATTTGTGAGATGTGTCCGACGATTTCGTCAACCTCTGCAGTGCTGCGGGCCTCGACGTTGAGCCGAAGCAACGGCTCGGTGTTGGACATCCGCAGATTGAGCCAGCTGCCGTCGCCGAGGTCGACGGTCACGCCGTCGAGGTGGTCGATGGAGTGGATGCGGGTGCCGAACGACTTCAGCACGGCATCGACGCGCGCCTCGGCGTCGGTAACGGTGAAGTTGATCTCGCCGGAGGCTTCGTAGCGTTGGTAGTCCGCCATCAGATCCGACAGCGGCCGCTCCTGTTCGCCGAGCGCGGCAAGCACGTGCAGGGCGGCCAGCATCCCGGAGTCGGCGCCCCAGAAGTCGCGGAAGTAGTAGTGCGCGGAGTGTTCGCCGCCGAAAATCGCTCCGGTGTCGGCCATCAACGCCTTGATGTAGGAGTGGCCGACGCGCGCGCGCACCGGTGTGCCACCCCGCTCCGCGACCAGTTCCGGTACCGCGCGGGAGGTGATCAGGTTGTAGATCACCGTTGCCCCGATCTCTCTGTGCAGTTCCCGCGCTGCAACCAACGCAGTCACTGCGGACGGCGAAACCGGATGCCCTTTTTCATCGACGACGAAACACCGGTCGGCATCGCCGTCGAAGGCCAATCCGATGTCGGCCCCGGTCTCGACGACGTGGGCCTGCAGATCGACGAGGTTGGCCGAGTCCAGCGGGTTGGCCTCGTGGTTTTGGAAGGTGCCGTCGAGTTCGAAGTACAACGGCAGCAGCGTGATTGACGGGATCACGCCAAGCACGGCTGGTGTGGTGTGGCCGCCCATGCCGTTGCCGGCGTCGACGGCGACGCGCAGCGGGCGCAG
>JAOPVX010000076.1 GCA_025965975.1 Mycobacterium sp. | reverse complement strand
AGGAAACCAACGAAACCGAAGCGATTGCGGCACTCGGCGAATCAGATCGCGATGACCAGCCGATGCCCTCGAGGCGTCGCATCCGCTGGTCGAGGATGATCGCCTACGGGGTGCTCCCCGGGCTGGCCCTGCTGCTGGCATTGGCCGCGGGCTTTCTGAAGTGGCAGGACAACTCAGTTCGAGACGCCAATGTGTTCCGCGAGCAATCTGTGCGGGCCGCCACCGACAGCACAATCGCGTTGCTGTCGTATCGGCCCGACACCGTCCAGAAGGACCTCGAGGCCGCGCAGGGCCGACTGACCGGTACGTTCCTCGATTCCTATAAATCGCTGATCCACGACGTGGTCATCCCCGGAGCCAAGGAGAAACAGATCTCTGCGGTGGCGACCGTCCCGGCCGCCGCGTCGACGTCGGCGACCGAAAACCACGCCGTCGTCCTGCTGTTCGTAGACCAGACCGTCATCGTCGGAAAGGACGCGCCGACTAACACCGCATCCAGCGTCCGGGTCACCCTCGACAAGGTCGAAGGCCGGTGGCTGATCTCGCAATTCGACCCCGTCTAGAGCCGACGATGATGCAGCACCGACTTGTATCCCATCGCACGCTGGAGCTAGCAGGTGTGTTGTTCGCCTGTGCCGGGTTGTTTGGTGCTGCGACAATGGCCTCTACTCCCTGCGCTCGCGCCGACACCGTGGCCTACCTGGTCAACGTGTATATGCGGCCCGGCTACAACTTCCCCAACGCCGACGCGGCACTGAGCTACGGGTACGGCATCTGCGACAAGGTGGCCGCCGGTCGCGCCTTCCCACAGGTCATGGCCGACGTGAGGGCCGACTTCAACACCTCCGATGACTACCAGGCCTCGTATCTGATCTCGCAGTCTGTCAACGAACTCTGCCCGGCGCAGATCTGGCAGTTGCGAAACTCCGCAGCGCACTACCAGTCGCCGCCGGGCGTCACCCCCTGACACAAAGGAGACGGACATGCACTATCGGCCGCTGACCCTGCCCGCCATGGCGGTCGTCGCTGCGGGCCTCGTGTTGGGCATGCCCGCCGCCCATGCCGACGGCGACAACAACACGCTCGTACCCAACAACAAGCGGCTCAACGACGGTGTCGTCGCCAACGTCTATACCGTCCAGCATCAGGCAGGTTGCGCGAACGACGTCAAGATCAATCCACAGTTGCAGCTCGCCGCCCAGCGGCACACCGATGATGTGCTGAACAACCGAAACCTCGACGGGGACATCGGCTCTGACGGGTCCACCGCACAAAGCCGGGCTGAGGCGGCCGGGTACCGGGGCACAGTGGCGGAAACGGTGGCGATCAATCCAGCGTTGGCAATCAGCGGCGTTGAGCTGATTAACCAGTGGTATTACAACCCCGCCTATTTCGCCATCATGGCCGACTGCGCCCACACCCAAATGGGAGTGTGGTCGGAAAACAGTCTGGATCGCACCGTCGTGGTGGCCGTCTACGGGAAGCCCGACGTACCAGTCGAGACCGCACAGCTTGGACCGCAAATAGGGCTTCCACCTCCGGTGGTCCTCCCGGAGAATTCTGCGCTCGATCCCAACCCGGACTACGACGGCAGCGACGAGATCGAATACGGCATCAACTGGTTCCCCTGGATCCTGAGGGGCGTGTACCCGCCGCCGGCCTATCCGCCGAACTAGCTGCAGCGGCGTAGCCACAAACTTCCGATCGGCTACCGGCCGGCGGGAGTAGGGTAAACAGCTAGCAAAGGCATCTGTATGGGAACGCTGACACCTGGTCAAATGGAACATTTGCGCTATCGTTCGGCTCAGATCCATCCCGCCGGTGCAGCTTGGGTGTGGGTGGACTAATGGTGGGCAATCCCGACAGCACTCAACGCAGCCTCGCTACAGGCATCGTCGCCGAGCTCGAGGCGGACGGCTATCACGATGCTGAGCCCATTGGGCGCGGTGGGTTCGGCGTCGTCTATCGGTGTAGGGAACCGTCACTCGACCGAGTCGTCGCGATCAAGGTGCTCAGTGCCGATCAGGACGACGTCGAGCTCGAACACTTCGAGCGCGAGCAGCGGGCGATGGGACGGGTTTCGGGCCACCCGAACATCGTGCCCGTGCTGCATAGCGGCCAAACCTTCACCGGACGTCCATACATCGTGATGCCCTACCACAAGCGGGACACGCTGGGCTCCTGGATCAAGCGTCATGGACCGCTCGCGGTCGGCGAGGCGCTGACGGTAGGGGTGCGGCTGGCGGGCGCTCTGGAAACCGCTCACCGTGCGGGTGTTCTTCACCGTGATGTCAAGCCCCCCAACGTCCTGCTCACCACCTATGGGGAACCCCAACTTGCCGACTTCGGCATTGCGCGCATCGCGGGTAGCCGCGAGACCGCGAACATCATCGTCGGGTCCCCGCCCTACATCGCGCCGGAGCTGTTCGAGGGTCGCCCCGTGTCGATAGCCGCGGACGTTTACAGTCTGGCGGCCACGGTCTTTGCACTGATTAGCGGCGACCCACCATTCCCGTTTCGACAGGGCGAGAATCCCATTGCGTTTGTCCGTCGCGTGACGGCGGGTCCGATCCCCGATCTGCGCGCCAAAGGCGTCCCGGACCCGATCTGCTCGGCATTAGAGCTCGGGTTGAATATCGATCCGGCACGCCGCCCAAGTTCTGCCGAAGCATTGGGTGAGACTCTGCGAGCCGCCGGCGCCCATATCGGGCTCACCATCGCCGAGGTTCCGCTGGAGTTACCGGCATCCGCGACCTACGCCGATGAAGCGTCCCGCGACGCCCGCACCCCTGTGTCGATCGGGTATTCGGCGGCACTCGGATTACGGTCGGACACGTCAGGCCCGATCTCGCGAACACAGACCCCGCCGAGCGCCCCGACACGATTCCGACCGCCGACATTCAATCGCCCGACGGTGCCGAGGCAGCGAATCCTCGACCGCCTCGGCTCGGGGAGACGACCAAAGCTGGTCCTCATTCACGCGCCCGCCGGCTACGGGAAGAGCACCCTGGCCGCGCAGTGGGGCCAAATCCTTACCCAACAGGGTCTGAAGGGCGCATGGCTGGCTATCGATAGCGACGACAACAACGCGGTCTGGTTTCTCGCCCACCTGATTGAGGCGATTCGGCGCACGATGCCAGATCTCGCCGACACGCTTCAGCAAGAATTAGAAGGACACTTGGAGAACGCGCAGAAATATGTCCTCAACGCCTTGATCGATTGCCTGCACTCGGACAAACAAACCCTCGCGTTGGTGCTCGAGGACTGGCATCGCGTGGACAATACTGAAACCACGAACGCTCTCGCCTATCTGCTCGAGAATTGTTGCCATCATTTACATTTGATTGTCACAAGCCGGACCCACACCGGACTACCGCTCAGCACGCTACGAGTTCAGGGTGAGCTCGCAGAAATCGACGCGTCGGTGCTCAAGTTCGATACGGCCGAATCCCAAGCGCTGCTGGTCGATCAGTGCGGGCTTGACCTAACGACCGCCGACGTGGCCGAACTCGAGGAATCCACAGACGGATGGGCCGCCGCCTTGCAGCTGGCATCCTTGTCGCTTCGTGAGCATGCCGATCCGGCCGCGCTCATCGAGCATCTGTCCGGGCGGGACGAAGCACTGGGCGAGTATTTGGCGTCGAACGTCCTTGACAGCCTCGAACCGGAGCTACTCGATTTCCTGCTGTCGACCTGCATCACCAAACAGATCTGCACCGGATTGGCGACTGCGCTCACCGATAACCGGCGTAGTCGAAGCGTCCTCGAAGAGATCGAAAAACGTGATCTCTTTCTGCGGCGGACCGATCCGGAAGGATCGTGGTTCCAATACCACCACCTGTTCGCCGAGTACCTTCTGCACCGCCTCGAGCGCGACGAAGAAGATCGCGTACCGGAACTGCACCGCAGAGCCGCGCAGTGGTTTACCGATCACCAGATGCTCAGCCAGGCCGTCGATCACCTGATCCTCGCTGGCGACGCACAGCAGGCGGTCGATGCGGTCGAGCAGGCCGCCGGGGATCTGAACGAACAGTCCCAGATGAGCATGTTGATCGGGCTTGCGGCCAAACTGCCGGCGCAGCACGCCGACATGCGCCCGAGGCTGCAGGTCCACCTTGCTTGGGCAAACGTCGTACTTCGCCGCCTGGCGGCGGTACAGGACGCGCTCGGGTTGGCTGAGGCCAGTATCGACGCGGTTCCGACTGACGAAGCTGGCGACCTCCGGGCCGAAATGGACCTGATTCGCGCGGTAATCGCTGCCTTCCAGGACCGCATCGACGCCTCCACCGACACCGCCGTTGCGGCTTGTGTCGACAGGGCCGACTCGCTTCGTCCCTTCATTCTCTGCCGCACGGCCGACCTCGCCTCATTTCGTTCGCTTCGAGTGTTGGACTTCGATGACGCGCTGCGCTGGCAGAGGTGGGGACGCCAATATCATCAGCGGATCTCCGGGACACTCAGCGCTAGCTACGGATACTGTTTTGCCGCTATCGCCGCGAACGAGCAGCTCGACGTTGCCGGCGCCGAAGCGCACCTGCGACACGCAATGCGGATCGCGCTGTTGCCGTCTGGACGCCCAACGTACGTCGCAAAGCTCGCCGGATCATTGTTGGGAGAGCTTCTCTACGAACACGGTCACCTCGACGAAGCGGAGGTATTGCTGGACGACGCGTACGAACTGGGCGCCGAGGGCGGAATCGTCGATTTCCTGCT
>JAOPVX010000264.1 GCA_025965975.1 Mycobacterium sp. | reverse complement strand
ACAGGTCCTACCAACGTACATCGGCACAAACCGCAACGAGTTCGCGTACGAATCCTATCTCTCAATAACGCCCGTGTAAGCCTGGGTCCTACAAACTGTCGTAAACGCACGGCGACATCTGAGGTTGGCGGCCTGACCAGTGCCGAACAGCCCGGATGTTACCGTCGGCGACGTGCTGATCAGCGGACGCGGCGTGCGCCTCGTTGCCGCCGGCACCGCCATCGGCACAGCCGTCGCTGTCACGCTGGTCGGCGGGTGCGGCTCGCTGGGGAAGAGCCCGCAGGCCAGCCCCGGCCAGCAGCCGGTCATCACCAGCACCACCAAGATCGCCGGCGCGGGCGTGCTCGGCAATCAGCGCAGGCCCGACGAATCGTGTCCGCCCGACCCTGCTGCGCTCGATGCGGGACCGCCGGACCGGGAAGTACGGCATGCCGCGGGGACGACTACCGTGCGAGCCGACCCGCAGCGCATCGTGGTGCTGTCGGGTGACCAGCTCGACGCGCTGTGCGCGCTCGGCCTGCAGTCGCGGATCGTGGCCGCCGCGCTGCCCGACGGTTCGACCAGTCAGCCGTCGTACCTCGGTCGCGTCGTGCACGACGTGCCGGGCGCAGGCACCCGCAGCCAGCCGGACTTGCAGGCCATCAAGGCGGCCAACCCCGACCTGATCCTGGGCTCTCAGGCGTTGACGCCGGACGCCTACCCGCAACTGACCGCCATCGCCCCTACGGTGTTCACCGGCGCGCCCGGCGCGAAGTGGGAGGACAACCTGCGCGCCGTTGGCGCAGCGACAGGACGCCTCGACGCCGCCAACGGTCTGATCGACGGGTTCGAGCAGGCCGCCGACAAGACCGGCGCCGACGATGACGCCACTCACTTCCAGGCGTCGGTGGTACAGCTGACCGACACCACCATGAGGGTGTACGGAGCGGATAACTTCCCTGGCAGCGTGCTGGCCGCAGTCGGCGTGGATCGCCCTGCGGCACAACGGTTTACCGACAAGCCGTACATAGAGATCGGAATCAGCGACACCGACTTGGAGAACTCCCCCGACTTCTCCATCGCCGACGGCGACATCGTCTACGTCTCGTTCGCATCGCCCACGGCCAAGGACCGCGCGCCGACGGTGCTCGACAGCGACGCGTGGAAGAAGTTGTCGGCCAACCGCGACGACCGGGTGTTCGCGGTCAACAACGAGGTGTGGCAGACGGGTGAGGGCATCGTCGCCGCGCGCGGCATGCTGGGCGATCTCAAGTGGGTCAACGCCCCGATCAACTAAATCAACGCCCCGATCAACTAACCTGCGGTGGTGTTCCACGTCCTGAAGTCGACGTACCTGCAACCGCCCGACGTCGTCGCGCAGACCCGTCCGGCGCATCTCGAATTCCTCAAGGCCGAGACCGAGGCGGGCCGGCTGGTGCTCGCGGGCCGCCAGGAGGACGGGTCCGGCGGCATGCTCATCACGGCCGACATGAGCGCCGGGGACGCGCAGGATATCGTCGAGCGCGACCCGTACACGCACGCCGGCGCGGCGAGCTACGAGCGCTTCTCGTTCAACGCGGCGGTGCGAGCTCCCGGGCTCTAGGATCGAATTCACAGCTCAAACCGGGAATGGCCGCCGCCACCCCGGCCGTTGTGTCCGATGGGCCGCACCGTCGCGGCAACTCCAGTTAGCTTCGCTAAGCTTCTTGGCGCATGCAATGAGACGCACACAATAAAGACGACAAAGAGGATCATCATGACGACCGTTACTGCCTACGCCGCCACTTCGGCCACCGCACCACTGACCAAGACCACGATCACGCGCCGCGATGTAGGCCCGCACGACGTCGCGTTCGACATTCATTTCGCGGGCATCTGTCATTCCGACATCCACACCGTCAAGGGCGAATGGGGCGAGCCGCTCTACCCCGTGGTCCCGGGCCACGAGATCGCCGGTGTCGTCACCGCCGTCGGTTCCGAGGTGACCAACTACAAGGTCGGCGACCACGTCGGCGTCGGCTGCTTCGTCGACTCCTGCCGCGAGTGTGACAACTGCGAGGCCGGTCTCGAGCAGTACTGCACCGGCACCGGCATGGTCGGCACCTACAACGCCGTCCTCAAGGACGGCGAGAAGACTTATGGCGGCTATAGCGGGGCAATCGTCGTCGACGAGAACTACGTGCTGCGCATCCCCGAGAGCATCGCGCTCGACGCCGCCGCGCCGCTGCTCTGCGCGGGCATCACGCTGTATTCGCCACTGCGGCACTGGAATGCCGGTCCCGGCAAGCGCGTCGCGGTCATCGGCCTCGGCGGCCTCGGCCACATGGGCGTCAAGCTCGCCAAGGCCATGGGCGCCAAGGTGACGGTGCTGAGCCAGTCGCTGAAGAAGATGGAGGACGGCCTGCGCCTAGGCGCCGACGAGTACTACGCGACCAGCGACCCGGACACCTTCACCAAGCTGGCAGGCAGCTTCGATCTGATCCTGAACACCGTGTCGGCCAACCTGGAACTGGGCGCCTACCTGGGCCTGCTGGCCACCGACGGCACACTCGTCGAACTGGGCGCGCCCGAGCATCCGCTCGAGGTGCCGTTCTTCCCGCTGGGCGGCATGCGGCGCAGCCTGGCCGGATCGATGATCGGCGGCATCCCCGAGACGCAGGAGATGCTGGATTTCTGCGCCGAGCACGACGTGCGCCCCGAGATCGAGGTCATCCAGCCGGATTACGTCAACGAGGCCTATGAGCGCGTGCTTGCCAGCGACGTGCGGTACCGCTTCGTCATCGATACCGCTTCGCTTCGGTAGGTCCCGCTAGGCGGAGCCGTCGCCTACGCCGGTCAGCGGCCACCCGGCCGCGGCCAGCTTGGCGGCGACCCGTTGGACGTTGTCCGGACCGGCGTCGTGATGTGAAACATCTTTGATGAACGCGGCGATCTCGTCCTCGCCGATCTCGCCATCGGCCGCATCGGCCGAACCGTCGGCGGTGATGTTGCGCACCACCTCTTTGATCTGTTCCTCGGTCAACGGGGTGGCGCGCAGCAGCGCCAACAGCGGAACCCGGTCGGGTCCGGGAACACCTTCGGGGTAGCCGGCACGTAGCCAGTCCAGGATCGAGTGCAGAAGCGACGTGGCGGTCACGCTGCAAGTGTGGTTGCTGTGCAGTGGCCACGCCATAGCGGGTTCCACAGTTCGTCGGTCATTCATCGGTCGTTTACCAGCGCATACAACCCGGATGACGTTGCGCCAACAGACGTGCGGCGCATACCCGCCGAGTTTCCCGGGTCGCGAAAGTTGTTACGGCCGTGTGTCCTCCGGTTGTTGAGATGACGTACGGATGCGACGCTGACTGCGGACTGCAGCGCCGCGGGCCACTCACACACTCTTATCCGAAGCAGGAGGCCCGCGGTGACCACTGAATCCGCAGCCGTTGAGACCACCGCCGCCCCGCAGGCCGGCCTGAAGAGGGGCGCCGTCGGCGTCGTCGCGGTCATCTTCATGGCCGTCGCCAATGCAGCGCCGATCACGGCGATGACCGGCAACGTGCCGATCGCGGTGGGATTCGGCAATGGCCTTGGTACACCGGCGGGCTTTTTGTTCGCGACGGTCGCGCTGACACTGTTCGCGCTCGGCTATGTCGCGATGGCCAAACACATCACCACCACCGGAGCGTTCTACGGCTTCATCTCCCACGGGCTGGGCCAGATCTGGGGCATGGCCAGCGGGCTGTTGGCCACGTTCGCCTATGTGATCTTCGAGGGTTCGTTGATAGGCGGGTGCGCGTACTTCGCCAACGACGCGGTGAACACCATTGCCGGAGTGAACATCCCGTGGCTGGTATTCGCGATCGGCGCGATCCTGATCATCGCCGCGCTGTGCCACTTCCAGATCAGCCTGACCGCGGCGGTACTCGGCGTAACCCTGATATCCGAGGTGCTCGTGCTATTGACCCTTGCGTTCTCCGTGATCTTCAAGGGCGGCGGACCGGACGGGTTGATGCTCAACCAGACGGTGCTGCTGAACAAGGCCTTCGAGAGCCTGCCCGCGGGCGCGTTCGGCACGGGCGCGGCAGCCGGGTCGATGGCGATCGGGTTGTTTTTCGCCTTCTGGTCGTGGGTCGGCTTTGAGACGACGGCCGTCTATGGCGAGGAGTCGCGCAACCCGAAGAAGATCATCCCGCGGGCCACGCTTATCGCGGTGATCGGACTGGGCCTGTTCTACACATTCATCTCGGCGATGGTGCTGGCGGGCAACGGCGCGAAGACGTCCGTCGAGACCTCGATCAGCGCCTCGCCGCTTGACCTGTTCTTCGGGCTGGTGCAGGCCAACCTCGGCTCCTTCCTGCTCGACGTCTACAAGATCCTGCTCGTTATCGGATCGTTCGCCTGCGCGCTGGCCTTCCACAACGCCGCGTCGCGCTACCTGTACGCACTGGGTCGCGAAATCCCCTCGACCGCAGCGCGTTCCACCGTCGGCGCCACCCATCCCAAGCATGGCTCGCCGTACATCGCCTCGGCGGTACAGGCCGTGATCACGCTGGTGATCGTGCTGCTGTTCGCCGGTTTCACCGCGGTGCAGGTGCCCAACGCCAACGGCGTTCCGGTCGACACCCCGTCGCTGGTGCCCAACACCAACATCTACGGCCTGCTGGCACAAATCGGCACGGCGGCGATCCTGTTGGTGCAGGCCATCTGCTCTGCGGCGGTGATCTGGTACTTCTGGGTGCGAAAGACTCACCCGGGCAACGTGATCACCACATTGATCGCTCCGGTGATCGGTGGTGTGGCGATGCTGTACGTGGTGTGGCTGCTGTGGGACAACCGCGCATTCGCCGCGGGCTATGCCGCCAACTCGCTGGTGTTCAAGGCCGGCCCGTACATCATCCTGGCGGTGTTCGTGCTCGGTCTCGTGTACGCGGTGTGGATGCGATTCGCCAAACCGGCGAACTATGCCGAGATCGGCCGCACGGTCATGGAGGACTCCCATGAGCGGACGGAGGAACCCGCCTAACAGCGCGAGACGCAACGGGCCCCGACACGCGTGTTCGGGGCCCTTTGTGTCTGTTCGTGTCTAGCCCCTCGGCCAGGCGGAGAGTACGCCAAGAAATCGTCAAGGCCTCCGTCGCAGTCTGTACGCGACCGGCGACAACAGCCGACCCGACGGAAGAAGAGACACGCACAATGACAACGACCAAGACCACAGTGCTCGCCGCGGTGTGGATGGCGACTGCTGCGGCAACGATCGGGTTGGCTGCTCCTGCGCACGCCGACGACACGCCGGTAAATCTGCCGATGACCGATGACGTCCGCGCTGAGCTCGTCCAGGCAGGGGCGGTGCTGACGGGCAGGCCCGCATCGGAGTTCAGCGGATTGCGGCCTGGCAAGACCTACTACGCCTACGAGCCAAACGGGACTAACCCCACCTATTGGGCGGCGGCGGCCCTGGCCGGGCCAAAGTCGGAAAAGGCCGCGATCAATCTGCAGGACCAAAACAGCTACATGATGTTCTACAAAGCCGCGGATCCGGCAGCGACCTGGGTTCCGATCGCCGCCGGGTTTGGTCCCATTCCCGCGGGTGAACAGCGCTGCCCAATCCAACAGTCGATTCGCGACGTCTGGCAGTGGCCGACGGGCAAGTGCTATCCGCCGCCGGCCTAAGGACCAATGATGAAACGACGCCCTCTGATCGCCGTAGCCGTGACGGCGGCGATCGTCGCGGCGCCGCTGTCCACAGCGGGGTGCTCGACATCCAGCCGGACAACGCTGACGACCAAATCGCCGTCGGTACCCGTGATGTCCTCGCAGTTGTGGAGCGCGGCTGCGCCCACGTCCACCGATCCCTCACGCCCAGTGACCTATTCGTCGCAGGTCGTGCTGCCATTCGGTGACAACATCAACCACCTCTCTGGCCTGGCGGTGGACACCGCGGACAACGTCTACGTCCTCGACCACTACTACGGCCAGGTGTGGAAGCAGGCGCCGGGAGCGAGTCGCCTGACCACGCTGGCGTTCAAAGACATCGGCCAACCCGTCGATGTGACGGTCGACAACGGAGGCAACCTCTACGTCACCGACGTCCTCGAAAACCGGGTGCTGAAGTTGGCGCCGGGCGTGAGCAGCCCGACCGCGTTGCCATTCACTGACCTCAATCAGATCGCCGGTGTGGCCGTGGACACCGCGGGCAACGTCTACGTCTCCGACTCGGGCGCCAACCGGGTGCTGAAGTTGGCGCCGGGCGTGAGCAGCCCGATCGTGCTTCCGTTCACCGACCTCAATCGGATCGCCGGTGTGGCCGTGGACATCGTGGACAACGTCTACGTCGCCGACTTCGGCGCCAACCGGGTGCTGAAGCTGGCGCCGGACGCGAGCAGCCCCACCGTGCTGCCGTTGACCGACCTCAACAAACCCTCCACGGTGGCGGTCGACACGGCGGGCGATGTCTACGTCCTCGATGAGGGCAACTTCCGCGTACTCAAGCTGCCAGCGCGGTGATGGCGTCGCCGAACGTCCGCGGCCGATATCGCTAGATTACTAGCATGCTAGCATCGCGGATGTGGGCGACGACGACCTCAAGCAGTTCAACGTCTACCTGCCGGTCGGCCTGATCAGGCGGGTCAAACACCATGCGATCGAGACGGAGTCATCACTGTCGGCGCTGGTGGCCGATGCGCTGCGGGCCTACCTCGACACCCACGGCATGCAATCGAAGAAGGAGAGCTGAATGACGACCGAGGGCATCGAGGCCGTGTTTCTGGAGACTCACAACTGGGGCAAGTCGGCCAAGTTCTTTCAGGGCCTCGGCTATGAAATCGAGTTCGCGACGGACCACAACTCCGGACAACTGCGCCGCGGCGACAGCCCCTATCTGTTCATCGCTGAGGTCCCCGAGACAGAGCCCACGTGCAGACACCTCGTGTTGAGCGTGGCCGATGCCGACGCGTTCGAGCTCGGCGCCTCCCTCTAGGTCGTCAGCGGATGGGAGGACACCCATTGGGGCACAAGGCTGATGACGGTTCGCGACCCCGATGGCCGCGAGTGGAAACTGCAGGCGCCGAAGAAATGAGCCATGCAACCGCAACACCCGACAGCACCGCGGTCCGCACCGCCCTTTGGCGCGCGCTGCATCTGGAGGTCGACGCGCCGCCACACGTCCTCCATGACCGGATCGGCCTGCAACTGGCCGCGCCCGACACCAATTGGCGCCAGCGGCCCGACATGAACGAATACGCCGCGCCGGGCGTCCGCGCGTCGATCGTGGGACGGGCCCGATTCATCGAGGATCTGGTCATCGAACAAGCCGACCACGGTGTCGGACAGTACGTTCTGCTCGGCGCGGGTCTGGACACCTTCGCCCAGCGCAGGCCCGAAATCGCATCGCGAATCACGGTATTCGAGATAGACCGACCCGGACCCCAGGCGTGGAAGCGCCAGCGCCTCGTTGAACTCGGCTTCGGCATTCCCGAGTGGCTACGGTTGGTGCCGGTCGACTTTGAAACGGACTCGTGGTGGGACGGGTTGCTGGCCAACCGCTTTGGCGCGAACATACCGGCCGTCGTGGCGTCACTTGGCGTGTCGATGTACCTCACCAGGGAGGCAACTGCGGCCACGCTGCGCCAAAGCGCCGCGCTGGCACCGGGTTCCACGCTGGCGATGACGTTCATGAAGCCGCTGGAACTCGTCGAACCCGCAGAGCAAGCCATGCACCGAGCGACGGACGCCGCCGCTCGCGCTTCGGGCACGCCGTTCATCAGCTACTACGCGCCGGACGAAATCCTGGCAATGGCTCGCGATGCCGGCTTCGCGACGGCGCGGCATGTGACAGCCGCCGACTACACGCAGCGCTACTTCGCCGACCGCACGGACGGCCTTCGGCCGTTCAGCACCGAAGAACTGTTGGTGACGACGACTGAAGGGATTTGAACCTGGGACCTGCCGGTGCCGCTTTCCAGGGAACGGGACAGTCGTCAGGATCACCGCAGGTTTCCGTAACACCGGTGTGCCTACGTCGGCGGTTTCGCCTGGGGGTCAGGGCTTGAGGTTCTGGACTATAGCCTCGAGGCCATCGGGCGCTGAACCGTCGGGGAGCGCGGAACTAAGGGCCCACCGTCGCGTCGTGCCAGACCTTGGCGACCTGCGCGGGTGCGCCCGCCCAGACGCTGGCGACCTGCCCGGGTGCGCCCGCCCAGACGCTGCCGACCTGCGCGGGTGCGCCCGCCCAGACGCTGCCGGCCTGCGCCAGTCCATTTTGCCAGGTGGTGATGACGGGGCATATCGACGGTGGGGAGCAACTGACGGCCATACCTGGTCCGGCCATCGCCGGCGCAGCCGTGATGATGCCGAGTCCTAAGAGCCCCCCAGCAATGATGGTGGTGCGCATCAACATGTGTGCCTTCCTTTGCTTTCCGCTCCAGACGGGCAGCTAATTACCT
Source organism: Mycobacterium sp. (assembly GCA_025965975.1). GTDB lineage: Bacteria > Actinomycetota > Actinomycetes > Mycobacteriales > Mycobacteriaceae > Mycobacterium. The sequence continues at coordinate 1,676 of JAOPVX010000264.1, read as the reverse complement.
TTGGCGCAGAGCCTACTGGACCGCGCGCTTCCAGGCTATCCGGATGCAGGGTTAGCCGAATCGAACTAGATTGAAGGTCTGTCTAGTCAGCAGCCAGTCGGCCGGGTCCCAAATATTGACCTCGTGAAACGCAGGCCGCCGGCGGGCATCCATCTCTGAGAACGCGGTCCAGTCGGGCACACAGGTATTCGTCGGCACCCCGAAGGCGCACAAGCAGCGCACTGTGCCGCTGCCCGAGTTCTTGCTGACCTATCTGGCCCGCCAGTGCGGGGGCGCCGCAGCCGCGACGATCTGCTTTTCCCCCGGCGACGACGGCAGGCACCTGCGGCGCCCGCATCCCGAGTCAGGGTGGTTCGCGAAGGCCGTCGCAGAACCCAAGGTTCCGCGCACCACGCCGCACGATCTGCGCCACACCGCCGCCAGTCTCGCTGTATCGGCAGGGGCGAACGTCAAGGCCGTTCAGAAGATGCTGGGGCACGCATCGGCGGCGATGACGTTGGACATCTACGCGGACCTGTTTGATGACGACACTCGAGGCCGTCGCCGTGGCTCTACATGACGCGAAGTTATCTGAAAATGTGGGCAAAATGTGGGCGCGGGGTGGCGAGCCGACCCACCGATAGGCCGCTGGCCCGGCGAGCTGACCGGACGGTTGGGCCGCTGACCCGCGAGTCAGAAGTCCCAGTCCTCGTCTTCGGTGTTGACGGCCTTGCCGATGACATACGACGACCCCGAACCCGAGAAGAAGTCGTGGTTCTCGTCTGCGTTGGGTGAGAGTGCCGACAGGATCGCCGGATTCACGTCGGTCTCGTCGCGCGGGAACAGCGCCTCGTAGCCGAGGTTCATCAGCGCCTTATTCGCGTTGTAGCGCAGGAACTTCTTGACGTCCTCGGTCAGTCCGACCTCGTCGTAGAGGTCCTGGGTGTACTCGACCTCGTTGTCGTAGAGCTCGAAGAGCAGCTCGTAGGTGTAGTCCTTGAGCTCGGCCTTGCGGGCGTCGTCCTCCAGCGCCAGCCCCCGCTGGTACTTGTAGCCGATGTAGTAGCCGTGCACGGCCTCGTCTCGGATGATCAGCCGGATCATGTCGGCGGTGTTCGTCAGCTTCGCGCGGCTCGACCAGTACATCGGCAGGTAGAAGCCCGAGTAGAACAGGAAGCTCTCCAGCAGTGTGGAGGCCACCTTGCGCTTGAGCGGCTCGTCGCCCTTGTAGTACTGCATGACGATCTCGGCCTTGCGCTGGAGGTTGGGGTTCTCCTCCGACCAACGGAACGCATCGTCGATCTCGGCGGTGGAGCACAGCGTGGAAAAGATGTTGCTGTAGCTGCGCGCGTGCACGGACTCCATGAACGCGATGTTGGTGTAGACCGCTTCCTCGTGCGGGGTCAGCGCGTCGGGGATCAGGCTGACCGCACCGACGGTGCCCTGGATCGTGTCCAGCAGCGTCAGGCCGGTGAACACGCGCATGGTCAGTTGCTTCTCATGGGCGGTCAGCGTGTTCCAGGACGGGATGTCGTTGGACACCGGCACCTTCTCGGGCAACCAGAAATTGCCGGTCAACCGGTCCCACACCTCGGCGTCTTTTTCGTCCTGCAGGCGGTTCCAGTTGATCGCCGAAACACGGTCAACCAGCTTCATTCCTTCGGACACCAGAACCCCATTTCGCCGCAGAAGTAGGT
>JAOPVX010000229.1 GCA_025965975.1 Mycobacterium sp. | reverse complement strand
TAGTCGCCGGTTGTGGCCCGCGGCGGGTCGGGCAGCTCGACGAACCGGTAGCCGGGATCGCGGATGAAGCGCCGGCAGATCTGCCGCCGCAGTTCTATCAGGTCGTCCTTTCCCGCGCCTTTGTTGGGCGCCTTGTTCATCGCGAAGAACACCTGGGTGTCGTTGAGCGCCGCGGCGGCCTGTGCCGTCACATAGTCCGGATCGCCTGCGCCGATACCGATCACGTGGATGCGCCGAGTCACGGTGCGAGTATGCGACATCCACCGTCGCGGGACGCCATCCGGCCCTCTGACCAGGCAATACCGAAAGTACCCGGTACCAGGGGTATTGACATCTTCGGCCTCTGGTACCTACCTTCTACATGACAGCGAACGAAGGGATGTCAGCGATGACCGCTTCGGTAAAGACCGGCGCCGCCGCAAGTCGCGAAGAATTCTCCGAGCGCCTGCTGAAGGGCTCGGTCAAGAAGTCCTACGCCCCGATCGTCGACATCGACTGGGACGCGCCGCTTGACCCCGACAAGTTCTTCCTGCCACCGAAGACGGTGTCGCTGTACGGCACACCGTTGTGGGACAAGATGACGCGCGCCCAGCGCATCGAGTTGTCCCGGCAGGAGTTCGTCAACACGCTTTCGGCGGGCATCTGGTTCGAGAACATCCTCAACCAGGCCCTGTTGCGCAAGATGATGCATCAGGACCCCACCGCGCGTGCCACGCATTACGAGCTGACCGAGCTCGGCGACGAGACCCGTCACATGGTGATGTTCGGCAAGGCCATCGAGCGGGTCGGCGCAAAAGCGGTGCGGCCCAGGCTGTATCAACGGATCATCATCAACGCGCTGCCGCTGACCTTCAAGGGGTCGCTGTTGTGGGTGGCGGCACTGATCGGCGAGGAGATCTTCGACTCTCTGCAACGCCAGATGATGGACGACGACGATCTACAGCCAATGGTGCAGCGCCTCATGCGCATTCACGTCACCGAGGAGGCCCGCCACATCCAGTTCGCCCGCGACGGGTTGCGCAAGCGTGCCCCGCACATGCGGCGGATCAACAAGTTGTGGGTGGCCAACCTCAACGGAGTTGGCGGCTACTTCTTCCGCTACTTGTTCACCAACCCGGTGCCGTACCGCCGCACCGGCCTCGACGCCCGAGAAGCACGCCGTGCCGCGCGCAACAGCGCCCATCGGCACGAGGTTCAGATCGTCGGGTTCGCTCCGCTGGCAGCGTTTCTCGAGGAGGTCGGCCTGATGGGCCCGATCGCGCGGCGGCTCTGGAAGCGCAGCCACTTCCTGTGAGCGAAATCGACGATGTCGCCTTCGTCAACGCCGACAGACTCGACCGCCTGATCGATCCCGCCTTCGACGAGCGCACGCACACCTGGACGCTGCAATCCAGCGCCGGCGAACATCATCGCGCCCGAGTGCTCATCGCGACGGACGGTGGGGTGCCCGGCGACCGCGGCCCCGACGTTCTCGGTCTCGAGCCGTATCTCGGTGTTGCTGTGCACGGCTCACCGAACTACTTCCTGATCACGGGTCCGGACGCTGCAGCGCAAAAGAGTTACATCGCCAAGTGCTTGCAGGCCATGGCCGACACCGGGGCCACCCGGATCGAGGTGCGATACAGCACCCAGCGCTACTTCCACGAGCGTAAGCGCTCCGGTCGATCCAGACACATTCACTGGCGCCGCGTCGCCAGACACATCAGATCCGCGTTCGACCTTAGTTCGCACATCGCCGTCGAGGACGAGGTGTACGACGGCCGCGCCACCGTGCACATCGGCGACGACGGGCACGACGCCCGTGTCCGCTTGACTGGTTACTTCGATCCGCTCGACGGTCAATACCATTGGCAGGGGACCATTCTCGAGCAGCTGCCCGGTGCCGACAAACTTCCCCAGCCGGCCACCGTGACCATCGGCAACCGATCAGCCGCCGCCCGCATCACCGAACGCACGTCGCAGGGCGGCTACTCGGTCGTCGGCGTCGGCGCGCCGCCGTTCGCGCTCGACGACGTCGAGGTGGCGGTGCCCGTCCTGCCGTAGATGGCCGCGGCAAGCAACCCCACCGCGAACACACCGCCGACGACTCCGGATATCAAGAGCGGCAGCCGGCCGTCGGCACCCCACAGGAACCCGGCCCACAGTCCCGCGGCCAACACCGCGAAACCGCTGGCGCCCTGGAACACCCCCTGCGCGCTGGCCTGTAGATCCGAGCCGACCAATGACGAAATCCATGCCTTGCCAACGCCATCCGTGCATCCGGTGAACAAGCCGTAGGCACCGATCAACAGCCATGCGGCCGCCGTGTCGGTCGTCAACCCCAGTCCGGTGTAGCCGATCGCGAAGAACACCAGGCCAACGCCGAACACCGCAGGACGCGGAATGCGGTCAGCCAGCAGCCCCGCGGGATAGCTCGCCATCGCATATACCGCGTTGTAAATGACGTAAGCCAGGATCACCTCGACGACCGAGAAGCCGATCTCGTTGAGCCGCAACAACAGCAATGCGTCGGGGAAGTTCACCAGCCCGAACAGGACCAACACCACCGTCACCCGCCAGTAGCGGCGCGGCAGCTCACCAACCCTCGCGAACATCGCGCGCCGCTCCACACGTGGCAGCACCGGCCGGGTCTCGCGCACCAGGGACACCAGCGCGACGCTCAAGACCGCGGGCACGACCGCCACCCAGAGCAGCGGCGCAATCTGGTGGTCGAGCAGTTCGTAGCCGGCAAAGCCGAGCAGCGGGCCAACCACGGCACCCAGCGTGTCCATCGCGCGGTGAAACCCGAACACCCGCCCCCGCGCGGCGTCGTCGACGTCGACGACCAGCAGTGCGTCGCGCGGTGCGCCGCGAATGCCCTTGCCAAGGCGGTCGACGACACGGCCGGCCAGCACCCCGGGCCAGGCCGTTGCCGCCGCGACCATCACCTTGCCCAGCGCCGCCATCCCGTAGCCCGTCGCGATCAGCGGCCGCCGCGCAAACCGGTCACCCAGCGGACCCGCCGCCAGTTTCGTCAGCGACCCGGCACCTTCGGCTGCGCCTTCGACGGCGCCAACCACCGATGCGGGAGCGCCAAGCACCGCGGTGAGGTAGATGGGTAGCAGCGGGTAGAGCAGCTCGCTGGCGGTGTCCTGAAGAAACGAGACGGTGGAGAGCACCCGCACATTGCGGGTGAGCCAGGTGCGCACCTACGCCATCATGCCGGGTTAACGGGCCGCAATCTGCAGGCCGGGCGTGACTCCGCGACCTCGGCCCTTAACCGTCTCACTAGAACACGTTCTAGTATGGCCGGGTGCGCTTCACCTACGCCGAGGCAATGACGGATCCGACGTACTACATTCCGCTGGCAAAGGCCGTCGAGGCCGCGGGTTACCACGCGATGACGATCCCCGACAGCGTCGCCTACCCGTACGAGTCCGACTCGAAGTACCCGTACACGCCGGACGGCAGCCGCGAGTTCCTCGACGGCAAGTCGTTCGTCGAGGCGTTCGTGATGGCAGGCGCGCTCTGCGCGGTGACCACGACGCTGAAGTTCAACTTCTTCGTCCTCAAGCTGCCGATCCGCCCGCCAGCGCTGGTGGCCAAGCAGGCCGGGTCGCTGGCAGCGCTGTTCGGCAACCGGCTGGGGCTCGGTGTCGGCACCAGCCCGTGGCCGGAGGACTACGAGCTGATGGGTGTGCCCTTCGCGAGGCGCGGCAACCGGATGGACGAGTGCATCGAGATCATCAAGGGGCTCACGTCCGGCGAGTACTTCGAATTCCATGGCGAGTTCTACGACATCCCCAAGACGAAAATGACGCCAGCGCCGACCAAGCCGATCCCGATCCTCGTCGGCGGCCACGCCGAGGCGGCACTGGCGCGCGCGGCCCGCTGCGACGGGTGGATGCACGGCGGCGGCCAGCCCGACGAACTCGACCGATTGATCAAGCGGCTCAACCAGATCCGCGAAGAAGAGGGCCTTACCGGCCCCTTCGAGATCCACGTCATCTCGGGCGACGCGTTCACCCTGGATGGCATCAAGCGGCTCGAAGACAAGGGCGTGACCGACGTGATCGTCGGATTCCGGCTCCCGTACATCATGGGTCAGGACGCCGAGCCGCTGGACGCCAAGATCAGTCACCTGGAGAAGTTCGCGGAAAGCGTCATCGCCAAGGTCTAGACCGCGTGGCGGCCAGCGACGCGTCGATCGCGGCGGGGCTCAGCACGTGATCGAGCACCATCGCGGCGCTGCCGATGACAGCGGAGCGGTCGCCATACGTCGACGGCACCACCTGCAGCGCCCGGGTGGCCAACGCAGTTGCGTTGCCGTACAACGTTTCTCGCAGACCCGCCGCGAAGATGTCATAGGCGCCCGTCATATCCCCCGCCACCACCAGCACTGCGGGGTTGAGCAGATTCACCGCGCCGGCAAGGACTTCGCCGACGTGGCGGCCGCTGTCGCGGATCATCCGGCGAGCGTCGGCGTCCCCGCTGTTGGCCAGCTCGACGACGTCGCGCATATGACCGACGGTGCGGCCGTCGGCCCGCAGTGCGCGGACCAGCGCCCAGCCGCCTGCGATGGCCTCCAGACAGCCAGTGTCGCCGCAGCGGCACGGCAGACCGGCGGCCGCAGGTGTCTTGTTGTGGCCGAATTCGCCCGCCGCCTGCACCGCCCCGCGCTGCAAAACCCCGCCGGCGATGATGCCCGCACCCAGACCCGTCGACGCCTTGATCACCAGCAGATCGTCGAAGGCCTGGCGATCGCCGCGCCGTTCGGCGAGCGCGATGACATTGGCGTCGTTGTCGAGAATCACCGGCGCATCGGTCAGTTCGGCAAAGTACGGCGGCAGCGGCACGCCATCCCAGCCGCTCATGATCGGCGAGTCGAGGCTGCACCCGCGCTCCCGGTCGACCGTGCCCGGCAGGCTCAACCCGATGCCGTAGATCTTCTCGTTGCGGTGGCCTGATTCGTCGATAAGGGCGTCGAGCCGCTTGACCACGTCGGGCA
>JAOPVX010000228.1 GCA_025965975.1 Mycobacterium sp. | reverse complement strand
GTCAGGTGTCGCTCAAAGCCACAGTGCCCGCGCGACGCCGCCAGCCTACCCGCCGGTGTGACCGGCGGTGTTATCGGCAGTCGGCGCTACTGGTAGGCGTAGAAGCCGGCCTCGGCGATTCTGCGGCGCTCCTCGGCGCTGACATCGATATCGGCCGGGGAGAGCAGGAAGACCTTGGTGGCGACCTTGTCGAACGAACCGCGCAGCGCGAACGCGAGCCCGGCGGCGAAATCGACCAGCCGCTTGGCGTCGGCGTTGTCCATGGTGACCAGGTCCATGATGACCGGAGTGCCGTCGCGGAACCGCTCACCGATGGTGCGGGCCTCGCCGTAATCCTTCGGGCGCAGCGTGGTGATCTTCGCCAGCGGACTGCCCTCTTCGAACAGGGCCGCCATCCTTCTCGGGTCCATGGCCAGCGCGCCGCGGGTAGAGCCGCGCAGCGAGCCGAGCCGCGGGGCAGGCCTGTCGAAGTCGCGGGGGCCTCTCAGCCTCGGTTCGAAACGGTCCTCGTCGCGGTATCCGCCGCGGTAGCCGGAGGGCGGCTCGTCGTAGTCGCGGCCGTACCCGTCGTCGTCGAAGCGGTCCTCTCGGGACCGGCGTGAATAACCGCGCGAGGGGCTGCGGTCGTCGTCCTCGTAGTACTCGTCCTCATAGTCGTCCATCGGCGCCATACCGAAGTAGGCCTTGACCTTGTGCAGTGTGCTCATCGGCGGGACCCTTCTCGACTTCCTGGAGTGGTGGTGTCTGTGATGAAGGTGTGACTGGAGTGACTACTCATGGTGACGTTAGCGGTCGCTGCCCCAATAGCGCGGTACCGACACGCACACACGTCGAACCGTGTTTGACCGCGCTTTCGAGGTCGCTGGACATGCCCGCGGACAGCCCGAGGGGCCGCTCATAGGCCCTCTGCACCCGCTCCTTCTCTTCTTTGAGGCGAGCGAAGGCTTCGTCCGGATCGGCATCCAACGGCGGGATGGCCATCAGCCCGACGAACTCCAACCCGTCGGCCGCCGCGACGGCGGCGCACAGCTCGTCGACCGAATCCGGCCGGCCGATGTCCAGTCCGCCCCGCGACTCGTCGCCGTCCAGGCTCAGCTGGAGATACACCCGCAGCGGCTCGGCCCTGCGGCCTTGCTCCAGCGCTTCTCCGGCGGCGCGGTCCAGCGCGGCGATCACCTTGGCGTTGTCAACCGAGTGCACCGCGTACGCCCAGCCCGCGATCGACCGCGCCTTATTGCGCTGAATCCGCCCAACCATGTGCCAGCGAATGGGCTCAGTGCCCAACACGGCACCGACTTGCGCGCTTTTATTCACCGCTTCTTGTTCGCGGGATTCGCCAAATTCCAGACATCCTAAACGCCGCAAATTCAGCACATCGCCGGCCGGAAAGAATTTCGTAATGGGCAGTAATTCAATTTCATCGGCATTGCGGCCTGCGGCATCGGCGGCGTGCACGAGGCGGGCCCGAACGGCCGAAAGCGCGTCGGCCAGTTCGCGTTCACGCGCGCTTGCCACCGCGGTCATTCCATCCACACCAATGACGCCAGCCGTCCGGTGGGGGCGTCGCGCCGATGACTGAACAGGTTTCGGTCGTCCACTGTGCACCTGGGGTCGATATCGATGGCCGTGACGCCCAAAGCCGTTAGTTGCCTGGCGATTCCGGCTCTCAAGTCCAACCCGGGCGTGCCCCGCGAGGTCGTCGTCCGACTGCCCGGCAGGGCCGTCTCGACCGCAGCCGCCATCTCCTCGGGCACTTCGTAGTTGCGTCCGCTGACCGCAGGGCCCAACAGGGCGGAGATGTCGCCGGCTTGCGCGCCGAGCCGCAGCATCGCCTCCACCGTCCTTGCGACGACACCATTCTGCGCGCCGACCCGGCCTGCGTGAACCGCCGCCACCACGCCAGCGCGGACGTCGCCCATTAAAACCGGCACGCAATCGGCGGATACCACCGCCAAAGCCAATCGTGGCGTGGTAGTGACCAATGCGTCGGTTTTCTCGACGGGCGCGGCTTCCAACGGGCCGTCGACTACCTCGACGTGATCGCCGTGCACTTGGTTCATCCACACCACCGCGTCCTCACCCAATCCGAGCGCGGCGGTGAGCCGTTTGCGGTTCGCGGCGACCGCCGCGGGGTCGTCGCCGACGTGGTCGCCGAGATTGAAGGTGTCGAACGGCGGCGAAGAGACGCCGCCGGCGCGGGTGGTGCTCACGCGACGGATACGAACGCTCACTCGCCCAGTATGCGAGAGCGGTTCAGTGGCGCATGAATGGCGGCACGTCGACATCGTCGTCGTCGTCGCCACCGATGCTGACCGTCGCGCCGTTGGTGTGCACCGGCACGCTCACCGCGTCGGCCGGCTCGAACAACGGCGAGGTCACCTTGCCCGCGCGTCCCGGCGTGATCGACCCGCCGGGGTCGCTAACGACCGGCTTGCGGCCAGGACCGCTCGCGTCAAATCCCGCAGCGATCACCGTGACGCGGACCTCATCGCCCAGCGAGTCATCGATCACGGTGCCGAAGATGATGTTGGCGTCCACGTGCGCGGCCTCCTGCACCAACGAGGCGGCCTCGTTGATCTCGAACAGGCCAAGGTCGCTGCCGCCGGCGATCGACATCAGCACGCCTTGGGCGCCTTCCATCGAGGCCTCGAGCAGCGGCGAGTTGATCGCGATCTCCGCGGCCTTGAGCGCCCTGCCGTCGCCGCGGGCCGCGCCGATGCCCATCAGCGCCGTTCCCGCGCCGCTCATGATGCCCTTGACGTCGGCGAAGTCGACGTTGATCAGACCGGGAGTGGTGATCAGGTCGGTGATGCCCTGCACGCCGTTGAGCAGCACCTCGTCGGCGCTGCGGAACGCGTCCATCAACGACACCTCGGCGTCGCCCATCTGCAGCAGCCGGTCGTTCGGAATCACGATGAGGGTGTCGCAGCTTTCCCGCAGCGAGGTGATGCCGATCTCGGCCTGGTTGCTTCTGCGCTTGCCCTCGAACGAGAACGGTCGGGTCACCACGCCGACAGTCAGCGCGCCGAGCTTGCGGGCGATGGTCGCGACGACCGGCGCGCCGCCGGTGCCGGTGCCGCCGCCCTCGCCTGCGGTGACAAACACCATGTCGGCCCCGCGCAGCAGTTCCTCGATGTCGTCCTTGGCGTCTTCGGAGGCCTTGCGACCGACCTCGGGGTCGGCGCCAGCGCCGAGACCGCGGGTGGAGTCGCGTCCGACGTCGAGCTTGACGTCGGCGTCGCTCATCAACAGCGCCTGCGCGTCGGTGTTGATCGCGATGAACTCGACGCCCTTGAGGCCCTGCTCGATCATGCGGTTGACGGCATTGACGCCGCCACCGCCGATGCCGACCACCTTGATAACGGCGAGGTAGTTATGCGGGGGGCTCATCGATCGCCTTCCTCCCTGGTTGCCTGTCGTCACACAGAACCCTCTGGCAAACTCTCAACCTCAACCAGAGGCTTAGAGTTATGTCAAGTTGTTCCGCGCAACCAGAACGGTAGGGCGACCGGACGGGCTAGCCATGCAGGCGCGCCGACGGGTACATCAAGAATTTCCGCGTTTTCGCCACCGGGTTCCTATTTGACCGTCGGCAAATCTGGGCTTGAGACATCGTAGGTCTGGCCCGGCTGGGTGAGCAGCGCGCCCAGTTTGAGCGCCTTCTCCTCAGTGCGGTCGGTGGTCCCCCACACCACCACCCGGCCATCGGTCAAGGTCAGCGTGATGGCGGCGACCGACGGCGCCGCGATACGGCCGACCTGTCCGGCGACCTCGGGGCGCAGTGCCGTCATCACCTGCAGCGCGGCCTTGGTCGGCGCGTCGCTGGGCCCTGGGTTGTCGGCGTCGAGGTAGGGCACGCCCCCCGGCGGCGGCGCGGTCGCGAAATCCACCCCGTCCTTGTCGAACAGGTGCGGACCGTCCGGGTAGTCCTTGACGACGACGGGCACCCGCTCGATGACCGTGACGCGCAACGTCGACGGGTACTGACGTTGCACTCGCGCGGTGGCCACCCGCCGGATCGCCGCAACGCGTTCGGCGACGGCGTCGGTGTCGACCTGCAGCAGCGGCGTGCCGGGCGGGACGGCGGCGGCGGCGATGACGTCGTCCTGCGTCACCGCGCCAAGCCCGACCACCACGATGTTGCGCGCGGACATGATCGGCGTGAAATACAGCAGCAGGCCAAGCCCGACCACCACGACGCTGACCAGCGCCGACCACATCAGCACCTTGAGGCCCCGAACCGCCCTGCGGCCAAGCCTTTTCGTTTCTTCCTGCGGCCCGCCCACGGCCCGGCGCTTGGCCTCTCGGCGGGCGTCTTCGATCGCGGTGGCGCGGGCCTGGGCGGCGCGGCGCTCTTCACGTTCCCGCCGCGCCCGCCGTCGCGGCCCCTCGTAGTCGGCGGCGGCCTCGGGTGGCGGCGGTTCTTCCTGCGGGGCCTCGTCTTCGCCGGTGTTCGCGTCGGTCGGCTCGGTCATCGCAATGCCGTCCCCGGTCGACCCGGCGCGCTGCGGTTGGCCTTCACCTGCAGCGCCGCGCGGATTTCCGCGCCGAGCATCGTGACGTCACCGGCACCCATGGTCACCACGACGTCGCCAGGGTTGGCGGCCGCTGCCACCCGTTCGGCCACCGCCGAAAAGTCAGGCACATAGGTCACCGGAACGCTGACGTGGTCGGCGATCATCGCCCCGCTCACCCCGGCCATCGGTTGTTCGCGCGCCGCATATACGTCGAGCACGAACACCTCGTCGGCCTCGCTGAGCGCCTGCCCGAATTCGCGCGCGAAAGTCTTTGTCCGCGAATACAAGTGAGGTTGGAACACCACGATGGACCGGCCTGCAAAGCCAGGGTCGCCCTGCTCGGCCACGGCCCGCACGGCGGTCAGCGTGGCACGCACCTCGGTCGGATGGTGGGCGTAATCGTCGAAGACCCGCACGCCGTTGGTGGTGCCCACCAGCTCGAAGCGCCGCCGCACGCCCTCGAAACCCGCGAGGCCGTCGAGCACGGTGTCGGGCTGCGCGCCGATGTCGATCGCGGCAAGCAGCGCGCCAAGCGCGTTGAGCGCCATGTGCCTGCCGGGCACCGCGAGCCGCATCACCCGCGGGTGCACTTCGCCGTCGAGCTGGATGTGGGCAACCGCGCCGGTGCCCTGCTGCACCCAGTCCACAAGAGTGGCTGCCAGCGGCCGGCTCCGATCGCTCCCGTAGCGCAGCACCCGGAAGCCCAGTGCGGCGGTGCGCTCGGCGAGTCCCGCAGCGCCAGCGTCGTCGGTGCAAACTACCAGCGCACCACCGGGTTTCAGCCGCTCGACGAAGCCGTCGAACACGGCGACATACGCCTCGGCGCTGCCGAAGAAGTCCAGGTGATCGGCCTCGATATTGGTCACCACGGCCACATCGGCGGTGTACTCCAGCAGCGACCCGTCACTCTCGTCGGCCTCGGCGACGAAACAGTCCCCGCTGCCGTGGTGAGCATTGGTGCCCGCCTCGCCGAGATCGCCACCCACCGCGAACGACGGGTCAAAACCGCTGTGCTGCAACGCGACGATGAGCATCGACGTGGTGGTGGTCTTGCCGTGGGTGCCGGTGACCATCAGCGTGGTGTGTCCGGCCATCAACTTGGCCAGCACCACCGGCCGCAGGATCACCGGGATGCCGCGGCGACGCGCCTCCACCAGTTCGGGGTTGGTCTTGGGAATGGCGGCGTGGGTGGTCACCACCGCGGTCGGCCCGCCGGGCAGCAGGTCCAGTGACGACTCGTCGTGGCCGATACGGATCGACGCACCGCGGGCGCGCAACGCCTCCACGCCGCGCGATTCCTTGGCGTCCGAACCCGATACCAGGCCACCGCGGTCCAGCAGGATGCGGGCGATGCCCGACATACCTGCTCCCCCGATGCCGACCATATGCACCCGTAGCAGCTCGTCCGGCAAGGTTGGTTGTCGCAGGCCTTCCGGGTCCGGAGTCCCATGTCGCCGGCCTTCCGGCTCCGGAGACTTCGCGTTCACCGCAGCCGTTTTCGGTCGTTGCGGGAGCTGTGTGCGACGTCCAGCGCGACCTCGGCGACGCGCTGCGCGGCATCCCTGTGCCCCGCCAGCGCTGCGGCCGCCGTCATCGCCTGCAGCCGGCCCGCGTCGTTGAGCAGGCGCGCGGCCGTGTCGGCGACGAAGGACGGCGTCAGATCGGCGTCGTCGATGACGAGACCGCCGCCTGCGGTGACAACAGGCAGCGCGTTGAGCCGCTGCTCGCCGTTGCCGATCGGCAGCGGCACATAGACCGCGGGAAGGCCGACGTCTGTCACCTCGGCCACCGTCATCGCACCCGACCGGCAGACGGCCAGATCCGCGGCGGCGTACGCCAGGTCCATCCGGTCCAGATACGGCACGGCGACATAAGGCGGATCACCGTCGGCCGGCTCGCGAAGGTCGAGGGTGTTCTTCGGCCCGTGGGCGTGCAGCACCGAAATACCGGCCACGGCAAGGTCTTTAGCGGCCGCGGCGACGGCTCGGTTGATCGACTGCGCGCCCTGCGAGCCGCCGAACACCAGCAACACCTTTGCGTCGTCGGCGAACCCGAAGTGTGCCCGGGCCTGCCCGCGTAACGCCATCCGGTCCAGCGAGGTGATCGCGGCGCGCACCGGCACCCCGACGACCTCGACCCGGCGCAGCCCGGGGTCGGGGACCGCCGACAGCACGCGGCTTGCCGATCGCGCGCCGACCCGGTTCGCCCAGCCCGCGGTCGCATTGGCCTCGTGAACCACCACAGGTATGCGGCGACGCCGAAACGGTCCGCCCCGCGCCGCCAGGTACGCAGGCAGCGCGACGTACCCGCCGAACCCGATGACCACGTCTGCGTCGACGTCGTCGAGCACCGCACGGGTCTGCCGGACGGCCCGCCGCACCCGCAGCGGCAGCCGCATCAGGTCACCCGACGGCTTGCGGGGCAGCGGCACCGGCGTGATCAGCTCGAGGTGATAGCCGCGTTCGGGCACCAGCCGGGTCTCCAGCCCGCGCTTGGTGCCCAACGCGGTGATCCGCACATCCTTGTCGAGCGCGGTCAGGGCGTCGGCAACGGCCATTGCTGGTTCGACGTGCCCCGCTGTGCCGCCGCCTGCGAGGACGACAGAAACCCCCCGGTCGTCCCCCTGCCCTTCGGGCGGGAGGTGCCCCCAGCGCTCGCCCCCAGGGGGTCCCGACCTACTCACCCGTAACGCTGACCTTCCAAAGTGCGAGCCCGACGGCCGCTCTGTTTTCGGCCGCCTCCATGATGCCCTGAGCGCCGCACCTGCCGGTCGGCCGGATGGGGTTTGCGCCTCTTGTCTGTGACGGCCTTGCGGTCTGGCTTGCGGGCGGGCGTGGCGGGTGGCCCGGCCGGACGGGACCGCAACCGGTCGCGCAGCGCCTCGGTGCGGGTCGGCATATAGGGCTCCGGCATCGGCAGTCGCAGCAGCCGATTGACCCGGTCATCGCGCCCTGCCCGCAGCGCGGCCACCGCCTCGGGTTCGTGACGCGCCGCGTTCGCCATGATGCCGATAATCAAAAGCGTTGTCGCCGTTGAAGTCCCGCCCGCCGAGATCAGCGGCAGCTGCAGGCCCGTCACCGGCAGCAGCCCGACCACATAACCGACGTTGATGAACACCTGGCCCATCACCCACAGCGTCGCGGTCGCGGTGAGCAGCCGCAGGAACGGGTCGGCGGAGCGACGCGCGATCCGCATCCCGGTGTAGGCGAAAAGGCCGAACAGGCACAGCAGCCCGACGGCGCCGACGAAGCCGAGCTCCTCGCCGATGATGGCGAAGATGAAGTCGTTGTGGGCGTTGGGCAGGTAGTTCCACTTGGCGGTGCTCTGCCCAAGCCCGTCACCGAACACGCCGCCATTGGCCAGCGCGAACCGGGCCTGGCGGGCCTGGTAGCCGGAGCCCTGGATGTCGGCACCTGGGTTGAGCCATGACTGCACGCGATCGGATCGGTAGCCCTCGGAGACCGCAAGCACGGCCGCCGATGCTACGACGGCGACCAGCGAGCTCGCGAACACCCGCAGGGGCAGGCCGGCATACCACAGCAGGCCGAGCAGGATGATGCCAAGCGACACCGTCTGCCCGAGGTCGGGCTGGGCGACGATCAGCGCCAGCGCGATCACGGCGGCGGGCACGAGCGGGATGAGCATCTCCCGCAGCGACGCCCGCTCCAAGCGCCTGGCGGCCAGCAGGTGCGCACCCCAGATCGCGAACGCGATCTTCGCCAGTTCGGAGGGCTGCATGGAGAATCCGGCGATCACGAACCAGCCGCGAGAACCGTTGGCTTCCTTGCCGATTCCCGGGATCAGCACCAAGACCAGCATGACGATGGTGAGGGCGAACCCGCTGAACGCCATGCTGCGCATCAGTTGCACGGGCATGCGCAGCGCGATGTAGAACGCGAGCAGCCCGACCACCGTCCACAGCACCTGCCTGCCGAAGATCGCCCACGGCGAACCGTTCTCGTAGTACGAGTGCACCCCTGACGCGGACAGCACCATGGTCAGACCCAGCATGATGAGCAGCGCGGTGATGGCGATGATCAGGTGAAACGACGTCATCGGCCGGCCAAGCCACGCGCCGAACCGGGTGCGGGGCCCGCTGGCGACGACCTCGGTGGCGGTGTCGTCGGCGGACTTGGTCCTCCGGTGCCGCAACCGGGTCAGGATGTTGCTCACGGCCTGCTACCGGGTCAGTGCAGATACGGCCGAGGCGAACGCATCGCCGCGCTGGCCGTAGCCGCTGAACTGGTCGAAGGACGCACCGGCCGGGGCCAGCAGCACGGTGTCGCCGTGACCGGCCAGACCGCGCGCGACGTCAACGACGGTCGCCATGACCGCGTCGCCGACCGACCGCTCGCCCCCGTCGATCACTCGAGTCACATGATTACCAATTGACTCACTTGACTCAATTGTCCCTTGCACCCCAGAATCCTCCCCCGTCACAAGCTCGACTACGGGGACATCCGGGGCGTGTCGCGATAACGCATCGCGGATGATGGACCGGTCGCGGCCGATCAACACCGCTCCGACCAGGCGATTCGCCACCGCAGTCACCAGTTCGTCGACCGACGCGCCCTTGAGCAGACCGCCGGCGATCCACACCACCCTGGGGTATGCGGTGATCGATGCCTGCGCCGCGTGCGGGTTCGTTGCCTTCGAGTCGTCCACATATGTGACGCCGTCGACGACGTCGACCACTTCGGCGCGGTGCCTGCCCACCCGGAAACCCGCCAGCGCGTCGGCAATGGCCTGCGGCGGCACATCCACGGCGCGCGCCAGTGCGGCCGCGGCCAGCGCATCGAGCACCCCCACCGGACCTGCCACCGGGATCGACGCCGCCTCCGCAAGCGCCACCTGTTCGCCGAACGCGTTGTCGACGAGCACGCCGTCGCGGACACCGAGCTCGCCGGGCGCGGGCTGGCCGAGCCGGAAGCCGACCCGCACGGGCGCGGTGGCGGTGGACAGCAGGCCCGCGGCGACCGGGTCGTCGAGCCCGACGACGGCCACCCTGCCGTCCAGCACACGGGCCTTGTCGCGGGCGTAGGCGTCCATCGTGCCGTGCCAGTCGAGGTGATCCTCGGCGACATTGAGCACGACGCCTGCCTCCGGGCGCAGCGACGGCGCCCAGTGCAGCTGGAAGCTCGACAGCTCGACGGCCAGCAGCTCGGCGGGCTGATCCAGGACGTCGAGCACGGGATCGCCGATGTTGCCGCACAGCAGGGCGCGACGACCGGCGGCGACCAGCATCGCGTGCAGCATCGACGTCGTGGTGGTCTTGCCGTTGGTGCCGGTCACCACGAGCCAGCGCCGTGGCGGCCCGTAGCGGCCGGAATTGTCCAGCCGCCAAGCCAATTCGATATCGCCCCAAATCGGCACGCCGGCCGCTGCGGCTGCGGCAAGGACCGGCGCGGTGGGCGGAAATCCGGGGCTGGTGACGACGAGGTCGTAATCGCTGATGGTCGCGACGGCGTTGGCGGAGTCGATCACCGCGACACCGTTCTGCGCGTAGGTCTGCAGCGCGGACGGGCTGTCGTCGGTGACCGTGGTACGCGCACCGAGCGGCGTCAGCGCGGCAAGCAGGGCGCGACCGGTGACCCTGGCACCGGCGACAAGGACGGCGGCTCCCGAGAGGTCCACGTCAGGCTCCGACGGTGGTCAGCCACTCGCTGTAGAAGAGCGCCACGCCGAGACCGCAGGCGATCGCCGTGAGCAGCCAGAACCGGATGATGACCGTCGTCTCGGCCCAGCCGACAAGCTCGAAATGGTGGTGGAACGGCGCCATCCGGAACACCCGGCGCCCGGTGGTTCGAAACGCCATGATCTGCACGACAACCGAGGTCACCTCGGCGACGAACAGCGCACCGAGCACGACCGCCAGCATTTCGGTGCGGCTGGCCACCGACAGTCCGGCGATGATGCCGCCCAGCGCCAGCGAGCCGGTGTCGCCCATGAAGATCTTGGCCGGCGCGGCGTTCCACCACAGAAAGCCGATACACGCCCCGGCCGTCGCCGCCGCGATGATCGCTAGGTCCAGCGGATCGCGGACGTTGTAGCAGCCAAGGCCGGGACTGTTCGCGCAGGCGTTGCGGAACTGCCAGAACGTGATCAGCACATAGGCCGCGCACACCATCGCCATCGCCCCGGCGGCCAGCCCGTCGAGGCCGTCGGTGAAGTTCACCGCGTTCGACCAAGCGCTGACGATCACGACGCAGAACAGCACGAACGCAGCGGGTGCGAGGGTGACCGTTGCGATCTCGCGCACGTACGACAGCTCGGCACTGCCGGGTGTCAGCCCGTCGGCGTTGTGGAACTGCAGCGCCAGCACGCCGAAGATCACCGCGGCGGTCAGAATGCCGACGGTCTTGGCGGTCTTGTTCAGTCCCAGGTTGCGCGCTTGCCGGATCTTGATCAGATCGTCGACGAAACCGACCGCGCCCAGCGCGGTGGCCAGCCCGAGCACCAGCCAGCCCGACGCGGACGGCCCACGACCGTCGAGCGCGACGCCGATCAGCTGAGTGCCGAGGTATCCGGCCCAGATGCCTGCGACGATGGCAACACCACCCATCGACGGGGTGCCACGTTTCTTGTGGTGGCTGGGGGGCCCGTCTTCGCGGATCTCATGCCCGAAGCCCTGCCGGGTGAACAGCCGGATCAGGACCGGGGTGAGGAGGATCGAGACCGTCAGCGCGATGCCGACGGCGATGAGGATCTGCCTCATTGGATGCGGGCACCTCCCCGCGTGCCGGGGGGAACCTCAGCGATCAGCGTTTCGGCCAGGGTGCCCAGCCCGGCCGCGTTCGAGGCTTTCACCAGCACCACATCTCCGGCCCGTAATTCTGCCCGCAGCAATGCCAGCGCGGCGGCGGCGTCGGCGACCATGGTGGCCTCAGACCCCCATGACCCCTCCATCACCGCCCCGTGGTGCATGGCGCTCATAGGCCTCCCAGTTCCCACGACGATGAGTCGTGACACATCTAATCGCACCGCCAGTCGGCCGATGCGGTCATGCTCCGATATCGCGTCGTCGCCGAGTTCGGCCATCTCGCCGAGCACGGCCCAGCTGCGGCGTTTTCCCGCGCCGGCTTCGTGTGCGATGGCGGCCAGCGCCTTCAGTCCGGCCCGCATGGAGTCCGGGTTGGCGTTGTAGGCGTCGTTGATGACCGTGACGCCGTCGTGGCGGGTGGCGACCTGCATGCGGTGCCGCGACACCGGGCCTGCCGTCGCCAACGCCGCGGCCACCTGTTCGAGACTGGCGCCGCACTCCAACGCGACGGCGGCCGCGCACAGCGCATTCGATACCTGGTGGTCGCCGTGCACGGCCAGCGCTATGTCGATTTGACTGTCGGCCTCGCGGTCGGCGGAGTGCAACGTGAAGCGCGGCCGCGCCAGCGCGTCGAGCGTGACGGGGCCGGCCCACACGTCGGCTCCCGCGGAACGGCCCACCCGCACCACCCGCGCGGCCGTCTGGTCGGCCATCGCGGCCACGGCGGCGTCATCGACGTTGAGGATTACCACCCCGGACGACGGAACAGCTTGCGGCAGTTCGGCTTTCGTCGCAGCAATCACCTCCCGGGAGCCGAATTCCCCGAGATGCGCGGTGCCGACGTTCAGCACCACCGCGATCGACGGCGGCGCTATCGATGCGAGCGCGGCGATGTTGCCCGGATGGCGCGCCGACATCTCAAGGACGAGGTAGTCGGTGGATTCCGTCGCGCGCAGCACCGTCCACGGATGGCCCAGCTCGTTGTTGAAGGAGCCCGGCGGTGCGACGACCTCCCCGAGCGGGGCGAGCACCGCGGCGAGCAGATCCTTGGTCGACGTCTTGCCGGACGAGCCGGTGATGCCGACGATGGTCAGCCCACCGTCGACGAGTTCGGCGGCGACCGCGGCCGCCAGCCGCGCCAGCGCCGCGAGGACCGCGGCGCCCGAGCCGTCGGTGTCGTGTTCGAGCACGCCGGCCGCGGGGTCGTCGGCGGCGGCCCGTTCGACGATGATCGCAGGCACACCCACCGGCCGCGCCGCCAGCACCGCGACCGCGCCAGCACCGACGGCAGCGGCGGCGAAGTCGTTGCCGTGAAAGCGTGCGCCTGGCAGCGCAAGGAACAGCCCCCCGGGTGTCACTGCCCGCGAATCGAATTCGACGGTTCCGGTGACGCGGGTCGCCGCTGCCTCTTGCGGGGAGATATCGGACAGTTGACCGCCGACCATGTCTGCGATCTGGGCGACGGTCAGATCGATCACGCGCGCGCTCCGAGCGCGGCGGCGAGTTCCTCGCGATCGTCGAAGGGCCGGGTCTGACCGTGGCTGGTCTGGCCGGCCTCATGGCCCTTCCCGGCGATCAGCACGACGTCACCCGACCGCGCCCAGGCCACCGCGCGGTCGATGGCCTCGCGACGGTCGCCGATCTCGACGACCTGCGCCCCGCCCGCGGAAGCGGTCGCGCCTGCCATGATCGCGGCCCTGATTGCGGCGGGATCCTCGTCACGGGGATTGTCGTCGGTGACCACCACCAGGTCGGCCAGTTCGGCGGCGACGCGGCCCATCGGCTCGCGCTTGCCTGGGTCACGGTTGCCGCCTGCGCCGAACACCACGGCGATGCGGCCGCCGCTCTGTTCACGCAGCGTCTCGAGGACCGCCTGCAGCGCGCCCGGTTTATGCGCATAGTCGACGAGCGCGAGAAAACCCTGGCCGCGGTCGATCGGCTCGAGCCGGCCTGGCACCGTCGCGCTGCGCAGTCCCGGCGCGGCCTGCTCGGGCGACACCCCGACGGCGTCCAGCAGCGCGGCCGCCAACAGCGAATTGGCTACGTTGTAGCGACCAGGCAGCCCGATCCGCAGCCCGTGATGCACGCCCGCCGGGTCTACGACAACGAACTCCTGGGCGCCGAGTTCGACCGTTCGGACGTTGTCCACCCTCCAGTCGGCATCGCGTCCGGTCGCACTCACGGACACCGGGTGATGCGCAACGCGGGCCATCGCACGTCCCGCGTCATCGTCGATGCAGATCACCGAAATGCTTGCGTGCGCAGCCGACTCAGGGTCGAACAGCCGCGCCTTGGCATCGAAGTAGTCCTGCATCGTCGGGTGGAAGTCGAGGTGGTCGCGCGACAGGTTGGTGAAGCCTCCGAGGGCGAAGTTCACACCGTCGACGCGGCCCAGTGCCAGCGCGTGGCTTGAGACCTCCATCACCACCGTGTCGACGCCCTGCTCGACCATCACAGCCAGCAGCGCCTGCAGGTCGGGCGCCTCGGGTGTGGTGAGCGCGCTTGGCTGATCGCGTCCGTCGATGCGGATGCCGACCGTGCCGATCAATCCGGCCACCCGCGCCGCCGATCGCAGGCCGGCCTCCGCCATATAAGTGGTCGTGGTCTTGCCGGACGTTCCTGTGACGCCGATGACGCGCAGCCGATCCGACGGATGCCCGTAGACGGTGGCCGCCAACTCGCCCAAGACAGAGCGCGGATCGGGATGGATGAGCACGGGCACCCCGACGTCGCCGCCCATGTGCTCAGCGCCTGCCGCGTCGGTGAGTACCGCCACCGCGCCCTGTGCCACGGCCTCGGCGGCGTAGCGCCCGCCGTGCGATGACGCGCCAGGCAGTGCAGCGAACAGGTCGAAGGGCTGCGCGCTCTGGGCGCGCAGTGTCACCCCTGTGACCTGCACGTTCGGCACAGTGACGCCCCCTGCGGGCACTGCCCGCACCTGCTCGGCCAGCCGCCCCAGCGGTTGGCCGACGGGGTGGTTGGGACGCAGGTTCATGGCCCTGACACAGTACCGGCCCTGCTGGGGCTGCTACCCCGCTCAGGCGGCCTGAAGCGTCAGCGGCGGACCCGGGTCTGGCGACAGCGGCACGTTCTCCCGCTGCAGCAGCCACGCCGTGATGTTGTGGAACAGCGGTGCCATCGTGGTGCCGTGCTGGCCGTCGGCCGTGTGTTGCGGGTTGTCAGCCATGATGCCGACGACGTAGCGGGGATCGTCGGTGGGCGCCATGCCCGCGAACGTGACCCAGTAAACGTTGTCGTAGTAGCACCCGCAGCCGGGGTTGATCTGCTGCGCGGTGCCGGTTTTGCCGGAGATCTGGTAGCCGTCGACGGCGGCCTGCGGGCCGGTGCCCTGCTGCGCGCCCTTCGGATCGCGTTGCACCGTCGCACGCAGCATCTGCCGCACCGTCTGCGCGGTTTGCGGCGACACCACCCGCACGCCCTCCGGCCTTGGCTGGTCGGTGCGACTGCCGTCGGGGGCGATGTTGGTCTTGATGATGCGAGGCGGGATGCGCACACCGTCATTGGCGATCGTCTGGTACATGCTCGTCATCTGCAGCAGTGTCATCGAAAGACCTTGGCCGATAGGCAGGTTGGCGAAGGTGCTGCCAGACCACTGGTCGATCGGCGGCACCAGCCCTGCGCTCTCACCTGGCAGTCCGACGCCGGTGCGCTGGCCGAGGCCGAACTTGCCCAGCATGTCGGCGTAGCGCTGCGGGCCGATCCGCTGCGCCAGCATCAGCGTGCCGACGTTCGACGACTTACCGAAGACGCCGGTGGTCGTGTACGGCATCACGCCGTGTTCCCACGCGTCGTGCACGTTGATGCCGCCCATGTCGATCTCACCAGGCACCTGCAGCACCTCGTCGGGGTTGGACAGGCCGAACTCGATCAATGAGGCGGCCGTGACGATCTTGTTCACCGAGCCCGGTTCGTACGGCGAAGACACCGCGGGGTTGCCGAGTTGCCGATCCCCCTGTCGGCCGATGTCTTGCGATGGGTCCAGCGTGTTGTCGTTCGACATCGCCAGCACCTCACCGGTTTTCGCGTCCAGCACCACGGCCGAGACGTTCTTGGATCCTGACAGATCCTTGGCCTGCTGGACCTGCTGCTGGACGTAGAACTGGATGTCGTCGTCGAGGGTGAGCATCACCGTCGAACCGTCGACCGCGTCGTGCCGGTTGCGGTAGCTGCCAGGGATCACCACGCCGTCGGAGCCTCGGTCATAGGTGATCGAGCCGTCGGTGCCCGCCAACGAGGCGTCCAGCGATTCCTCTAGTCCGAGAAGGCCGTGCCCGTCCCAGTCGATTCCACCGACGATGTTGGCCGCCAGCGATCCGCCGGGATACTGCCGCAGGTCTTGGCGCTCAGAACCGACTTCGGGGAACTTGGTGGTGATCGCGTCGGCGATGGCAGGATCGACCGCGCGCGCCAGGTAGACGAACGAGTCGTTGCTGCTGAGTTTCTTCAGCACGGTGGTGGCGTCAGGTTTGTTGTTGAGCCGCAACGCGACTTCGGCGGCGATGTCGTGCAGTCGCCGGTCGGGGTCGGGCGCCTCTGCGGTTTTCGCCTTCGCATCGGCCAGTTGCTTGCGGATCTTGACGGGCTGGAAGGTCAGCGCGCGGGCCTCGATGGTGAAGGCGAGCTTGTCGTTGTTGCGATCGACGATCGCACCGCGCACGGCCTTCTCTGCGTCGGTGACCTTGAGTTGACTCGCCGCCTCGGCGCGCAGGCCCGCGGCCCGAGGCACCTGCAGATTGAACAACTGACCGACGGCGACCAGGAGCACCACGAAGACGACGGCATTGCCCACCCGATGCCTGAATACGAATGACGCACTGCGCAAGCCATTTTCGGCCGCCGGCTCCCTGGTCCGTCGCGCCCGCGCCGAGCGCTCCTGGGTGGGTTGCGCCTTGCGCGCTTTCTGCTTGCCCGGGCCACGGCCCCGATTGTCGCCGCGGCTCATGCGGGCGCGCCGGGAAGTGGCGCAGCCACTGGCGGAGCGGCCGGTGGCGGCCCTGCGTCAAGCGGTACGGCAGCAGCCTCTGCGGGCGCTGCGGGCGTCTCGGCTGGCGGTGCAGGCGTCTCGGCCGGCGGCGCAGGCGCAACCGCCGGGCCGGGTGCAGGCGGCTGTCCCGTGACGGCGTGCGGAACCTCGACACCCGGCGCTACGGCCAGCAGCGCGGGCGGCACCGGCATCGAGCGCTCGACCCCCGGCAGCGGAGCGGGTGCGAGCGGGGCCCGGAGCGGCATGCGGACAGTGACCTCGCGCGGTTCCACCACGCGCGGCGCGGGCGGGGGCGGGGGACCCTCCTCGGGCAGCGGCGTATTCAGCGGTGGTGGGGCGATGCCCTGGGCGGGTTTGGGTGTGCCGACCACGACCCAGTTACCCGACGGATCCTGCACCAGGTGCGCGGTGTCCCTCGACGGGATCATGCCGAGGTGGCGGGCCGCTTCGGCCAGCGCAGGCGCGGCCTGCGCCTCGAGCACCTGGCGTTCCAGCGCTTCCTTTTGTTGCAACAGCGCCTGATTGGTCTGTCGAGCATGCCCCAACTGGTATGAGCGCTCGGCGGCGTCGGTCGACAGCCACAGCGTGACGCCAAGGCCGACGCCGAGCGAGGAGATCACCAGCACCACGAACGGCACCCTCGCGACCAGGGCACGTGGGTTCAGCTCGATCGAGGTCAGCTTGACGATGATCCGCTCACGCAACGGCGGCCGGACGACCCTGGGCGCCTTCGCCTTTCGCGCCTTTGCCCGGGCCTTGGCCTGGCTGGTGTTCTTCGGCCGGGCCGGCCCGTCGGTCGGCCGCGGGATCGGATTGGTCGCAGGCGCCGAGCGGTGCGGGCGCTGTTCGCGCGCCGGCTTGCGCCTGCGCGGCGGCGCGTCCGCCGGGCGGCGGGTCGTGTTGCGGCTGGTGCGGCGCGGTTCGTCGCCACCGCGCACCGGTGCTGTCCGCCTGGCCTTCATGGTTATCCCCCAACCTTTTCCAGTGCCCGTAGCCGCACGGACGCGCTACGCGGATTGAGTTCGATCTCCGCGGGGCCTGCACGTTGCGCTCCGCGGGTCAGAGCGACGAATTCCGCCTCGTGGCCAGGCAATTCGACGGGCAGTCCTGGCGGGGTGCGTGATGCGGTTGCGGCGGCGAACTGGTTCTTGACGATGCGGTCTTCCAATGATTGATAGGCCATCACGACGATTCGGCCGCCAGGAGCCAATGCACCAAGCGCGGCGGGAAGCGCGTCACGCAGCGAGTCCAGCTCACCGTTGACGACGATGCGCAACGCTTGGAAGGTGCGCTTGGCGGGATGCCCGCCGGTGCGCCTGGCGGGCGCGGGGATCGCCTGATACAGCAGCTCCACCAGCTCACCGGTGCTGGAGAACGGCCGGTGCGCGCGGCGGCGGACGATCTGGGCGGCGATACGACCCGCGAAACGCTCCTCGCCGAACTCCCGCAACACCCGTGTCAGGGTCTTCTCGTCGTAGGTGTTGATGACGTCGGCCGCGGTGAGCGCCGCATCGGGGTCCATCCGCATGTCCAGCGGGGCGTCGGCGGCGTAGGAGAAGCCGCGCGCGGTGCGGTCCAGTTGCATAGACGACACGCCGAGGTCGAACAGGATGCCATGCACTTCGCTTGTCCAGTAGCCGGTTTCGGCGAGCACGCCCTCGATCCCGTCGTAGCGGGTGCGCACCAGCATGACCCGGTCACCGAACTGCGCCAGCCGCTCGCCGGCGATCCACAGTGCGTCGGGGTCGCGGTCGAGCCCGATCAGCCGCAGGCCCGGCAGCTCGGTGAGGAAGCGCTCGGCGTGCCCGCCGGCCCCCAGTGTGGCGTCGATGAGGACGGCGCCCTCGCCGTCGGCATGCTGTCGGGTGAGCGCGGGAGTCAGCAGCTCGACGCAGCGGTCGAGCAGGACCGGGATGTGTCCGTGATCATCGGCCATCGCAGCGCCTCCGATGAGGGCCCCCGCACCGAGGTCCCTGTCCGAGGACGCGGACCTGGCGTTGGGGAAGTACGCCAGGGCCGGTTCGGGCAGAGGCCACG
>JAOPVX010000199.1 GCA_025965975.1 Mycobacterium sp. | reverse complement strand
TGTCTTATCTCGCTTCTCGAAGCAACATCAGTGTGCGTTCTCTCAAGGATGGGTTACGTCGCAACGTTGGTATGTCGCAGATGGCCTACGTGCGTGAAGTAAGGCTGCGCAGGTCACATGAGACATTGCTGCGGTCGGACCCTTCGGCGGCCACGGTCGCTTCCGTCACTCACAACTGGGGTTTCAACAACCTCGGCCGGTTCGCAGCGGTGTACTCAGCCCGCTATCAAGAGGCGCCGGCGACAACGTTGCGCCGCAGCCCGTTTGGCCGCTCGTCCGGCAGCTGAAATCTGGGTGGCTTATCCGGTCGCCGAAGGCCGCGAACACAGTCTCGGTGGTGCTTGCCAGGCCCAGAAGTACTCGAAGTCCGGCGCATGCTCGCCGACCAAAAACTGCTCGCCGCCGACATCGACGGCGGACTCGCCGACTACGCAGCCCTCGTCAACGACCGTTCCCGGGTGTACGGACCCGCACACCAGCACACCGACGAGATCTCCCCGGCCGGCGCACGAGCGCTGCCGTTTCGCTCCAACATCCCCAAGCTAGCGATGTTCAGCTGCACCCAAATCGACGAGTCCTATCCTGAGCGGGCACAGCAGGCCGAGGGAACCGATCACATCGTCGTCGGCGGAGAGAACTACGGTCAGGGTTCTTCTCGCGAGCGTGCGGCGATCGCGCCACGTTACCTCGGGCTGCGGGCTGTCATCGCGAAGTCCTTCGCCCGCATCCACTGGCTGAACCTCGCCAACTACGGAGTGTTGACTCTCGAGTTCGAGAATCCCGGCGACTACGACACCATCGACCAGGGCGACACACTGCGCATCCAACATCTTCGTGACGCCCTTGCGAACAAGGACACCCTGCAGGTCGACAATCTCACCAAGAAGTCAACCCTCACTGTGCGCCACAGGCTTTCACCACGACAGGTGCAGGATGTGTTAGCGGGCGGATTGATTGCCCGGCTGGCAATCGAAGAGAACTGACCCGGATACCGCGGTGAGTACGCTGCTTTCGTCCTGTTCGCATCTACTTGCGGCGACGAGAAGACACCTTCGGCGCGGTTTGTCACCATGCCGCAGATGGAACGGATTGCTAGGCAACGACATAGCGTCTACCGCAGACGCGTCGGCCCCGCTAGATTGCGACCGGGCAAAGGCGGCAGATCGCCGACTCATGCAGTGGTGCAAGCCCTTTCATCTAATGCAACTCGCAGCAGTTCACGACGATAGGCGATGATACGTCAGGCGGCTGCTGCGCGGTCTGACAGTGGTACAGCGCACCGGGTTCATGGATGGGGGAATCTAGCCACGCTAGGTGATACCCGATGCGCTGTGCTGCTGGACCATTCTTCTCTCACCGAGACGGGACTATGCGGGAGCTATCTCAGGCATAGCCGTCACGTGACGGAACACTCTGAACGGGTATGTCCGCGTGGCGCAGTGATTGGGTATGTCTCCCACGGACGGGTGGCGGCGTTCTGAAGAAATGACATGAATTTGAGACTGAACCCAGATGACATCTTGTGAGACACCGCGCATCGCTGCAGGTCAGTGGAGCGTGAGATGACACGAAATTTCGGAACCTACAGCAGGCAAGTTTGTCAGTTCTCAAACTCGATGTCATCGTCTCAATTTCAATGTCATCGCGATGTCATCGATGACACGAAAATGAGAATCGAGGATCTGGCTCACGCGGCCGTGACGATGTGATGGTCAGCAGCAATGTTCGCCGCGCCAAGCCTCGCGGCCTTCCATGGTTGCGACGGCGGCGATGATTAAAGCGACGATGGGGTCAGCCCACGACCAGCGCAGTACGGAGTTGAGCAGCAGCCCGACCAGCAATACACCGGACAGGTAGGTACACAGCAGGGTCTGTTTAGAGTCGGCGACCGCGCTCGCTGAACCTAGCTCCCGCCCGGCACGGCGTTGCGCGTACGACAGCACCGGCATTACCAGTAGCGACACAGCGGCGAGCATGATCCCGACCATGGAGTGCTCAGTGGCGTCGGCGCTCAGCAGTGAGCGGGCCGATTCCACCGTGATGTATGCGGCCAGCGCGAAGAACGACACCGCGATGATTTTCAGCGTCGTCCGTTCGCGGGCCTCGGGGTTCTTGCCCGAGAACTGCCATGCCACCGCCGCAGCGGAGGTCACCTCGACGACCGAATCGAGCCCAAACGCGATCAACGCGGTTGAGGAGGCCACCGCTCCGGCCGAGATCGCGACGATCGCCTCGATGATGTTGTAGCTGATCGTGGCGGCGACCAGCAGCCGCACCCGCCGCGACAGTGCGGCCCGGCGATCAGCGTCCATCGGCACGCCGCGGCCCGAGGAGGGGTTGGCCTCTGCACAGCACTCATCGGCACAACCATCGGGCACGGGAACAGGCGTGGCCAATGGCAGATCGAGGTGGCGGTCGGCGTTTTCGCTCATCGACCCGTTTCCGCGGCTGTCGTCGCATGGGCCGGCACCTGGCCGTCCATGCACGGCTGCGAGGAATCCACCGCGAGCACAAGGTTCACCAGCTCATCCAGCGCGCGGGAAAGATGCTCATCAGCCAGCGTGTAGCGGACTTGGCGGCCCTCATAGGTGGCCACGACGAGGCCGCAGCCGCGCAGGCATGCCAGGTGGTTGGAGACGTTGGACCGAGTCAGCCCGAGGTGGTTGGCGATTTGGCCGGGGTAGGTCACGCCGTCCAGGAGGGCGAGCAGAATTCGGCATCGCGTTGGATCGGCCAGCGCACGGCCCACCCGTGCCAGCGCCGATTCACGCGCCTCACATGTCAGCACCCACACAATAGTACAGTCGGAGCTGACATATGAGAACCGGCTGAGCGGTTTGCGCTGGTGCGCTCATCGGGTTCTCCATTGTCGACCGAACTGCCAGCAGCCACGGACGCGAGGACCGCTCCGGACCACAGTCCCGGCGGTCAGGGGCCCCTCAGTCCTGTCGCCCATTGAGCGGGACCACCTCGCCCCGTATCCAGGCCTGGAGGTCTGTCAGGAATACGGACGCACCATTTCCGGCTCGTTGCATGTCAAGCCATTTCTGCAGCGCCTGCGGAGCGGGGCCGGACAGGATGCCGGATACGTTGGCTGCGCTTTCGCGTTGAAGGCTTTCGGCCGGGTTCAACACAAGGTTTTCGTTGAAGACTTTCTTCTGTGCCGCGATGGTGTCCCGGTTGCGACGGGCGTATCTTGCGCCAAGTTCTTGGGCTTCGTCGATGAGGTCATCCGGGGGCACCAGTCGATTCACCAGGCCCATCTGATGTGCCTCCTGCGGGGAGTACAGCCGGCCCTCGAGCATCATCTCCAGCGCCCTGGCGGGGCCGATGAGCTGGGCCAGTCGCTGACCTCCCACGGTGGTGGTCAAACCGATGAGAAGCTCGGGAAGGATGAAGCCCACGGCGTCATCATCGGCGGCCAGGCGGACGTCGAAGCACACCGACATCTCCAATCCTGCTCCGCCGCATGGCCCCCCGATCGCGGCGATGTAGACCGCAGGCGATCGCATGACGCGCAGCACGACCTCGTTGAAGCGGGTGACGCTCAAGAATTGGCTGACGGGGCTTCGCTGCAGGACCTGGTCGCCACCGGGTACGGCACCGACGACGTCAACACCCCGCATCAGGTTCAACACCGCCTGATCCGATAGCGGCCGCCCGACACGGGAAGCGGCGGCAAGAATCTCACCGATGTCGAAATGGGTGATGTAGCGCTTGGGTACGCCTCCGGTGAGCACGACCGCACCGACACTGACGTCGGCGTCGACGGCTGCGGTGAGGGTGTCAAGATCCTTCTGCATCCGCGCGGTCATGAAGTTATGCGGGGGATCGCAGAACCGGACGGTGAGTACTCGATCGTCCTGCTCGACGGTCAAGGTGTCCAGTTCAAGCTCGCATGCACGGGTTGCCATCTCAGCCGTCGCCGCTCAGCTGTACTTCACGACGGTGCGCTGCACGCCGAGGTCGATTGCTCCGTCATCGGTGGCCACCGCGGCCTCGATGATGTCGCCGTGGCGCAGATATTTCGGGTTCTTGGCTTGGCTGGAGAAGAACATCTTCCACTTCAGCTGGTCTGGGAGCAGCGACCCAATAATCTCGATTGGCTTGGCCGGTGCGCTGATTGCCGTGCCGACCGGGGTACCAGTCAATACCAGGTCGCCGGCATCGAGACGCTGAAAGTGCGACAGCGCCTGCAGTGCCTGCACGGGTGGGTAGATGATGTCGCCGTCGACGAGCATGTCCTGGCGGATCTCACCGTTCACCCGCAGCCGCAGCCGCAAATCACCGAAGCGCTTGAGCTCGTCGGCGTCCAGTAGCACCAGCGCAGGCCCGACCGGAGTGAACGTCGGATACGACTTCGATTCGTAGAACTGCGTTTTGGTCAACTGCACATCGCGCGCCGACACGTCGTTGGCCACCACCAGCCCGCAGATGTAGTCCGAGAGGTTGGCTTCGGCGATCTTGGCGCCGACGGGCATGTCGCGGCCGATGACCAGAGCGATCTCTACCTCGTAGTCGAGCAACCGGACATGGTCGGGTTTGACGATGTCGTCGAACGGGCCGCTGATGGAGCCGGATGCCTTGCGGAAGAAGGCCAGCGGGTCGGTTGCCGGGTCCCGCCCAGCATCTTTGACATGGGAGGCGTAGTTGGCCATTTGTGCCACCACCCGGCACGGCGCGGTGACCGGGGACAGTAATTGCAGGGTGTCCACGGGCACGGTGTCAATGTTGTGGGCGGCGGCCTCGATGGCGGTTCGGTCGGCCAGCAGCTGGCGGGTGGTGGCGGCCGTGGTGGTGATTCGAGCGGCCCCGGTTGGGGTCTGCACCCACCAGGCGTCGGCGGTGCGCAGAATCGAGATGGTCATGTTGGGTCCCTGGATTGTGGTTGGCGTTAGGAGTTGGCCACGCTGAGCAAGCTGCGCAGGCTGGCCACGTCGAATTCGTTGTCGTTGCGCAGCGCGCTGATCACCGAGCGAAGTTCGCGAAGGGATTCGCGGCCGAGCGCGATGCCGAGGAAATCTTTGGTGATGGGGGGTCCCCATTGGGAGAGCCCGGAGGCGGTGAAGGGAGCCCACCCCGGCTTGAGTGTGCCGTCGAACATGTCACCGTCGCTGAAGTGCTCGACTAGAAAACCATCGGGATCGCGCCAGTAGTCGAAGATTTGGCTTCCCTGGATGTGGCGGCCGATTCCCCACGAGCGGTGATAACCGAGCTTGGCGAGGTAGCGGCTGCCGGCGGCCATCGCATCGATGTCGCTGACCTGGTAGGCCGAATGGATGTAACGGTTGGACGGGCCAAGGGCCATCGCCAGGGTGTGGTGGTCGGCCGGGGTCTGCCCACGATCGCAGCGGATGAAGCTCATGACCGGTCCGCGGTCGCGGCGCCCTGGGTAGTAGAGGAAGTCGCTGACAATCATCCCGAGGTGATCGAGGTACCAGTTGAGCGTCTCGCGGTACTTGGTTGTCTGCATAACCACGTGTCCGAGCCGCTGCACCCGCGTCGGCTCGCGCGGCGGGCGTTGAACGTCGTTGATCCGCCGGAGTTCGTGCCCGAAGTTGAACTGGTGCGGGGTCTGCGCCGGCAGCGCATCCAGTTGGTGAGTGCCGGCCACGACCCGCACCGTTACACCGCTGGGATCGACAAGGTCGACCGCCACGCCGCCGAGTGACTCCGGCAGCGCACGGATTCTGGTCCGGGCCGCCTCGGCCAGCCGGCGCACATCGGATTGGTCCTGTGCGGCATATGCGGCGCCGATGAACCTCGAGCGGGGACCTCGCCGGATCAGCACGCAGGGCGAGCCGGAATCGGTGCCACGCAGACACAGCTCGTCGGCCGTGCGCACAGCCGTGCTGAAGCCAAACGCCGACGAAAAGGCTTCAGCCCGAGCCAGATCCGGCTTCTCGAACTCCAGCCAGGCAATGTCGTGGACCTTGATGATCGGGTCACGGGAGCGCCCCGGATGCTCTCCTTTGCGGGCGCCCGCAGCACTGTGCAGGTCGTTGTGGGCGCCCACCACATGGCCGCTCATCAGTGCGTCTGCTCTCCAGCCGGCAACCGTGCCTCGAAGAACTCGATCGCTCCGATGCGCTCGAGTGCCACATCGAGGCCGAACTCCCTCAGCCACGCCTCGATCTCGCCGGTGTGCGGGGTGTTTCCGAACACCCCGGCGCGACGCGCTATCGCGATCAGCGCATCCTTGCGCGGACCGCAACCGGTGACGCATGACGTCCCCCGCAGCGTCCCACCCGCTTTGAGCACGCGACCCAGCTCGCCCAGCGCCGCACGCGGGTCCGGCAGACAGTGGAGCCCGTTGTAGGTGACGCACAGATCAAAGCTGTTGTCGGCGAACTGAAGCGCGGTCACGTCGGCTTCGACGAATACGATCGCGTCCTGCACGCCCCGTCGACCGGCCTCTCGGCGCGCCTGGCCCAACATGTACGGCGATATGTCGGCCGCGACGTAATGCACGGCCTGGCCGGGACGCAAACCGCGGAAGGCGAAGCCGCCCCCGCACGGGATGTCCAGTACCGAGGTCCCGGCCGGGGCGTCGGCAAGTCGCGCGACGTCGGCGAACATCCGGCGCATGTCGGCACCCCACATCGCCCACGCGCCGACCGTTGCGACACGGTCGTGCTTGACGCCGGCGTCATACATGGCTGCCATGACGCGCTCCGTGCGCCACCGCTCCGTTACATCGCTCATCTCTGAGAGCCACCGTCCGGGGAGTCGGGAGCATCCCAGGGCATCGACGCCGAGACCCAGTGGGTCAGCTCCTCCTGGTCGTTGCTGTGCAGGTTGCGCGGCGGCGTGACGAACGTCGCGTAGGGCCGGCAGCGCATCAGCACCCGGCCTTCCTGCTCTGCGACGGCTTTGACCGCCGGGCGTAGGTCGGCCGGCACGGGCTCACCCGACATGCGTTCAGCCACCGCCATCATCACGTCGATCAGCGTTTCGTTGTCGTCGTCGATCACCGCGTCGCAGTAGACCTGCAGGTAGGCGAACGGCCAGGTCTCGTCGAGTACGCACAGGCTGACTTTGCCGTTGCGTCCTACGGCTTTGGCCTTGGCCCGATCGCCCATGGTCGCCACCAGCAGGTCGTCGTTGTCGTCTGGCACGTAGTAGACGATCGACATCGCCGGGCCGTCGGATCGGCGGCCGTAGCCGAATACGCAGGTCCGGTGGGTCTGAACGAACAGCCGCCGCTCCGAGGGCAGCATGTCGCGATCCGTCGGCGCCTGGAACGGATCCTTCGACAGCGGTAAGAGATTCACCGATGCGCGGTCTTGTTCTTGGTTCGTGGTGTCAGGGGTGATGCTCATGGCCTCAAGCCTTCCTCGACTATTATCGATTGATAATAGAGAGTACACTGCGAACGATGGAACGCAAGACCCCAACGCCGGCCAAGGTGCGCCTGCGTCGGACGAGGACCGACATCCGGCAGGCGCTGCTGGAGTCGGCACTGGTCGAGTTCGGGGCCAAGGGCTTCGACGGCGCGTCGACGCGCGCGATCGCCTCGCGCGTTCAGGCGCACCAGCCGCAGATCAACTATCACTTCGAATCGAAGACGGCGCTCTGGTCCGCCGCGGTCGACTACCTCTTCGGGCTCCTGTGGGGGGCGTTCGACGGCGCGATACCCGCGAATCTGACCGGGGTCGATGTCCCGGCGCTCGCAAGGGCGTTTGCCGACGGGATACGTCGATTCGTGCGATTCGCCGCCGAACACCCCGAGCTCAACCAGATCATGGTGCACGAGGGCACCGCAGCCAGCGACCGGTTGACCTGGATGACCAAGACACATGTCAAGCCGTTCTTCGACGGCATCCGGCCGATGTGGCAGATACTGCGTGACGCTGGCGTTGCCGCACCTATCGACAACGAGATCCTCTACTACGTACTCATCGGCGCGGCATCACTGCCCTATGTGAACGCCCCCGAATTCCGACTGCTCACCGGCCGAGACCCGAAGGACCCCACCTGGATCGACGCGCACGCTGACGGACTGGTTGCCATCCTCCTGCCCGGCATCGACACTGGTTCCGACCAGCGAGGAGGGAGTTATGGCTGAGGCGAGCCGGTCGTTCGATGACGATCTGGTAGGACTCTTCGATCTTTCGCATGATGCGTTTTGCATCGCGGGGTTCGACGGATACCTCAAGCGCGCCAATCCGGCGTTCGCCCGCAGCCTGGGGTACACCCTTGACGAGCTCTTGGCCCGGCCGTTCATGGACAACGTCCACCCCGATGATGTCGAGGCGGTGGAGGCGCTGCTGGCTGAGCTGGCCACCGGTCGCGACAGCGTTGGGTTCGAGTGTCGCGAAGTGTGCGCCGACGGCTCGGTGCGCTGGTTCGAGTGGAGCACTAGTAGCCGGCCAAAAGATGGCGTTGTGTACGGGGTGGCCAGAGACGTCACCGACCGCCGGATGGCCAATGCCGAGTTGGGCGCGTTGCGCCGGGTGGCCACCCTGGCCGCGCAGGGTGTGGCACCTGCCGAGCTGTTCGCCATTGTCGCCGAGGAGGTCGCTCGCGTCGTCAACGTCCCGCGGGTGAGCGTCGCACGCTACGAGCTCGACGCCATCGCAACCGACTGCGCCAGCTTCCCGCCCGACGCTCCGGTGACTTCGGTCGGCAACAGGTGGTCACTCGAGGGCACCAACGTGCTCAAGCTGGTGCGGACGAGTGGCGAGTCGGCCCGCATCGACGACTACGCACAGCTGGATGGCGAGCTCGCCGAAGCCGTCCGTCGCGTCGGGATTCGTTCCACCGTCGGAGTCCCGATCATGGTGGCGGGACGCCTCTGGGGAGCGATGATGGTGTCCACCAGGGAGCCCGACCCGCTGCCGAACGGCACTGAGGCGCAGCTAGCGAGCTTCACCGAGCTGCTCGCTACCGCGATCGCCAATGCCGAGTCCCGCGACACCCTCGGACGTCTCGCCGACGAGCAGACCGCGCTGCGGCGGGTGGCGACGTTGGTCGCGCGCGGGACGCCTCCATCGGAGGTGTTCGCGGCGGTGGCGAATGAGATGGCCCGATGTCTGCATGCGGCCAACGTCACGGTAAGCAGCTTTGACGATGAAACGGTGACCATTGTCGCCGTGGCTGCCCTCGCGCCGGGGATCCAGCACGCGCCACTTGTCGGCATACGCCGCACCTTGGCGGACGGCGACAACATCGCGGCGCGGGTGTCTCAGACTGGCCGGCCGGCACGCGTCGAGGGGTTGGAGTTTCAGAACGCTCCTGGCTTAGTCGCTGCATGGCTACGGAAGACGGGCCTGCGTTCCACGGTGGCTGTCCCGATCATTGTCGACGGAGGGGTGTGGGGGATGGCGGCGCTCGGTTCGTTGCGGCCTGAGCCGATGCCACCGGACACCGAGGCGAGCATGAGCGACTTCGCCGACTTTGTCGGGACCGCGATCACCAACGCCGCCACGCGTGCCGAGCTGATTGCCTCACGGGCGCGCATCGTCGCGGCCGCCGACGAGGGTCGTCGCCGTCTGGAGCGCGACCTTCACGACGGTGCCCAACAACGGCTGGTCGCACTGGGGGTGCAAACGCGGCTGGCAGAGGCGGCAGTGCCGCCCGAGATGCAGGCGCTCAAAGAGCAGCTTTCTGACCTCGTGTCCGGATTAACCGGCGTCTCTTCGGATTTGCAGGAGATCTCACGCGGGATTCACCCTGCCATCCTGTCCAAGGGCGGATTGGGTCCGGCGCTTAAGGCACTTGCCCGCCGCTCCACGGTGCCGGTCGAACTCGTCCTTGGTATCGACCAACGGTTGCCGGATTCTGCCGAGGTGGCCGCCTACTACGTCGTTGCCGAGACTCTGACCAACGTAGCCAAACACGCGAAAGCGTCGGTGGCGAATGTGTCTGTTGACACCGAGGGGGCGAGCTTGCATCTGTCGATTCGCGATGACGGAATCGGCGGAGCCGACACCACCAAAGGATCCGGACTCGTCGGTCTTTTTGACCGGGTCGAGGCGCTCGGCGGCACGATGGCGATCGCGAGTCATATCGGAGCTGGGACCTCACTGCAGGTGAGCATCCCGTTCGACACCAAGTGAGCGATGGCCATCTAGTTGTAGCGAGCGACCTCATACGACCAAGTCGGCGAGCAGGTTCTGGGCGCGCGTCACCCACGGTCGACCAGGCTGAACCTGGCCGACCTATGGACGCTCCCGCTTACGAGATCACGCCCCCGGCTCTCTTCAATCAAAGTGCCGATCCGATGAAACCGGCTGTGGGCCACGTAAAGTGGCTGGTCGCAGCGTTGGCGATCCGAAGGAGCCACTGCCAACGTTACGCCCGGCAACTTCACGTCACAACGAAAACTTGGTCTGATCGTGAACTCCGCCCTCACCAAGCGAAGCCGGTGGCTGACCGACGACTGGAGGCTCGCCGGGCCGTCATCGGCCAAATGGTCGGTCCGAATCGGCGGGGACAGTTCGAAACCATCCGCACTGGTCAAGCCGGTTTGTGGCCGCTGTGACATACGAACGATGACGTGGGCCAGCTGATATCGACGTTCGGATCGAGTTCCTTGTCGGTCGGCTGTTGTCCAAATGTCAGGAACAGACAGATCTTCAGAGGATCATCCCCTGGCGCGCACCGTGCTTGTCATTCGGGATGATCGACAACACGCCGGTCGCTGGAGGCGATCACCTCCAGCGAAACTGCGAGTTGACCGTTCAGGTCAGCACCAAGCTCAACCGCAGGCATCTGGTGCACGGCCGCCGCGCGCTGATCCTGCCGTGCCTGGGGCGTGGGTCAGTGCTCGGGCACCAGTACCCGTCGGGCTTGCCGGGCGCTCGATGCTTGCGTTCCTGGCGGTGTACGCCGGTGTCGCGCTGCTTTATCCATGACACTGAACCGACGTCGACAACGCGGCAGCAGGTGGGGAAGACGTTCGCTGATTCATCTGATGCAATACGACGGGTTTTACTTGACGTAATCTAACTGTTCGGCGAAATGCGTTGTGCCAGTGGGTCTGTCGATCCGGCGAGCTTACTGAATTGCCACAGTTCCATTGACCTGTCGACGCCGTTGCATCAGGTCATGCTCGTGAGCCCGTCCCCGCACGGCGGGTGGCGGATTACCGGTCGTCGTCGAAATCCCCTAGTCGGGTGGGGTGGCGGGGGGTCGCACTGTGCTGCGGTTGAGGGTTCCTGCGCCGGTTATGATGCAGGTGGCACTCGTGCGAGTCCGCCAAAGATCGATGTGAGTTTGCGTTATGACGCCCGACGATGTCGTAGACCTTCTCGACAAACAGCGGGTCGTTGGACAGTTTGAAGTCCTCGCTGCGATGTGGCTGCAGCTCAAATGCTTTCCAGATCCGCCCGATCGTGGACTTGGACAGCCCGGCGCGCTCGGCCATCGATGTGCGCGACCAGTGCGTGGCGTTGGCGGGGGTGGATTCCAGGGTGGCCACCACCACGTCCTCGACCTGCTCGGCGGTCACCGACGCGGGCCGGCCCGGCCGTGGTTCGTCGACCAACCCGTCGCAGCGCGCCTCGACGAACCGGGCCCGCCACTTGCCCACCGTCGGCTGCGCCACCCGCTCCCGCGCTGCGACCTCCTTGTTCGACAGCCCCTCCGCGCAGCCCAGCACGATCCGCGACCGCAACGCCAGCGCCTGCGAACTCTTGCGCCGCCGCGCCCACCGGGAAAGCGTCTCACGCTCCTCCTCGGTCAACACCAACTCCGCCTTCGGTCTCCCGCGTCCCGCCATGAGCGAATCATCCCACGGCGCAACCTGATTCACCGAGCAGCCACCCCGGCGCACGATGGCTACATTTATGTAACGAATTTCTGGCGCGGGACACTAGTCGCCAAGCGCATCGACGGGCGCGCCTACGACTTTGGTGAGTGATCTGCGCTCGTCCATCGTCGATGTTTTGCGCGCA
>JAOPVX010000067.1 GCA_025965975.1 Mycobacterium sp. | reverse complement strand
ACCAGGGGATGCATCGCCGACCCACGCCCGACACTCCGCCAACTCAACCGCAAATTCGGTCAGTCCGGCGTCGATCAAAAGACAACAAACATGGAATTAGTGTAGGAATTCGCACCACCCAGCCGGGAGTTGATGTGAGCAGCAAAGATTCGGTCAATTCGTTCGGGGCCCGCGACACACTCAAGGTCGGGGACAAGAGCTATCAGATCTACCGCCTGGACGCGGTGCCCGGCAGCGAAAAACTGCCCTACAGCCTCAAGGTGCTGGCCGAGAACCTGCTGCGCAACGAAGATGGCGCCAACATCACCGTCCACCACGTCCGGGCTCTCGCCAACTGGAATCCGTCGGCCGATCCGAGCATCGAGATCCAATTCACCCCTGCCCGGGTGATCATGCAGGACTTCACCGGGGTGCCGTGCATCGTGGACCTGGCCACCATGCGGGAGGCGGTCGGTGATCTGGGCGGCGATCCCGACAAGGTCAACCCGCTGGCGCCCGCCGACCTGGTGATCGACCACTCGGTGATCGCGGATCTGTTCGGTCGCCCAGACGCGTTCGAGCGCAACGTCGAAATCGAGTACCAGCGCAACGGCGAGCGCTACCAGTTCCTGCGCTGGGGGCAGGGCGCCTTCAACGACTTCAAGGTGGTGCCACCAGGTACGGGCATCGTGCACCAGGTCAACATCGAGTACCTGGCCAGCGTGGTGATGGAGCGCAGCCGGGTGAGCGAAGCGACGGGGGACCAGGTCAACCTCGCCTACCCGGACACCTGCGTCGGCACCGATTCGCACACCACCATGGAGAACGGCCTCGGCGTGCTCGGCTGGGGCGTCGGCGGCATCGAGGCCGAAGCCGCGATGCTGGGCCAGCCGGTGTCGATGCTGATCCCGCGCGTGGTCGGATTCAAGCTGTCCGGCGAGCGTCAGCCAGGAGTCACCGCCACCGACGTGGTGCTCACCGTCACGGAGATGCTGCGCAAGCACGGCGTGGTCGGCAAGTTCGTCGAGTTCTACGGGGAGGGCGTCGCCGAGGTACCCCTTGCCAACCGCGCCACCCTGGGGAACATGAGCCCCGAATTCGGCTCCACTGCAGCGATTTTTCCGATCGACGAGGTCACGGTCGACTACTTACGGATGACTGGCCGCAGTGAGCAGCAGCTCGCGCTGGTCGAGGCCTACGCCAAGCAGCAGGGCATGTGGCACGACGCACAACGCACAACGAAGTACTCCGAGTACATCGAGCTCAACCTGTCCGACGTCGTCCCGTCCATCGCCGGGCCGAAGCGCCCGCAGGACCGGATCGCGCTTAACGACGCAAAGACAGCCTTCCGCAAGGACATTCATAACTACGTAGAAAACTCAGCGGAGAACCCAGTTCCGCACACCAAGCTGGACGAGGCGGTCGAGGAGTCGTTCCCCGCCAGCGACCCTGCGGTGCTGTCCTTCGCCGAGAACGGCGCCGTCGACGTCGTCTCGGCGGCCGCAGGAGCCGCGGGCAGGCCGAGCAACCCGGTGACGGTGAAGTCCACCGAACGCGGCGATCACGTCCTGGACCACGGCGCGGTGGTGATCGCCGCGATCACGTCGTGTACCAACACCTCCAACCCCGAGGTCATGATCGGCGCGGCGCTGCTTGCCCGCAACGCCGTTGAGAAGGGGCTGACTTCCAAGCCGTGGGTGAAGACCACGATGGCGCCGGGCTCGCAAGTCGTCACCGAGTACTACGAGAAGGCCGGACTGTGGCCCTACCTGGAGAAGCTGGGCTTCTACCTGGTGGGCTATGGCTGCACCACATGCATCGGCAACTCCGGCCCGCTGCCAGAAGAGATCAGCAAGGCCGTCAACGACGCCGACCTCTCGGTCAGCGCGGTGCTGTCTGGTAACCGCAACTTCGAGGGCCGCATCAACCCCGATGTGAAGATGAACTATCTGGCCTCGCCGCCTCTGGTGATCGCCTACGCACTGGCGGGCACGATGGACTTCGACTTCCAGACCGAGCCGCTCGGCACAGACAGCACAGGCAACGGCGTCTATTTGAAGGACATCTGGCCTTCGCAGAAGGACATCTCCGCAACGATTGCCTCGGCGATCAACACCGAGATGTTCGTGAAGAACTACGCCGACGTGTTCAAGGGCGACGAGCGGTGGCGCAACCTGCCGACGCCAAGCGGCAACACCTTCGAGTGGGACGCCAATTCGACGTACGTGCGCAAGCCTCCGTACTTCGAAAGGATGCCCGCCGAGCCGCAGCCGGTCACCGACATCTCTGGGGCCAAAGTGCTGGCCCTGCTCGGTGATTCGGTGACCACCGACCACATATCCCCCGCAGGCAGCATCAAGGGAGGCACCCCGGCCGCGCAGTACCTCGACGAGC
The DNA here is from genome assembly GCA_025965975.1 of Mycobacterium sp. Taxonomy (GTDB): domain Bacteria; phylum Actinomycetota; class Actinomycetes; order Mycobacteriales; family Mycobacteriaceae; genus Mycobacterium. Next base: position 9,991 of record JAOPVX010000067.1, on the reverse strand, counting down.
ACGGCGTGGATCGCAAGGACTACAACTCCTACGGCTCACGGCGCGGCAACCACGAGGTGATGATCCGCGGCACCTTCGCCAACATCCGGCTGCGCAACCAGTTGCTCGACGACGTGTCGGGCGGTTACACCCGCGACTTCACCAAGGGCGGCGAGCAGGCGTTCATCTACGACGCCGCCCAAAACTATGCGGCGCAGAACATTCCGCTGGTGGTGCTCGGCGGCAAGGAGTACGGCTCCGGCTCGTCGCGGGACTGGGCGGCCAAGGGCACCAGCCTGCTGGGTGTGCGGGCCGTCATCACCGAGTCGTTCGAGCGCATCCACCGGTCGAACCTGATCGGCATGGGTGTCATCCCCCTGCAGTTCCCTGAGGGCGAATCGGCCGCGTCGCTGAAGCTGGACGGCACCGAGACGTTCGACATCACCGGCATCGAGGCACTCAACGACGGCAAGACGCCGAAGACGGTGCACGTCAGGGCCACCAAGAACAATGGAGCAGAACCCACCGGCGAGACCGTGGAGTTCGACGCGGTGGTCCGCATCGACACCCCAGGGGAGGCGGACTACTACCGCAACGGCGGCATCCTGCAGTACGTGCTGCGCAACATGCTGAAGACCAAGTAGTCCAGAGAGACACCGATGCCCCGGGTGACCGACGACCATCTGGCGGCGCGCCGCCGTCAGATCCTCGACGGTGCCAGGCGCTGCTTCGCCGAGTACGGCTACGACAAGGCGACGGTGCGTCGACTCGAGCACACCATCGGGCTGTCACGCGGTGCGATCTTCCATCACTTCCGCGACAAGGACACGTTGTTCTTCGAGCTGGCCCACGAGGACGCCGAACGGATGGCCGACGTCGCATCACGCGAAGGCCTGATCCAGGTGATGCGCGACTTGCTGGCCGCACCCGACCAGTTCGACTGGCTGGCGACCAGGCTGGAGATCGCGCGCAAGCTGCGCAACGATCCGGTGTTTCACCGCGGCTGGACCGAGCGATCCGCGGAGCTGGCGGTGGCGACCACGGCCCGGCTGCGCCGCCAGAAGCTGGCAGGGCGGCTACGCGACGACGTCCCAAGCGAGGTGTTGCAGACCTACCTGGACCTGGTGCTCGACGGGTTGGTGGCGCGGCTGGCTTCGGGCGACGATCCCGAAAAACTCAGCTACGTACTGGACCTCGTCGAGGCCTCGGTCCGTCAGCAATAGCGGTCAGCTGGCCTGCCGGCTGCGGTGATTCGGGCCGCCTCGGCTGCGCATCGTCGTGCCCGACTCACGCAGCATGCTGTGGATCGAGCCGTACGAACGGCCGGTGGAAGCCACCAGTGTGCGGATGCTCGCGCCCCCCTCGTAGGCACTTCGCAACTCGTACAGCACTTGGTCCCGCGACTTGTTCAATTTCTTCATCGGCACCTCCCCGCTTGTGATGCCCCGACGCATACCCAGCGTAGGAAGGTTCACACCGAAGCGGGCGGAATTGATGAAACAGTTCGCAATTCGGCTCAGGCGAGCTCGATCAAATCGCGATAGTCGTCGGACCAGAAGTCCTCGGTGCCGTCGGGCAGCAGCACCACCCGCTGCGGGTCAAGCGCCTCGGCGGCGCCAGGGTCGTGCGTCACCAACACCACCGCGCCGAGGTAGCTGCGCAGCGCGTCGAGGACCTGCTCACGCGACGCAGGGTCGAGGTTGTTGGTCGGCTCGTCGAGCAGCAGCACGTTGGCCGTGGACGCGACAAGGCCCGCGAGCGCCAGCCGTGTCTTCTCGCCGCCGGACAACGTGCCGGCCGGCTGTTCAAGCTGCGGACCGCTGAACATGAACGCGCCCAACAGTCCCCGCAGGTCCTGCTCGCCGGTGTCGGGCGCGGCATGGCGGATGTTCTGCCACACCGTCGCGGCGTTGTCGAGCGTGTCGTGCTCCTGGGCGAAGTAGCCGATCTTGAGGCCGTGCCCGGGTTGTGATCCCCCGGCGTCGGGCGTCTCCACCCCGGCGAGCAGCCGCAGCAGCGTCGTCTTGCCCGCGCCGTTGAGGCCGAGCACCACGACACGGGATCCCCGGTCGATGGCGAGGTCGACGCCGGAGAACACCTCCAACGACCCATAGTTCTTGGTCAAGCCCTTGACCACCAACGGGGTACGGCCGCATGCAGCGGGGGTCGGGAACTTGATCCTGGCCACCTTGTCGGCCGCCCGTTCCTCGTCGAGCGCGGCCATCATCCGGTCGGCGCGACGCAGCATGTTCTGCGCGGCAACGGCTTTGGTGGCCTTGGCGCCCATCTTGGCGGCCTGGGTGCGCAGCGCGGTGGCCTTGCGTTCGGCGTTGGCGCGCTCGCGGCGGCGGCGCTGTTCGTCGGTCGCGCGGGCGTCGAGGTAGCGCTGCCAGCCCATGTTGTAAACGTCGACCTCGCCGCGCACCGCGTCGAGGAACCACACCCGGTTGACGACGTCGGCGAGCAGGTCGACGTTGTGGCTGATGACGACGAGCCCACCGGTGTGCCCGCGCAGGAATTCGCGAAGCCAGCCAAGCGAGTCGGCGTCGAGGTGGTTGGTTGGCTCGTCGAGCAGCAGCGTGACTGAGGAGCCCGAGCCGAGCCTTCCGTCAGCGGCCGCGAACAGGATCCTGGATAGCTCCACCCGCCGGCGCTGGCCGCCGGACAGGGTGTGCAGCGGCTGGGTCAGAACCCGTTCGGGCAGGCCGAGACTCGCGCAGATGCGGCCGGCCTCGCTTTCGGCGGCATACCCGCCCAGCGCGGCGAACCGCTCCTCGAGTTGGCCGTAGCGGCGCACGGCGCGGTCGCGCGCGGCGTCGTCGGCCACCTCGGCCATCAACGCCTGCTGCTTTTCCAGGTCGGCCAGCAGGGTGTCGAGGTCGCGGGCGGACAGCACCCGGTCGCGGGCCAGCATGTCGAGGTCGCCCTCTTTGGGATCCTGTGGCAGATAACCGATTTCCCCGGTCCGTGCGATGGTGCCTGCGTACGGCTCGCCTTCCCCCGCCAGGATGCGGATGGTGGTCGTCTTGCCTGCGCCGTTGCGGCCAACCAGCCCGATGCGGTCGCCTGGCTGCACGCGCAGCGCCGCACCGTCGGTGGAGAGCAGCGTGCGCGCCCCGGCGCGGACCTCGAGGTCCGTTGCGGTGATCAGGCTGCACTCCTAATGGTCGTTGTTACTTGTCGTCTGTGAAGACCGCGGGTCGCTTCTCGGCGCGCGCGGCGACCGCTTCTTCGAAGTTGGCGGTGAGCAGGCGCACGAAGAGTTGTCCCAGGCCCTCGGCCTGCATGTGCCCCTCCAGACTAGCGGCGTCCAGTCCACTCCACAGTGTGCGCTTGGTCAACTCGATTCCCGGCCGGGAGAACGCCGCCATCCGCTCGGCCAGCTGGTAGCACGCGTCGAGCAGGTCGTCCTCGGGTACGGCCCGCGAGACAAGGCCGATGCGTTCGGCTTCGTCGGCGTCGACGTCGCGGCCGGTGAGCATCAGCTCGAAGGCCCGCGACGAGCCGATGGCGCGCGGCAACAAATAGGACAAGCCCAGCTCACTGGCGGTAAGGCCGTTGTTGATGCCGGCCGCGCGGAAGTACGCCCGTGATGCGGCCACCCGGATGTCACAGGCCAGCGCGAGGCACAGTCCGCCGCCGATCGCGGCGCCGTTGACCGCAGCGATCACCGGTTGGTGCATCTTGCGCAGCGCCAGGATGACGTCGTCGAGCACCTCCATCGACCGCAGCGCAAACGTGGGCCGGGTCAGCCCGTCGATGTGAGGCACGGCACCGGCCGACTTGTGGTCGGCGCCCGACGAGAAGCCGCGACCGGCGCCTGTGAGCACGATCACCCGCGTCGAGTTGTCGTAGGTCAGCTCTTCGAGCACCTTCTTGAGCGGGACCATGACGTCGAACGCCATCGAGTTCATCCGCTCGGGCCGGTTCAGCGTCACCAGCGCGACATTGGGCCGCGGATGATCCACCAGCACAAATTGGTCAGTCACGGACTGCACGCTATCGCGTCGCCCCGTGGAGCAACGCGAAGCGCCAGCGGGCCGAGCGAGTCGCTCAGTCCGGCTGGCCGTTGTTCGCAGCGGCGATCGCGGCGTCGATGTCGAACTCCTTGACCCGCGCCACCAGATCCTCCAGCGCCGCCGGTGGCAGGGCGCCTGCCTGGTTGAACACCAACTTGCCCTTCTTGAATGCCATCAGCGTCGGGATGGAGCGGATGTCGGCCGCGGCGGCGAGCTGCTGCTCGGCCTCGGTGTCGACCTTCGCGTGCACCACGTCGGGATGCTGCTCAGAAGAAGCGGCGAACGTCGGCGCGAATGCCTTACATGGGCCGCACCACGACGCCCAGAAATCCACCAGCACGATCTCGTTGTCGGTGATGGTGTCGTTGAACTCTTCTGCGGAGATGTCTCGCGTAGCCACGATGTTCCTAACGCTGGTATGTAGCTGTGTGTTCCCACCGTATGACCAGCGCAAACTGCTTGGCGGTGATCAACGGAAGTCCTTGACCGCGTCCAGCAGCCGGCTGCGGAACGAACGCGGCTTCGTCGCCATCGCCAAGCAGGCGAGGTGCTGTTTCGTCGACTGTTCCGGTCATCACAGTCAACCTAATCGCTCAACGGGACGCCGAAACCCCACAGCCGCTTCTCAGCGAACGAAAGGCAACGGGAAGGAGAATGAAAGGCAAAGGGAAAGAAAGGGATTGGGCTCAATACTGCGGCTGCGAGTACGATCCCCATCATGACGCGCGTTGATCGGCGCACCGTGTTGACCGCGGTCGCAGCAGGAGTCATGGCGGCAATCGCCCGGCCGCCGGTGGCAGGCGCGGTCCGGCTGATGGTTCCGGTGGCACGGATGCCCGCGCCCGTCGGCGTTCTGACGAGGCTGCCGGGTGACGGCAACCAGTTGGCCCTGACCGTGGACGACGGCGTCAGCAGCGCTGTCGTCGCCGCCTTCGGCCAGTTCTGCCGCGACACCGGGACCCGATTGACCTTCTTCGTCAACGGCGTCAACCCGTCGTGGTCGGACAACGCGGCGGCGCTGCGGCCGATGGTGGACTCCGGCCAGATTCAGATGGCCAACCACACCTGGTCACACCCGTACCTCAACCGGATCAGCCTGACCGCGGTCGGCGACCAGATCCAGCGCAACGCCGACTTCCTGCGCAACACCTACGGCGGCGACGGCACTCCGTTCTTCCGTCCGCCCTACGGCGTACACAACGCAGGCACCGATCGAGTGGCCGCCGACCTGGGCTACACGACCGTCACGCTCTGGAGCGGTAACGTCGGCGATTCGCGCCCCGAAACCGAGGCCAACCTCGTCGCGTCCGCGACGCGCTCATTCACGCCGCAACAGATCGTGTTGGCCCACGCCAACCTGCCGACCATCACGCACTGCTACGACCAACTGAGCCAGCTCATCGCCAGCCGCAACCTGCAGACCGTGACGCTGAACGACATATTCGCATGATCACGCCGGATCGCCTCGGAGAGTTCGTCCTCGGTCTGAAGCCGCATCAGCCGGACACCTGCTTCCCCAGGATGTGGCCGGCAATGTCGGCGGCGCGATCGGCGTTGGTCAAAAGCCGCTCCAGCCTCTTCGGCCACCAGAACAGTTCGAGCAACAGCAACACCAGGTAGATGCCGACGCCGCGGCATTGCCCCACGAGCCGTACACCGCGTCCCACACCGCTGTCCCTGTCGCAACGACGAGGATCAATACCGGCAGCCATCGAAACGGCCGCGCCTTATCCGCCGCCGTGTGTATCCCGTTGTTGTAGTCGATGACCGCCTTGGCCAGCCGCGCGTCGCCGATACGCTCGCCGCGTCGGGCGGTGCGCACCACCGCCACGCGCTCATCGCCGCTGAGTTGCCTGGCTCCTGGCCAGTACCGGTTCATCCGTCGAGGCATCCAGATGCCATAGAACACACCGATGGTGACGAGCACGACGACGCCGGACAATAGGAATCCGGAATCAAGCCATGCCAAGGCGCCCAACGCGATCCCGACCGCTGCGCCGATGACCAGCGCCCGAAGGAAGAAACCACCTCGCCACACAACCGCAGGAACCGTGACCACAGCACGATTGTGAGGCTTTGGACGGATTCCGTTGGCGGATTACTTAGGGCCTTCACACCGGCTTCAGATATCAAACCCAGCTGCGACGCGGATCGTGGGCCCCATGCGATACCGGATCATTGCACTCACCAGCGCCGCGGCGCTGGCCATCGCGGCATGTAGTTCATCAACCGCACCCGCCCCCGCGACAACGGCATCGGCGACGGCGGTCCCTTCGAGTCCGGCAACCACCGCCAAACCAAACAAGCCTGGGGACCGCGTCGAAGGACTCATCGCGTCGGTGTCGGGCAACACGATTCAAGTGACGGAGAAAAACTCCACCGCCAGAATCGATTTCACGAACCAGACCGCACTCTCGGAGATTGACCAGGCCCAGCTGTCCGATGTCACAGCGGGCAGTTGCGTTGGTATCCGCCCGACGCGGGACAGTCAGCCCAACGGCCCCATCACCGCCCGCACCGTCCTTGTCAGTCCGGCCGGCAACGGCCAATGCCCGCAGGCACAGGACGGCCGTGGGGTGCGCGGCACGGTCGCCGCCGTCAACGGCAACACCATCGCGGTGGCGACCGCTTCAAACCCAAGCCCGACAACCGTCGGGATCAATGGCGACACCGGCTACGCCAAGCGCGTGGCGGCCAACCCCCAGGCCATCACCGCGGGCAAGTGCATCACGGGCCGCGGGACGAACGACAGCAGCGGTGCGCTACAGGCCACGTCCATCACGGTTCGACCGGCGGGCAACCGGCCATGCCCCAGCCCTAGACCGTGAACCCGAGTGCGCGCAGCTGTTCGCGGCCGTCCTCGGTGATCTTGTCGGGGCCCCACGGCGGGTTCCACACCCAGTTGATCTTGATCTCGTTCACCAGCCCGGCACCCACCAGCGCACTGCGCGACTGATCCTCGATGACGTCGGTCAACGGGCAGGCCGCCGAGGTCAGCGTCATGTCGATCAGCGCGACGTGACCGGCGTCGCCCTTCTCCACGTTCAGGCCGTAGACGAGGCCCAAGTCGACGACGTTGATCCCGAGTTCGGGGTCGACGACGTCGCGCATCGCCTCCTCGATGTCTGCGAGCAGCTCGTCACCCTGCGCGGCTGTTTCGCTCATCGCCTATCTCCTGTTCTTCGTATGAAGCCAAAGCTGTGCAAGATGTGCTCGCCTGCGCGAGCGCGTCTTTGAAAGCCATCCAGCCCAGCAGCGCGCATTTCACCCGCGCCGGGTACTTCGCGACACCGGCGAACGCGATGCCGTCTCCGATTACATCCTCGTCGCCCTCAACCGTTCCGCGCGAGGAAACCATCTCGGTGAACGCCGCGACGGTCGCCAGCGCATCGCCGACGCCCTGGCCGATCACCTGATCGGTCAGCACCGAAGTCGCCGCCTGGCTGATCGAGCAACCCTGCCCGTCGTACGAAATGTCGGTGACCGTTTCGCCGTCGCCGCTCAGGGCGACCCGAAGCGTCACCTCGTCCCCGCATGTCGGGTTCACGTGGTGCACCTGGGCGCCGAACGGCTCACGCAGCCCGCGATGGTGCGGATGCTTGTAGTGATCGAGGATCACTTCCTGATAGATCTGCTCAAGCCGCACGGTCAATCCCTAAGCCAATCCCCGGGTCGCTTCGCTCCTGCCCACCGGATCGAAAAACTCGACCGCGCGGCGCACACCAGCCACCAGGCGGTCGACCTCGTCGAGGGTGTTGTAGACGGCGAACGACGCCCGCGCGGTCGCGGCGATGCCGAACCGCCTGTGCAGCGGCCACGCGCAGTGGTGTCCAACCCGCACCGCGACGCCGTCGTCGTCCAGCACCTGACCCACATCGTGAGCGTGGACACCGTCGACGACGAATGCCACCGGTGAGCCGCGATCCTCCATCGCCGTCGGCCCGATGATCCGCACTTCGTCGATCCGAGACAGCCCGTCCAGCGCGGCGGCCACCAATTCCTTCTCGTGGGCCTCGACGGCGTCCATCCCGATCTCTTGCAGATATCTCACGGCGGCTGCCAGCCCGACGACCTGCGACGTCATCGGGGTGCCTGCCTCGAAGCGTTGCGGCGCAGTGGCATAAGTGGTCTGCTCCATCGTGACCGTCTCGATCATCGAGCCGCCTGTGATGAACGGCGGCATCGCGTTGAGAAGCTCGCGCCGGCCATACAGCACGCCAATACCGTTGGGCCCCAGCATTTTGTGACCGGAGAACGCCGCATAGTCGACACCGAGCGCAGCCAAGTCGACGGGCTGATGCGGCACGGACTGGCAGGCGTCCAGCAGCGTCAGCGCACCGACGGCGTTAGCCCTGGCGACCAGCTCGGAGACCGGAGCGACGGCGCCCGTCACATTCGAATGGTGGCTGAACGCAACCACTTTCACACGTTCGTCGAGCTGCAACGAATCCAGGTCGATCCGCCCGTCATCGGTTACCCCGTACCAATTCAACGTCGCTCCCGTACGACGCGCCAGTTCCTGCCACGGGATCAGGTTCGCGTGGTGTTCGATCTCGGTCGTGACGATCACGTCGCCGGGGCCGACCGCCCGCCCGAATCGGTCGTCGCCCATCACGTAGGCGACCAGATTGATCGCCTCGGTGGCGTTCTTGGTGAACACGAGCTCGTCCGCCTGCGCACCGACGAACGCCGCGATGTCGGCACGGCCCTGTTCGTATGCGTCGGTGGACTCCTCCATCAACTGGTGAGCACCCCGGTGTACCGCGCCGTTGGACGTGGTCAGGAAGTCCCGCTCGGCGTCAAGAACCTGAACCGGACGCTGCGACGTCGCACCGGAATCCAGATAGGCCAGCTGATTTCCGCCGCGCATCACCCGCTTCAGGATCGGGAAGTCCGCCCTGATCTTGGTGAGGTCCAGAGTCTGCGCCGCGGTCATGTCAGGCTCCGACCGCCTGGGTGAACCGCTCGTAGCCGTTGGCGTCGAGCTCGTCGGCCAGCTCGGGCCCACCCGACTCGACGATGCGGCCACCGACGAAGACGTGGACGAACTGCGGCTGGATGTAGCGAAGGATGCGCGTGTAGTGCGTGATAAGCAGCAGACCGCCGTGCGCCTCATCGGCGTAGCGGTTCACCCCTTCGCTGACTACCCGCAGCGCGTCGACGTCCAGGCCGGAGTCGGTCTCGTCCAGGATCGCGATCTTCGGCCTGAGCAGTTCGAGCTGAAGAATCTCGTGCCGCTTCTTCTCGCCGCCGGAAAAGCCTTCGTTGACACTGCGTTCGGAGAACGACGGGTCGATGTCAAGTCCCGCCATCGCGCCCTTGACCTCTTTGATCCAGTGCCGCAACTTCGGCGCCTCGCCGCGTACGGCGGTGACGGCGGTGCGCAGGAAATTCGACATCGACACCCCGGGCACCTCGACGGGGTATTGCATCGCCAGGAACAGCCCGGCACGGGCGCGCGCGTCGATGCTCATCTCGAGGACATCCTGGCCGTCGAGCGTGATCGAGCCCGACGTCACCGTGTACTTCGGATGGCCCGCAACCGCATAGGACAGCGTCGACTTTCCGGACCCGTTGGGGCCCATCAGGGCGTGCGTCTCCCCCGACTTCACGGTGAGGTTGACGCCTTTCAGGATCGGGATATCGGTCCCGTCCTCAGCGGAGACGACGCTGACGTGCAGATCCTTGATTTCCAATGTGGTCATGAGGTGGCTGTCCTTGATTCCGTTATCTCTAGTTCGTGTTCGATGGCGTCCGTCAGGCGTTCTCGCACCGCAGGCACGGCGATCTTCTGAATCAACTCGCCGAAGAAGCCACGGACAACGAGGCGGCGGGCCTGGTCCTCCGGGATGCCGCGGGACTGCAGGTAAAACAGCTGCTCGTCGTCGAAACGTCCGGTTGCGCTGGCGTGCCCGGCGCCTGCGATCTCGCCGGTCTCGATCTCCAGGTTCGGCACCGAGTCGGCGCGGGCGCCGTCGGTGAGCACCAGGTTT
>JAOPVX010000136.1 GCA_025965975.1 Mycobacterium sp. | reverse complement strand
ACCTCACCCGGCTGGACTGCACACTGGGCAGCGCCACCAGCATGCGCAGCGGGCTGACCCGCGCCATTCACCACGCGCAACACCGAAAGGCGTTTGGCGAGTATCTGATTGACCAACCGCTGATGCGCAACGTGCTGGCCGACCTCGCGGTGGAAGCCGAAGCCGCGACCACCGTCGCGATGCGCATGGCCGGGGCCACCGATGCCGCGGTGCGCGGCGACGAACGCGAAACTCTGCTGCGCCGCATCGGCCTTGCGGCCAGCAAGTACTGGGTGTGCAAGCGCGCCACCCCGCACGCCGCCGAGGCGATGGAGTGCCTTGGCGGCAACGGCTACGTCGAGGAGTCGGGCATGCCGCGGCTGTATCGCGAGGCGCCGCTGATGGGCATCTGGGAGGGGTCCGGCAACGTCAGCGCGCTGGACACGTTGCGCGCCATGGCAAGTCGGCCGGAATGTGTCGACGTTCTGTTCGACGAGCTGGCCAAGACGGCGGGGCAGGACCCGCGCCTTGACGAGCACGTCGGCGCGCTCGGATCTGAATTGAAGGATGGCGGAGACATTGCAACCATCCAGTACCGGGCCCGCAAGGTCGCCGAGGACATCAGCCTCGCGCTACAGGGCTCGCTGCTGGTCCGCCACGGCCACCCGGCCGTTGCGGAGGCGTTCCTGGCCACTCGCATGGGCGGCCAGTGGGGCGGCGCGTTCGGAACCATGCCCACTGGGCTGGATCTGGCGCCGATCCTGGAACGTGCAATGGTCAAAGGATGACACACGCCATCAGGCCGGTCGACTTCGACAACCTCAGAACGATGACCTACGAGGTCACCGATCGGGTTGCGCGCATTACCTTCAACCGTCCTGACAAGGGCAACGCCATCGTCGCGGACACCCCGCTGGAACTGTCGGCGCTCGTCGAACGGGCCGACCTCGACCCAGCAGTCCACGTCATCCTGGTATCCGGTCGCGGCCAGGGCTTTTGTGCGGGCTTCGACCTGTCGGCCTACGCCGAGGGCTCGTCGTCCGCGGGCGGTGGCAGTCCTTACAAGGACACGGTGTTGTCCGGCAAGACTCAGGCGATCAACCATCTGCCCGATCAGCCGTGGGATCCGATGATCGACTACCAGATGATGAGCCGGTTCGTTCGCGGCTTCGCCAGCCTGATGCGCGCCGACAAGCCGACGGTCGTCAAGATTCACGGCTACTGCGTGGCCGGCGGGACCGACATCGCCCTGCACGCCGATCAGGTGATCGCGGCCGCCGACGCCAAGATCGGCTACCCGCCCACCCGGGTGTGGGGTGTGCCCGCCGCCGGCATGTGGGCACATCGCCTCGGTGATCAACGTGCCAAACGCCTTCTGCTGACCGGTGATTGCATCACCGGCGCGCAGGCCGCCGAATGGGGACTCGCGGTCGAGGCACCCGACCCCAAGGACCTCGACGAACGCACCGAGCGCCTCGTCGAGCGGATCGCGGCGGTCCCGATCAACCAGCTCATCATGGTCAAGCTGGCGATGAACAGCGCGCTGTACAACCAGGGCGTCGCCAACAGCGCGATGGTCTCAACGATCTTCGACGGCATCGCCCGCCACACCCCCGAGGGCCACGCGTTCGTCGCACAAGCCAGAGAGCACGGCTTCCGCGAGGCCGTCCGCCAGCGCGACGAGCCGTTCGGCGACCACGGGCGCAAGGCGTCACAGGTCTAGGCGTGAACACGCTCTCGCGGATGACCGCCAGGTCGGTCGTGCTGAGTGTGTTGCTCGGCGCCCACCCGGCCTGGGCCACCGCGAGCGAACTCATCAGGCTCACAGCTGATTTCGACATCAAGGAGCCGACGGTCCGGGTGGCCCTCACCCGCATGGTGAGCGCGGGTGACCTGGTCCGCTCCGCAGACGGCTACCGGCTGTCCGACCGGCTGCTGACCCGGCAGCGCCGCCAGGACGAGGCGATCAACCCGCGCCTGCGCAAGTGGGACGGCGCCTGGACCACCCTGGTGATCACCAGTGTCGGCACCGATGCGCGCACCCGCGCGGCGTTGCGAACCACCCTGCAGGACAAGCGATTCGCCGAACTTCGCGAGGGGATCTGGCTGCGTCCCGACAACCTGGACGTCGAGCTGACGCCCGACGTGCTGGACCGGGTACGGGTCCTGCGCTCCCGCGATGACGACCCCGCAGAGCTGGCCGCCAGGCTGTGGGACCTGCCGGGATGGGCGCGCATCGGCCGCGAATTGCTCGACGAAATAGCAACGGCCTCCGACATTCCCGGCAGATTCGTCGCGGCGGCGGGCATGGTGCGCCACCTGCTGACCGACCCCGTGCTGCCCGTCGAACTGCTGCCCGACGACTGGCCTGGTGACGCGCTGCGGAAGGCCTACACGATCTTTGCCGCGGAACTGGTCGCGCGGCGTGACGGTGTCGAACTGATGGAGGCAACATGACGAGTGGTGGAGTGCGGGTCGAGCGCAGCGGCCCTGTGACGACCGTGATCATGAACCGGCCGGAGGCACGCAACGCCGTCAACGGGCCCGCGGCGGCGGGGTTGTACGAAGCGTTCGACGAGTTCGACAGGGATGACTCGGCATCCGTCGCGGTGCTCTGCGGCGATAACGGAACGTTTTGTGCGGGAGCCGATCTCAAGGCGTTTGGCACCCCGGATGCCAACCCGGTGCATCGCGGCGGGCCCGGTCCGATGGGCCCGAGCCGGATGGTGTTGTCCAAGCCGGTGATCGCCGCCGTCAGCGGGTACGCGGTCGCGGGCGGCCTGGAGTTGGCGCTGTGGTGCGACCTGCGCGTCGTCGAACAGGATGCGATCATGGGTGTTTTCTGCCGGCGGTGGGGCGTGCCGCTGATCGACGGGGGCACGGTGCGGCTGCCGCGGCTGGTCGGTCACAGCCGCGCGATGGACCTCATTTTGACCGGACGTGGCGTCGACGCCGCGGAAGCGCTGGCGATGGGACTGGCCAATCGCGTCGTACCCAAAGGCCAAGCGCGCCAACGGGCTGAGGAACTTGCCGCCGAACTCGCCGAGCTCCCGCAGCAGTGCATGCGGTCGGATCGGCTGTCGATGCTGCACCAGTGGGGTGCATCCGAAGCCGAGGGGATGGACTTCGAGTTCGGCAGCATCTCGCGCGTCGCCGCCGAATCACTGGAAGGCGCCGCGCGATTCGCCGCCGGCGCCGGCCGGCACGGCGCGAGTGCCTAAGGGTCAGCCCTTCGAAAGCTTGTTGCCCGAGCCGAGGTCGTCGACCTTCGGGTTACCGTTCTTGTAGGTGACGGTGTTGTTCAGGCCGACGACGGATAGCGCCTTGTCGACCGTGTCAAACGTGATCTTGTTATCGGCACCGCCGATGTTCACGCTGCCACAGGTGCCCTTGACGGTCAGCGTGTTGTTGGAACCGCCGACGTTGAGGGACTTTCCGCCGCCGCAATCGATTTCGGCGGTAGTGCCGAACGAACCGTAGTTGATGGTGTTGCCGATCTCGACCTGTGCGCCCGACGTACCCGCCGTCGCGGTCGGGGCGTTGGGGTCCTTGCTTTGGGAGCCGCAGCCGGCCAGTCCGAGTGCGCAGACAGCGATCGCAGCGCCGGCAATGAAGGAATGAGTGCGCATGTCAGGCGGGGACCCGATCGATGCGGTTCGTCATGCCCAATTCACGGCCGCGGTCCCACACGGTCGGGTCGCCACTCTTGTAGAAGACGGTCTGATCGTCGCCGTACACGATGACATTATCCACGATGTTGTCGGCGATGACGATGTTGGACGAACCCTGCAAGGTGACCGCCCAGCAGGAACCCAGCGCGTTGATCGTGTTACCCGTTCCCATGACGAACAGGGTCGCCTCGTTGCAGTCGAGCGTTTGCACGATGCCCTGACCTGTGATGTGGGTGTCGCCGTTCTTCGCCTGGGCCGTGGGCACTCCGACGCCGCCCAGCGCCACGGGGAGGGTGATCGCGCACGCCGCCAGCGATCGGCCCACAGCTTTCGACATCACGATGGTCCCCTTTGGTCGGTGAGCCCCGATGGAGGTAGAGCGTACGTCGCCCGGCGACCGTCGTGGCAGTAGTTCGCACGAGTCGCCTTCGTTGACTGTGCTGAGTAGCGTGATGACCGATGCGTCGGCGTGTCAAACAGGTTGCTGTCGTGGCGGTCACAGCGGTGGTGACCGTCGCGGGGTGTTCGCAGACCGTCAGCGGGACCGCGCGACGGGCCCAATTCGCTGTGCCCGACCCCAACCGCAGCTATGGCTATGTGAACGACAGGTGTGGGTTGCTGGTCGACAGCGCGGTACAGCAGGCGATCGGGGCCGACCACATAGCGAGGCCCTACAGCGGCGCGGTGTGCCAGTACGTGTTGGCGCGTGGCTCCGGACCTGATGTCGGTGCCGCTGCGCCTCCGGCGATGATCGACGTCATCTTCTCCTGGTACGAGACCGGCAGCCTTGACCGCGAACGCGCGCTTGCCGTGGAGCGGGGCGCGACGGTGACCGAGAAGGTCGTCGAACGGCATCAGGCGTTTCTGGCGCGTCGCGACACCACGGGCGCGGCCTGTTCGGCCACCGCGGCGGCAGGCACCGGGGTGCTCAGCTGGTGGGTGCAATACCGCGGGCAGCACAACGGCGATCCCTGCAAGGACGCCGAGAAGCTGCTCACCGCCACCCTGAAGTCGGACATGTGACCATGGCAGTACCGAGATCGCGGTCGACGTACGGGGCCGCACTTGCCGCAGTGGGGGCGCTGCTGGTCGGTTGCGGCCCGCCCGACCGGCCGGCCACACCCACCGCACCGGCCCCGCCGCCGGGCGGCGGCTTCCACACCGCCGACTGCAACGGGGTCACCGACGCCGACTTGAACAAGGCCGCCGGATCGTCGTTGTTCACCAAGGTTGTCGTCAGCGACGCCGGGTGCTTCTGGCAGGAGAACACGGTGCTGGGCACCTTCGGCGTCGGCATGGGCATCTCGACCTGGTGGTACCGCGGGAGCGATATGGACACCGAGCGGTCGCTGGAACAACAGGCCGGCCGTACGCTCACCGAGCTGTCGCTTGACGGCAACAAGGGCTTCAAGGCCTACGACGCGAACGCGTGCAGCATCTACGTGGCCAAGGGCGGCGACGTCATCACCTGGTCGATCCAGACGATGAATCCGGCGATGCTGCCCGATCTGTGCACGATCACCGGCCAACTTGCCGAGCTCAGTCAACAGCGCGTCAACTGACCCATAGAGAAACTAGAGGTGTTAGTTTTTCGCTGACCCGATCTCGTGGTCCCACCGACGAGTCGAAGGGCGAATCTGTTATGGCAGCTCGGCCGGAGCCGCAGTCGGCGAGCGGCCGACCGCGTGGTCCGGCTCGTCCAGCCAGGCTGAGCCGCGACTCCATCGTCAACGCCGCGCTCACCTTCCTCGACCGCGAGGGCTGGGACGCGCTGACCATCAACGCCCTGGCCATCCAGCTCGGCACCAAGGGCCCGTCGCTGTACAACCACGTGAACAGCCTCGAGGACCTGCGGCGAACGGTCCGGATGCGGGTGGTCGGCGACATCATCGACATGCTCAACACCGTGGGCAGCGGGCGCACCCGCGACGACGCCGTGATGGCCATGGCCAGCGCCTACCGCAGCTATGCCCATCACCATCCAGGCCGCTATTCGGCGTTCACCAGGATGCCGCTCGGGGGCGACGATCCCGAATTCACCGATGCCACCCGGGCTGCAGCCGCTCCCGTCATTGACGTGCTGGCCTCCTACGGCCTTGAGGGTGAGAGCGCGTTCTATGCGGCGCTGGAGTACTGGTCGGCGATGCACGGTTTCGTGCTGCTGGAGATGACCGGCGCGATGAATGGCATCGACACCGACGTGGTGTTCACCGATATGGTGATGCGGCTCGCGTCCGGCATGGAGCGGCGATGAGCGCTTGCGCGAAGAGCATCGGCCACAGATGAGCGCTTGCGCGAAGCGCATCGGCCACCGCTAGGGCTGACCTGCAGTAAGGGCGCCTGTGACGGGTTTGGAGCGCTGCGGCTGCCCTGGTATTGTGGACGATCGTGCCTGGCAGATAAGGCGCTTGTAGACGTGAAAGTCGCAAGCATGCCTGCACGCCGGGCCAATTCGCGTGTCCACGAAGCCTAGAGAAAATCTTCGCGGCGGCCGCATGCGACACACCCGGTCGCGGGGTAAGCGAGCGGGACATAACTGCAGTACAGAGAACTTAAACA
>JAOPVX010000128.1 GCA_025965975.1 Mycobacterium sp. | reverse complement strand
GCGCGCCTGCGCTCGACCGGCCGAGCGCTCCAGCTCGGCGGCGACGTCCTCGTCGGGCCCGGGCGCCGCCTGCGCCCGGTGCCAGGCGCGACGGTCGGGATCGAGCTCCGGATCGGTAACCTCCGCCAGGGCGCGGTGAACGTCCTGCCGGTCCTGAACGGGCGCCGAGCGATAGGCCACCGAACGCACCAACGGGTGACGAAACAGCACCCTGGCTCCGAACTCCAGCAGGCCGGCCTCCGCCGCCGGCGTCGCCGCCTGGGGCCCGATCCCGAGCCGCTCAGCGGCCCGCCACACCAGCAGCGGTTCGCCGACCGGTTCGGCCGCCGCCACCAGCACCAGCAGCCGGCTCTCGGTGGGAAGACTGTCCAGCCGCCGTCGGAAGCTCTCCTCAATAGTGCTTGAGAGCCGAACTGTGCCGGCGAAGAACCCGCCCGCCAGTTCCGCCGGCGTCAAACCGCGCGGCAGCTCCAACATCGCCAGCGGGTTACCGCGCGTCTCAGCAAGGATGCGGTCGCGGACCCGCACGTCCAGCGGCCCGGGAAGCACCGAGTCCAGCAGTGCCCGCGCATCCTCGTCGCGCAGACCCTCCAGGACCAGTTCCGGCAGTCCCGCCAAGTCGTCGCTCGGCTTGCGCGCAGCTAACACCAACCCGACCGATTCCGCCTGCAGGCGGCGCGCCACGAACGTCAGGACCTGGGCTGAGGCCTGGTCGAGCCACTGCTCGTCATCCACCAGACAGATCAACGGGCGCTGCTCGGCCACATCGGAGAGCAGGCCCAAAACCGCCAGGCCCACCAGGAAGCGATCCGGCGCGGTACCGGCACTGATGCCCAGCGCCGTCCGCAGCGCATCGCGTTGTGGACCCGGGAGCCGTTCGAGGTGATCGAGCATCGGCGCGCACAACTGATGCACCCCCGCGAACGCGAGCTCCATCTCCGACTGGACACCAGCGGCACGCGCCACCAAGCAGCCCGACGCGTGATCGGCCACATAATCCAACAACGCCGTCTTGCCCACACCCGGCTGGCCACGCACGACTAGTGCCCGGCTCTCACCTGCGCGGACAGCCTCGATCAGCCGGTCGAGCCTCTCGCATTCGCTTCGCCGGCCCGTTAACTGGGCGCCTCCGAGGACGGAAAATTCTACGGTCATCTACCCAGCACCGACGTTAGAGGCCACCTCCCTCCCAACGCCCACGGTGACCAGACGCTTCCAAAAGCCACGGAGTCCACACCGTCCCCGACTGACCACTCTGACTGTCCGGAGGCGGATAACACCTCCACCCTGATCTACGGCGACTACGACGCGGTGCTGGTGGACACCCTGGCCACCGTCGCCGAGGCCGAGGCGCTCGCGGATTGGGGTGCGCTACACCATCGCAATTACACCACTATCTACGTCACGCATGGACACTTTGATCACCTCTTCGGTTTGAGCGTCCTGCTCGACCGCTTCCCCGGCACGCGGGCGATCGCGACGCCGAAGTCGGTGAAGCTGATGCACGAACAGCTGCAAACCGCCACGTTCGCCCAACTACGCCACAGCACGCTCGCGGAGACCATCTGACGCCATCCGCCATCACCAAGGCGCCCGGCGGTGTCGAAACCATCAGCACACTGTGTGGAAGCGGGCACCCAGCCACCCCTCGTGACTGAGGCTGACTTAGGGACGCACCGAGATCGGCGCCGTCCTATGTTCGGACCCGCGGGTTGCCCTGTAATCAGATTTGGGCACCCTTTCGGTGTTGCGGGCCAGGCGGACCGTAGTCGAGGTCCGCCGATGTGTGGCCACCCGCGATCAGGTTTGCCGGCGGGTCCGTCATCCGCTGCCGCGATCGCCCTGGCCCTCGCTGGCTCGGTCGCACGATCCGGGTTTGGTGCGCATTCGGCGACTACACCCCTATGAGTGTCATTCCTTCAGGCTCGCGCTCGGATCTGCCTGCGGGCGGTCTCAGTGGACAGTCGTGGCCTACCAGCGCCTGACTGAGCACAAGAGCGACATCCCGCTCGACTGAATCTCGAGATCCCCGAACCGATTCCGGCGAGATTCGCGCTGGGTGCCGCGCGGCACGAATTGAGGAGGTCAATGATGAGTGGCTTGGGGAAGCGTGACCGGCAACCGTACTTCGACGGCAGCGACACGCTGATCAGGTACGACATGTTCGGCCGGGAGTTCGCACTGATGCCCGGCCTCTCGGCAGCGTCTACGGCGTCAGCCCACGACTGTCCACTTGGACTGTCCACCCGCGGATACGAGCGCGGGCCAAGCGAATGACACTGGGCTGTAGTCGCCGAGCGTGCACGACCATTAGCACGAGGAGTCGCACCTTGAGGACTTACTCGGAGCACCCGCAGTATTGATCGCCGGCCCCGCGCGGGGATCGCGGCACACCCCCCATGATGGCCAAACGCGATGGGAGTAACCCGTGTCAGTGAAGTACACGGTCGACAAAATTCCCTCGGGCTACTTTTCGCACCCCTGGACATACCGGCGGACGATTGTCTCGCGAGTAACGCGGTCGACCAAGCGGGGGGAACCATCGCACCCACAACGACTGGCCACGCGGACTGTCCACCGGAGGATCCGAGTGCCGAGCAGGTGGACCACAGTGGGATGTATCGCCGGCGTGCGCAGCCGTTCGGATGTGGTGACACCGGCGTGCGCTGAGCGCAGAGAAAGGAGTTTGCCGCCCGTGATGGACGATCTGGTCGCCACCGCCGTCGAGGCGGCAGGTGGTGAAAGGCTATGGAATACGCTGCGCGGCTTAACTGTCGACCTGTCAGTCGGCGGGCCAGTCTGGGCGATGAAAGGGTGGCCGCCCGGCGTGACATTTGACCAGACCATGACGTTGAACACTGTCGACGAACACATTGAATTCTCACCGTTCACCCGGCCGGACTGGCGGATGACGTTTGATGCAGCCGCCGACACCGTGGCGCTACAGACACTCGACCGACACCCCGTTGCCACCCTGACTCCGGCGCGCGCCGCGTTTAAAGGCCACCTTCGACCAACCCGCTGGGACGCTCTTCACCTTGGGTACTTCCTCGGCTACGCCAACTGGAACTACTTCACCACCCCGTTCCTATTCAGCTATCCCGGGGTGGTCGCGAAGGAAATCGAGCCCTGGCACGAGGCCGGCCAGACATGGCGGCGGCTACAGGTGCGCTTTCCGTCCTCGATCGCCACCCACAATCCCGAGCAAGTCTTCTACTTCGACTCAACGGTCCTGCAACGCCGAATGGACTACGTCACAGAGGTTCTCGGCAGCACGCTCGTAGGCCACTACAGCAGCCAGTACCGATCCTTCGACGGACTCCGGGTTGCCACCCGTCGACGGATCTTTCGCCGCAACCCCGACAACACCGTCAATCTGAACCAGCCGTCCATCACGCTCGACATCCGCAACGTCGAGCTGTGTTACGCCAACGAACAGGCCCTGCCGTGACCACAGTCAACACCGCCGTCAATCACCCGTCGCGGCGGCTCATCGTCCACCTGCCGAACCCCTACGACGAGGCCAGGGAACTCTACGAAATTCTAGTACCCGAGGTGGACATGGCCCGATTCGGCCAAATGGCCAACTGGGAAGCCACTCTGGAACTCGCCGAAATCAATGCCCCACACGGGTTCATGCGCTACTACCGCACCGATGTGACCGCGGCCATGGCGGGGTCAGGTTCGTTCTGGAAGGCAACTCAGTACCTGATGGGCAACCACACCATCGCAGAACGCATGTTCCACCACGAGCCCGCCGTCATGCTGCACGCGCCACTGCGCACCCTCATATACGCCGACCCAGACGGCGACACGAAACTCGCCGTCGACCAACCCAGCCTGCTTTTCCACAGCTACGACAACCCCGACGTCGAAAAGGTGGGCTGCCGGCTCGATTATCTGTTGTCTCTGTTGATCATCAACCTGGGCGGAGACCTCCCCTCAGAACTGCGCCACACACCATCGTGATCGCGTACGCGATCAGGTCGAAAGATCCATCGAAGGACTGGGAATCCGACCAGCGGTGCCTGATTTCGACCTCCACTCATTCCCCGGCGACAAGGAGGATTTTCAATGTTGCGCAACGCCATTCAGGGAACGTGGGAGCTGGTCTCCTACACCGCCCAGGACAACCACGGTGGCCCGATCACTTACCCACTAGGTCCGGATGCGCTGGGCCTGATCATGTACACCGCCGACGGTTATATGTCCGCACAGTTGATGCGCCGCGACCGACCAGCCTTTGACCGCCCTGAGTCAGATGGAGGCACCGCCGAACAGACCGCTGCTGCGGCCGCAGGTTACCTCGCCTACGGCGGTCCATTCGAGGTGGAGGAATCCACCGGCGTCGTGCATCACAATGTCAGGGTGTCGCTACTACCCAACTGGCTCAACGGAACTCAGCTACGGCAGAGCAAGCTCGGCGGAGACCACCTCACGTTATCCGCGGTTACAACAGCGCCCGACGGTATAGAGACCATCAGCACACTGGTGTGGAAACGCGCCCCCGGACACCCCAACGAATAGCTGCAGTCGCCGAACGAATACGACCACAACACCAAGGAGCGCGACCATGTACGTCTTCGAGATCCGGAACGCCGAACTCATCGGATCCATCACCAAACAAGCCGCCGGACAAGGCATCACCTATGCCGCTATCGTGGCCCTGATCGGCGCCGTCGACAGCTTCACCGTGTCCACTAACCCCGCCGGCGACGCCACCGCGCACACCTATTCCGCCTACTCCCTGCCAGCCGAGATGACCGCCACCGGCGAGATCGTCGACGGCAAGCCCCACATCCACGCCGTGATGGCCGTCCAAGGAGACCGGGCCATCGCCGGCCACCTGCACAAGGCGCAACTCGACACCTCCTTCGCTCGCGCCTACATGATCCCCTCCGAGCAGCACGTCGCCGTGCCCGCCGACGAGCAGATTGTGTTTGAACAGGTTCCGGATGAGCCTGCGGGCCGGGGGCGGATCAACGACACCCGAGTCGCGGTGCTGCCCTCGTCAGCTACCAGCACGCCGCCGCCTGGGTCCGGCTCGTAGAGCAACTGAGCTTCTCGACGAAGTGAAATTATGACTGGCCGAGTCGAGATGCCTGCAATCCACAGACGCGCTCGACGAGATTATTGTCAAGACTGTGGATTGGCGGGTTTCAGGCGACTTCCTGTCCAGCATTTGACGCGTCGGCGTCTGATGGTTCGGGTGTGATGTCGACGGGTCGTCGCCTACTACGCTCAACCCGGGCTACCCAGCCGGCGGCGCCTCAACTGTGAAGCTGGCATCAAACCCGAGACGGTTCGAGCGCGGGTTTCCCATGCTGGTCTATTGCGGAAATGACCTCTTCGAGGGAGGGACAATGATTCCCTCGAGGACCTACCACCCGCATGCATCGCGACCGTCACTTGCCGCCCTTCACCGCAGCCGCCCCGGATAGCTGCCAGATTCCTTTCCAGCCTTTCGCAAAGGAGCCGCAAATGACCGGATCGTTGTTCATACGATTCTGGCTGGCCCGCATACGGTCGTTGGTCGTCGCGATGATGGCAACCTTGATGGTGGCGTCGTCCGCGTGCTCGTCTACGGTCCCGTCGACTCCTGTTGGGTCGGCGACATCGGGCGTGGAAGCCAGCGCTCCGCTCGCAACCCAGCTCGATGCCGCGATTGGACAGGCGATGACAGACGCGTCGATCCCCGGGGCGATCGTCGGCATCTGGGGCCCGGCGGGAGGTTATGTGCGGGCGTTTGGGGTTGCCGACAAGGCAACGCATGCTCCGATGCAAACCGATTTGTATAGCCGAATCGGCAGCGTTACAAAGACATTCACCGTCACCGCGGTGCTGCAGCTGGTCGATCAGGGGAAGCTGAAGCTCGACGATTCGATCGCGAAGTACGTTCCGGGCGTGCCGTCGGGCGACCGGATCACCCTGCGCGAGCTGGCTCAGATGCAGAGCGGACTGGTCACGTTCGACGACGTGGAGGAGTTTGCGAATTCGTAGACCATCGACCCGCACCAATCCTTTACCCCAGCGCAGTTGCTCGGGTACGTCCTCGACAAGCCCCTGCAGTTCCCACCCGCAACCCAGTACCAGTACTCGAACACGAACACCGTTCTGCTGGGTTTGGTGGTCGAGAAGCAGAGCGGTCAGAGCCTGCCGGACTACATACGCGAGCACATCCTTACCCCACTGAAGATGACCCACACCAGCTTTCCCACGACCGCAGCGTTCCCCCACCCGCACCCGCAGGGCTATACAAACCTGCAGGGCGTGGAGCGGACCGCCACCGACTGGAACCCGTCCTGGGCCTGGGGCGCGGGCAACATGATCTCCACGCTCGAGGACATGCGGATCTGGGCACGCGCACTCGCCACCGGCGCACTGCTCACACTGGAAACCCAGCGGCAGCGGCTCGACACGGCAGTGCCGATGAACCCACAGGCATCCGCCTTCTACGGCCTGGGCCTCTTCAACGCGGGCGGCTGGATTGGACACAGCGGCAGCATTTTCGGCTACCAGACCGTCGCGCTCTACCTCCCCCAGACGCAGACCGCGCTAGTCTTCTTCATCAACACCGACATGCCGCATCAGGCCAGCACGACGCTGGCGAGTGCGATCACCAACGTCATCTCCCCCGACCACAAATACCGCTAAAGAGGCGCAACCGGACCGTCGACTGAAGTGATTGGTGCACTGGGTGAACGAGTCCGGAACTCGATGATCGATCCGATGCCCAGCCTAGCGACTTCCGCGCCGAGCAATGATCAGAATCTGTGGATGGCTCTCGGCCTGGTGACGTGAAGGGGCGCACCTTCCCGAGGATGATCTGAGAGTCCAAGCAGTTCTGATCAAGGGCCGGCGTTGACGCGCTGGTTCGGGAAGGTACGCCCATGCTCACGGTAGTTCATGACCAGAAATCATCCAACGAGAACGGCACGGCGGGCGGGTCGTTGCTGGATGAGATCGTTCGTGACGGTGCCCGCCAGATGCTGGCGGCCGCGTTGCAGGCCGAGGTCGCCGCCTACATCGACGCGTTCGCCGACCAGGTCGACGAGAACGGTCACCGGCTGGTGGTCCGCAACGGTTACCACCGGGTGCGGGACGTGCTGACTGCGGCGGGGGCGGTGACGGTGGCGGCGCCGCGGGTCAATGACCGCCGTGTCGACGTCGATACCGGTCAGCGGCAACGGTTCTCCTCGGCGATCCTGCCGGCGTGGGCGCGCAAGTCGCCGCAGATGAATGAGGTGCTGCCGCTGGTGTACCTGCACGGATTGTCTACCGGTGACTTCGGTGCGGCGCTGGAGCAGTTTCTGGGTTCGGGCGCAGGGCTGTCGGCGGCCTCGATTACCCGGCTGACCGCGCAGTGGCAAGACGAGGCCAGGTCATTTCAGGAGCGGGATCTCTCGGGCACCGATTTCGTGTACCTGTGGGTCGACGGCATCGTGCGCCACGAGGCGCTGTGTGACCGAGCCGGGGGTGGAAGACCCTCGCCGCCCTGTTGTCGTGGCAACGGGGTGAAGCTGGGGACAGCCTGACCCGGGGAACGCCGGGAAGGGTGGCAAGCAGTCCCGACAACGACGAGACGTGCTGGAACTGCCAGACGGTGCGGGCTCGGCCAGCAAGACGGAAAGGCGTACGTGAGAAACCAGCGTGTAAAGCCCCTCAATCGACCCACCAGCTCCAATCTGGCGGATATGGGCTGGGTTGCGGCGCGTACCGAACGGCGTTGTGCCGGTCGGGAACTCCTGGCCGGGGTTGATACCCCTCGGCGGGAGGCCACGGTGAATGCCCACGGCGTAGCCGTGGCGATGCTGCTGGGGCAGAGTTGGGCGCCGACACCGTCGATCGGTTGCGTGGTGAACGTGGGAACCGCCCGGTATCGCCCTTCTTTCGCGCAGCCAGCGCGGAAGGGGGCAGGCTCGTTGCCAGCTGTGGGTGCCGGGTGGGGCGGAGGCTCCGTAGTAGTCGCGGGCGTGACGACCCGCCACGGAGGCCGGGAAAGCCGGCCGCAGGGCGAAGGGGGCCAGCAAGCCGGCAGCGAGGAGGCTGGAATGCCCGGAGGTCGCCGGTGAATACCGACGAGTTGGCGCTCGAAATCTATCGAGCCGAGCGCCGGGTACGGGAGATCCAGACCAAGCTGCACCGTTGGGCCTGCGATGATACGCATCGCAGGTTCGATGATCTGTTCAACCTCGTGTGCGATCCGGCGTTCTTACTTGTGGCGTGGGATCGGGTGCGGGGCAACAAGGGTGCCCGCACGGCCGGAATGGATGGGCGGACCGCGTTCACCATCGAGGCCGAGCAGGGAGTCGAGGTTTTCCTCGACGGGCTGCGATCGGAGTTGAAAGATCGCAGTTTCCGTCCGGTACCGGTGCGGGAGCGGATGATCCCCAAGGCGAACGGCAAGCTGCGTCGTCTCGGGATCGCGACCGTCACTGACCGGGTGGTCCAGGCATCACTGAAGCTGGTGCTCGAGCCGGTTTTTGAGGCGGATTTCCTCCCGTGTTCCTACGGGTTCCGCCCGAAGCGCCGGGCTCATGACGCGGTGGCAGAGGTACGCCACTTCACGGCCCGCTCTTACGAGTGGGTCCTCGAGGGTGATATCGAAGCCTGTTTCGACGAGATTTCGCATACCGGCCTCATGGATCGGGTGCGGCGTCGGATCGGGGACAAACGCGTCCTGGCCTTGGTGAAGGCGTTCCTGAAGGCGGGCATCCTCATCGAGGGTGGCGTCGTGAAGGATATGAGTACCGGGACCCCGCAGGGTGGAATTTTGTCACCTGTGCTCGCCAATGTGGCCCTGTCGGTGCTCGACGAACACTTCGTTCGTGCACCCGGCGGGCCAGCCGCCACCA
>JAOPVX010000119.1 GCA_025965975.1 Mycobacterium sp. | reverse complement strand
CGCCGACCGACGGGATCACCACGACGCCTGCATCTTTGAGCTTGGCGATCAGATCCGGTTTGGGCGCCAGCGCGAAGGAAGCCACCCTGACGCCTTCCCGGATCAGCAGGCCGACACGGTCGACGGCATCTCCGGCGTCGGCGCGGATATTGATCCCGAACGGCTTGTCGGTCGCGGACTTCACCTTGGTGACCGCGGTCTGCAGTTCCTCCAGTGTCATCGTCGCCGACGCGAGGATGCCGAGGCCGCCGGCGTTCGACGTCGCGGCCACCAACCGGGAACCGGCCACCCAGCCCATTCCGGTCTGCACCACCGGATGCTCGATGCCGATCAGTTCGGTCAGGGGCGTGCGCAGTTTGCTCATCCGCGTACTTCCTTGTCCCGCAGAGACTTCGGGTCGACAACCTCTCGCAGGAGCTTCAGCTCGTCCTCGGTGGCGAGCCTAGTCTGCCCGGCTTCATCCAGCCCGTGAATCTCGAAGGAGGTGTTCTCGCGGACCTGTTGGGCCTCGATGCCGGGATGCAGCGATACCGCACGCATGGTGTGGTCGGGACCGTTGAAGTCGAACACGCCGAGGTTCGACACCACGCGGAAGACGTTGACGAACCGGTATGCCGGGTTGTCGGGATCTACCTTGTTCCAACCGATCCCGGACACGATGTCCACGCTGTCACAGAACACCCGCTTGGAGTGGTTGCCGACCCAGTAACTGGTCGCGTGATTGATGGTGTTGCCAGGCGCCCCGCGCACACCGAACATCTGTCGGGTCGGCTGCTGAAGCGGCCCGAACGCCGACAGATTCTGGTTACCGTAGCGGTCAATCTGGTTGGCGCCCATGACCACATGGCGGCGGCCCCAGGCCAGCGTCTCGAAGACCCGGCCGAACGGCATCCAGCCTTCGACGGTTCCAACCGCACCGATCGCCGGGGTTTCGGCCAGCAGTTGTGCCTCGCCGTCGGTCAGCAAGATGTCGGGGGAAAACGTCAGCCGCGCCAGTCGCGCGCCTATCGACACCATCGTCGCCATCGGGCTGACCATGATTTCGCCCGCGTCGCGGAACAGTTCCGCGCAGGCGACTGCACACACTTCCGGGCGGCTGACCGACATCACGAGGATGCCTCCTCTTTGAACCTGCGCACCGCGGCCTGGTAGTCGGCCTCGCTGCCGGACAGATACGTCTGCACGAATTTCTGCCACGTCTCGTCGGATGCGGCGGCCGCGGCGTAGTGACGCTGGAACTTCTCGTCGCGGCCGTAGTCCGGCGCAGCCGTGGTGAAATGCGCGCCGTTGGGCGCTTCGACGACGGAGTCCACCATCATCCGGTTGATCAGAAGTGCCTGCGGCGGGACCGCCTTGACCAGCTCGTCGGTGGGTACCACCTGCTCCACCGACAGATAGCGTCTGTCGGCGGCCATCAGGTACAGGTCGTCGAAGTACGGGTCGATCCCTGTGTAGGCCGCGTTGCCCTGCGCGTCACCGAGATTCATGTGGACGAACGCGGCATCGAGATTCAGCGCAGGCATCGCGATGAGCTCCTCGAAGCCATCGCCTGTGGGATACGGCGACTTCACGGTCTTCAGTTCGTCACCCCAGAACGCGCGCACGTCACTCCCAAGCCCGGCGCGGATCGGCAGGAACGGCAGCCGCTGCGCAGCGGCCTGCAACCCACAGCGCACCATGCCCTCGTCCATCTCGCGGGCCTCGATCGAACCCCCGGTACGCGCCTTGGCGAACCACGGGTCGTAGAACGGCGGCGAGTCCAGCGACACGAAGCCGTAATACACCCGCCGCACCTTGCCGGCCGAGCACAGTAGCCCGATGTCGGGTCCGCCATAGGCGACGACGGTCAGGTCCTTCACGGAGGTGCGGAGGATGGCACGCACGAAAGCCATCGGCTTGCGCCGTGATCCCCAGCCGCCGATGCCGATGGTCATGCCGCTCCGGATGGACGAGACCGCCTCGTCGAGGGTGGTCCGCTTGTCGCTCACGCCTTGTCCCCCTTGGACGTGCCGGCGAACGCGTCGCGGTGTTCGTCCGATACCCCAGCGAGGTTGAGTTCGAACGTAAAGCCTTGCTCCATGCGGTAACTGGAATTCACCCGTTGCACATCGATGAGGTTGAGCGCTTCCTTGGCCGCGCGGATCACCCTGGTGTCCTTGGCGGCGATGTCGCGGCCCACCCGCAGCGCAGCCTCGTCCAACTCAGAGCGCGGGACGACCTCGTGCACCGAGCCGAAGTGATGCAGGGTCGCAGCGTCGACCGTGGCCGCCGTGAAGAACAACCGGCGCATCATGTGCTGCGGCACCAGCCGCGACAGGTGGGTGGCCGCGCCGAGCGCGCCGCGCTCCACCTCGGGCAGCCCGAATGTCGCGTCCTCGGAGGCGACGATGACGTCGGCATTGCCGACAAGACCGATGCCGCCGCCGACGCAGAAGCCGTTCACCGCTGCGACGACGGGCACCTCGCACTCGTACACCGCGCGGAAGGCGTGGAAACAGCCCCGGTTGGCGTCGATGAGCGCGGTGAAGCCCTCGGTGTTCTGCATCTCCTTGATGTCGACGCCGGCGTTGAAGCCACGCCCCTCGGCGCGCAGGATCACCGCGTGCGTGCTGTGGTCGCGACCCGCCGCGGTAATCGCGTCGCCGAGTTCGAACCAGCCTTTCGACGGGATCGCGTTGACCGGCGGGTAGTTGACGGTGACCGAGACGATGCCGGGCCCGACAGTCTTGGTGGTGATCGTCATGTGGATACCTCAGTTACTCCGGGGTCGCTACCTAAGCAAGCACTTGCTTGGTACCCTAGCACGGTGACCGACCCGTCAGAGATAAGTTCTTTGGTCCCCTTCGGGGACGCCCGCGCATGCGGGAAAATCGGGTGCGGTCGCTCGCCGAGGTCGACCCAGCTTGGCGCAGCGAGCCCGAAGATAAGTTTGATCCGGGGAACCGATGGTGGGGCTGCGCATTGTTGCCACGAGCACGAGGGTCCGACTCTTTTCCATCCCTGTTCGGTTCCTGCGGGCGACCGCGTTCATGTAATCCGTTGCGCGGGAAGGATATCGATGATGGAAGAAGTCGACGATGCCGAACTGGTGGTGGAGCGGATCGCGGCGCTAGATCTGGGCAAGGCCGGTCTGGAGGCATGTGTGCGAGTGCCGAGCCCCCACCGGCCAGGCAGGCGGATGCAGGAGCTGCGCGGCTACGGCACCACCACGGCACAACTGTTGGAGATGGTGGCCTGGTTACGGCATTGGGGCGTGCCGCGGGTGGTGATGGAATCCACCAGCACCTACTGGAAGGGGGTGTATTACCTGCTGGAGGCCGAGGGGTTTGAGTGCTGGTTGGTCAATGCCCGCGAGGTGAAAAACGTGCCGGGCCGGGCCAAAACGGATCGGGCCGATGCGATCTGGCTGGCCAAGGTGGCCGAGCGGGGCATGTGCCGGCCCTCGCTGGTGCATCCGGCCGAGATCCGACGGCTGCGCGACCTGACCCGCTACCGCCGGGCCCTGGTGCAAGACCGCACCCGCGAACAGCAGCGCATCGAAAAGCTGCTCGAGGACGCCCAGATCAAGATCTCATCGGTGCTGTCGGAACTGCACGGCGTCACCGCGCGAGCGATGATGGACGCCTTGATCGCCGGACAGCGCGATCCGCGTGCGCTGGCCCAGCTGGCCAAGGGCCGGGCACGTAAGAAGACCGCCCAGCTTGAAGAGGCGCTGCGGGGATTTTTCACCGACCACCACGCGGCGATCCTGCGCATGATGCTCGACAACACCGATCGGATCAGCGCCCAGATCGCCGCGCTCGATGCCCGCATCGAAAAGGAGATCGGCCCTTTCTCCGGCCAGGCGGCCCGGCTTGCTGAGATTCCCGGTGTCGACGCGGTGGCAGCCGCCGAACTGATCGCCGAGATCGGCGTCGACATGACCCGATTCCCGGCGGACGCGCATCTGGTGTCGTGGGCCAAGTTCTGCCCGCAGACCCACGAGTCGGCCGGTAAGTCCAAAAGCAAGGGCCGCGGTAGGGGAAACCCATGGCTCGCGGGCACCCTCGGGCGCATCGCCTTCGCCAATTCTCGTGCCGACACCTTCCTGGGCGCCCGTTACCGGCGCCTCGCCCGACGCCGTGGCAAGCAGAAAGCCATCGTCGCCACCGGCAACTCGGTGCTGACCGTCGTCTACTACCTGCTTTCGGACCCCATGGCCACATTTTGTGATCTCGGGCCTGGATACTACGAATCCCGGATCAACGTGCACCGCCGCGCCCGCGATCTAGCCACCCAACTACAGGCACTCACCGGCCAGCACATCGCCATCCGCGACGGTAAAGCCGTCATCACCGATGCCGCCGCATGATCCCAAACCCGCAGCAATACCACATGACCGGCTTCGCCGGGTGCCTTCGGCCTGCCCACTCACCATCCGATTTACGGGTCAGCCTGGGCCTCAAGGACAGGGTCGTATTGGTGACCGGCGGAGTCCGCGGAGTCGGCGCCGGAATCAGTGCGGTCTTCGCCGATCAGGGCGCGACCGTGGTGACGTGCGCCCGCCGTCCGGTCGAGGGATTGCCCTACGAATTCCATCCCTGCGACGTGCGGGACGACGCCGCGGTAGCCGCGATGGTCGATGTGATCGTGGAGCGTCACGGCCGCCTCGATGTGGTGGTGAACAACGCGGGCGGCTCCCCGTACGTCCTCACCGCCGATGCGAGCGCGAAGTTCAGCAGGAAGATCATCGAGCTCAATCTGTTTGGGCCGCTCTCGGTTTCGCAGCACGCCAACGCGCACATGCAACAGCAACCGCAGGGCGGATCGATCGTCAACATCGGTAGCGTCAGTGGGCGAAGGCCAACCCCGGGTACCGCCGCCTACGGCGCCGCGAAGGCCGGTGTCGAAAGTCTCACGGCCACGCTGGCGGTCGAGTGGGCACCGAAGGTGAGGATCAACTCGGTCGTGGTCGGCATGGTCGAAACGGAGCAGTCCGAGCTGTTCTACGGCGACGCCGACTCGATCGCCGCGATCTCGGCCAACGTGCCCCTCGGGAGGTTGGCCAAGCCCGCCGACGTCGGATGGGCCGTGGCCTTCCTGGCGTCCGACGCCGCGTCCTACATCAGCGGTGCCTCCCTCGAGGTGCACGGCGGCGGTGAGCCCCCGCATTACCTGTCAACCACGACTGCTGACATCAAATAACTAAGGGGACAACGAACATGGGTTTGGTCGACGGTCGCGTGGTCATCGTGACGGGTGCGGGCGGCGGTATCGGGCGCGCGCACGCGCTGGCGTTCGCCGCCGAGGGCGCGCGGGTGGTGGTCAATGACATCGGCGTTGGCCTGGACGGCTCGCCTGCGGGCGGCGGCAGCGCAGCGCAGGGCGTCGTCGACGAGATCACGGCCGCAGGTGGCGAAGCCGTCACCAGCGGCGCGAACGTGGCCGACTGGGACGCCGCAGCCGGCCTGATCCAGACCGCCGTTGACACGTTCGGCGGGCTGGACGTTCTGGTCAACAATGCGGGCATCGTCCGCGACCGGATGATGGCCAACACCAGCGAGGAAGAGTTCGACGCCGTCATCGCTGTCCACCTCAAGGGCCACTTCGCCACCATGCGGCACGCGGCGGCCTACTGGCGCGCGCAGTCGAAAGCGGGCAGCAGCCCCGATGCCCGCATCATCAACACCAGTTCCGGCGCGGGCCTTCAGGGCAGCGTCGGGCAGGGCAACTACAGCGCCGCGAAGGCGGGCATCGCCGCCATGACGCTGGTGGCCGCGGCCGAGATGGGCCGCTACGGCGTCACCGTCAACGCCATCGCCCCGTCCGCGCGCACCCGAATGACCGAGACCGTGTTCGCCGAGATGATGGCGACGCAGGACGCCGCGTTCGACGCCATGGCGCCGGAGAACGTCTCACCGCTGGTGGTGTGGCTCGGCAGTGTCGAGTCGCGCGACGTCACCGGGACGATGTTCGAGGTCGAGGGCGGCATCGTCCGCGTAGCCGAGGGCTGGGCGCACGGGCCGCAGGTCGACAAGGGCGCCCGGTGGGATCCCGCCGAGCTCGGCCCGGTCGTCGCCGATCTGCTCGGCAAGGCCAGGGCGCCGGTTCCGGTATACGGCGCCTAGAGGCGCTCGCACACCACCAGCGGGATCACCCGGTCGGCGGCCTGCCGATATCCCTTGTACGGCGGGTATATCCGGATTAGCTGCCGCCAATAGCGTTCCCGCTCATCACTATTGGCATCGCGCGCGAAGAGGTCGAGATGTTCTCCGCGAATCTGTATGTGCACCCCCGGATTTGCCTTTAGGTTGTGATACCAGAAAGGGTCGCGATCACGCCCGCCGAACGACGCAGGCAACACGACGCGGTCACCGTCACGCAGATACAGCGTTGCCGTGGTACGTGGTTCTCCGGTTCTGCGGCCCTTCGTCGTAACCAGCGCCGCAGGAAGCCACAGCAGCTTGGCGCCCAGTCGTCCGTTCGTTCGCTGATAGACCCAGATGTGAGCGCGCAT
>JAOPVX010000118.1 GCA_025965975.1 Mycobacterium sp. | reverse complement strand
TTCGGGGATCTGCGACTAGACAGGCGACGCGGGGGCGGTCGCGAAAGGACGTCACCCAGAACACATCGCGCTCAAACACGTACGTTAGGAATGCCGACACCGGCCAACCGTCTCTGTTGAGCCACCCGACGGTGCATTCGGTCTGCACTGCAAGAAGTTGCCGGCGCTCGTCATCACTGAGACGGAAGGCTGCGAAATCCACGGCTTTCCTTTCCTAGTCAGGCTGAAGCCCGGTCGGTCGCCAACAACCTGACCAGCCCCTGGCGGTCGAGTTTGCCGGTGGGCAGCATCGGTAACTCGCTCTCGGCGAGGATCGCGATCACCGTCGGCACCTTGAACCCAGAAAGGTTGGCGCGGGCGTGACCGGCGACGGCATCGGTGGACAGCTGGGCGCCGTGGGCGGGCACGACAGCGGCTCCTACGACCTCGCCTCGTACGGGATGGGGAAGCGCGACCACGAAGCTGTGCACCACGCCGGGCATGGCGTCCAGTACCGATTCGACCTCGGCCGGTGACACATTGGACCCGGCGGTTTTGATCATGGCGCTGGTGCGACCGGTGAAGTGCAGGTGCCCGGCGTCATCGAACCATCCGCGGTCCCCGGTCGGATACCAGCCGTCAGGGCTGAACACCTCGTGTCGTTCCTGTTTGTAGATCCCGTTCATGACTATCTGGCCCCGCACCTGGATCTCGCCGTGCTGCCCTGGCGCCACCTCCACCCCGCTCGCGTCCACGATTCGGTGCTGCACGACCCCGGGCAGCGGGATCCCGAAGGAGCCGCGCCGCTCGGTCGGCAGCGGGGTGTCGGGTACCTCCACCATGGTGTGCGGGCCGCCAGTCTCCGTCATTCCGAGCAGGTTCGGCGTCAGCTCGGGTTCGGTGGGTCGACGTTCGGGTGGCAGCGCCTCCAGCATCGTGCCGCCGCGCACGCTGGACAGGTCACGTTTGGCGAAGTCGGGGTGGTCGGCCATGGCTTGACTGGCCTGTGCCCAGCACGAAACGTAGGTCGCCCGCTCGCGCTCGAGCAGCGCCAGCGTGCTCGCGGGTTCGAACACGTCCTGGGCGAGGACGGCTGCACCTGTCGAGAGAGCCTGCAGCACAACCATTGTCAGTCCGCCGACCCAGAAGAACGGCATCGGGGAATAGACGCGGTCGGTGGCGGTGACGCCGCGGTGGTGCGCCAGAATGTGGGCGTGGCGCACCAGGCTACCGTGCGTGTGCGCGACGGATTTGGGTAACGCCGTCGTCCCCGACGTGGTGACGAGCACGAGATCGTCGGCGGCCCCGACCTCCTGTTCGGCCGAGTCTGTCAAGGGCGCAACCGGTCCCGTGGTGCCGGGCCACGGCGTCGTCCACGGCCGGTCGCAGTCGGGCCATACGTGCACCCGGCGCAGGTAGGGGACAGCGGCAAGTGCGATCGCCGCGTCGCCGTCGGCTAGACCAGGCAGAGCCTCGGACATCCGGTCGACGAGGTCGCGCCCGGCAATCGAGCGGCCCATCAGGACGACCTGGGCGTCGGTGTGGCGCAGCAGGCGGGCGAGTTCGGCGCCTGGCGCGAAGGTCGACAGCGGGACGGTCAGCGCACCTATGCGCGCCGCGGCCAACCAGGAGATGATCCACTGTGCGCAATTGGGGAAGAGGATCCCGACCCGAGTTCCCTTGCCCACTCCATCGGCCAACAGCGAGTCGGCCAGGGCCCGTGACTGCGCGTCGGCTTCGGCGAAACTGAGCCGCTCATCGTCGGTGACCAGGAATTCGCCGTCCGGCTGCGCACGCCGCAACGCCAACAGCTCGGGGATACTGCCCGGCAGCGCGTCGTCTGCCGGTTTATCCGGCGCGGTGTGCGCCGCGGTCATCCGCGAACGCGCACCGGGATGTGAGAATAGCCAGCCACATTGGACATCGTGACACGTTGCAGGCCGTCGGTGTCGACATCGAACCGCGGCCAGCGTTCGCGCAGCTGCTGCAGCGCAACTCGAGTCTCCAGGCGGGCCAGCCAGGACCCGAGACAACTGTGTGCGCCATACCCGAACGCCAGCGTGGTAGCGCCCCCGCGTCGGATGTCGAACACATCGGGCCGGTCGTAGGCGCGTGGATCGCGGGTCGCGGCACCAGTGACCAGAAGCGTCGGCGATCCCGCCGGAATGGTGCCACCGTCGAGCACGACATCGCGGGTGGTGAACCGCCCCTGGTACTGCGACGGCGGGTTGAGTCGCAGCATCTCCTCGATCGCCCCGGGGATCAAGCCGGGGTCGGCCAGTACCAGCTCCCACTGGTCGGGATTGTTGTGAAAGGCCATGACGCCGTTGCCCATCAGCTTGGTGACCGTTTCACTGCCTGCCGAGGCAAGCAACACCGAGAACGTGGCGATGTCCTCGTCGGTGAGCCGGTGCGTGACCCCGGTCTCGTCTTCGTACGTCGTGGTGACCAGCCGGCTGATGATCAGGTCGTCGGGTTTGCGCCTCTTCTCCCGCGCCAGGTCCAGGAAGTATTCGTTCATCGCCATCGACGCCGCCACGCCGCTCTCCGTGGCGAACGGATTGTTCTCCTCGCGGTGCAGGAACCCGTCGGTCCACAGCCGGATCTGCTGGCGTTCCCCGTCCGGGACGCCAAGCATCGAGGAGATGATCTCGACAGGGAACAGCGCCGCGAAGTCGGCAACGAGGTCGAAGTGATCCTCGCCCGCTAGCGCCTGCACATGCGACGTGACGATGTCGGTCACCAATGGCTCGAGGTTCGCGATCGCTGCCTTGGTGAATACCTGGCGTACCAGCTTGCGCAGCCGCTCGTGCTCTGGCGGATCCATCAGGATCAACATCTTGAGTTCATCGAACCTGTGGCGCATCGACAATGCGTCCAGAGTGACGCCGTAAGCGCTACTGAAGCTCTCCCAGTCCCGGTGCGCGGCAATGACATCCGCGTTGCGTGTCAGGGCGTAGAAGTCCCATCTCTCGCTGTAATACACCGGCGCCTCGTCACGCATCCAGCGGTAGGTGTCATACGGATCGTCGAAGAAACTGTCGGAGTACGGGTTGAACTCCATGGGGGAGCCGTCGTCGCGCGGTTTGGTTGCAGATGCCGCGCCCTGATCAGTCGACATCTCAGGCGTCGACCCCCATCATGTTCGACAGCGTGCCGCCCATCACCATCGCGATTTCGCCGTCGCTCAGCTCCGGGTGGCGTTCGGCGTAGGTGAGTGGATCGGCCAGGCCTTCGGGATGGGGGTAGTCCGAGCCGAAGAACAGGTGGTC
>JAOPVX010000026.1 GCA_025965975.1 Mycobacterium sp. | reverse complement strand
ACAAACCTGTTGCGCCGCAGCGACATCAAGATCATCCGAATCACCGAGTTCCGCCGTATCGCGCGAAAGGTACGCCTTTTGGAGATCGATACGACCGATGATCGGCTGTTGGTCTTCACCCGATGGGATCTGGGCACCGACCCACTGGACGTGCTCGACGCGCTGACTGCCGCCGGCTACGCCGGCTCCCGCTGAGTCGCCTGCGGCGTCAGGAGACGGTGATCGACTCGATCACCACCGGATCGGTCGGCCGGTCGCCGCGGTTGGTGGCCGTGGTGGCGATGGCGTCGACGACCTTCTGCGACTCGGGATCGACAACTTCGCCGAAGATTGTGTGCTTCCGGGTGAGATGGGGCGTCTTGCCGACGGTGATGAAGAACTGTGAGCCGTTGGTGCCGGGCCCCGCGTTGGCCATCGCGAGCAGATACGGCTTGTCGAACTGAAGCTCGGGGTGGAACTCGTCGGCGAACTGGTATCCGGGGCCGCCGCGGCCCGTGCCGGTCGGGTCGCCGCCTTGGATCATGAAGCCGTCGATCACGCGGTGGAAGACCGCGCCGTCGTAGAACGGCCCTGACGAGCTGCCCGACGCGTTCTCGGTGCTGTAGTCCTTGGTGCCCTGCGCCAATCCGACGAAATTCGCGACAGTCTTGGGGGCGTGGTTACCGAAGAGTGCGATCTTGATGTCGCCGCGGTTGGTGTGCAGGGTTGCGGTGGCTGTCTGAATGGGGCTAGTCACGGGATGCCAGTGTGCCACCCGCCGCCTAACGGCCTCCGCGGGGTGGCACTTGATGGCAGGCTGGATGTCGATTCTGATTACACCGCGAAAGAGGTCGACATGAGCGCGAAGACGGACGTCCGGTTGACCCCGAGCCAGCGGCTGAGCCGCGGCCTGAAGTACTCCGCGATCGGACCGGTCGACGTCACGCGCGGCACGGTCGGGCTGAGCTTGCAGGGCGCGCAGTCAGCGGCTGGCCGCGTCCGCCGTCGCCTCGACAACAGCCGGCTCGCGAAGGAGTTCGCGGATGCGCAAGAAACCATTGCGCAGGAACTCACCGCGGCGCAGGAGGTTCTCGCGAACCTGCCCCAGGTCATCGCCGAGGCGCGTAAACCCAAGCGGCGGCGTCGGCCGCTGGTGTTGGCCGTCGTGGGCGCCGTGGTGCTGGCCGGGGGAGCGGTGGCGTTCACGATCGTGCGCAGGTCGATGCAGCCCGAACCGTCGTCGCTGCCGCCCAGCGTCGACGTTGCCCCCAAGCCCTAGTTTGCTGTAGGTACAGCACGATGGCCGTTTCAGTCTTTGATCTGTTCTCGATCGGCATCGGGCCGTCAAGCTCGCACACCGTCGGTCCCATGCGCGCCGCCGGCCGGTTCGCCCGTCATCTCGCCGCCGACGGGCTGCTGCCGAACGTGTCGCAAGTACGCATCGAGCTCTACGGCTCGCTGGGTGCCACCGGCGCCGGACACGGGACGCCCGGCGCGGTCATGCTCGGGCTGGAGGGCAGTGAGCCCGAGACGGTGGATCCGGCCGTCGCGAAAGCCAGGGTCGAGGAGATACGCGCGGGCGGAAAGCTGCTCCTGGCCGGTACCCACACCATCGACTTCGACCACACCACGGACGTCGTTTTGTCGTTGCGAGCCATGGATTTTCACAGCAACGCCATGGTGTTTCTGGCATGCGACAGCGCCGGTGAAGAGTTGAGCCGTCGAATGTACTACTCGGTCGGCGGCGGGTTCGTCGTCGACGAGCAGGAAGCCGAGTCGGGCCCGCGCGAGGATACCGCCGTGCCCTATCCGTTCAACACGGCCGCCGAGCTCGTGCGGCTGGCAGTGGAGAACGACTGCAGCATCGCCGAGCTGATGGCGCGCAACGAGGCCGCGCTCGACCGTGATCCCGATCTGCGAGCGGGCCTGCTGCGGATCTGGGCGGCGATGCGCGAATGCGTCGAAGCGGGTCTGAACGCGACGGGCACATTGCCGGGGGCGCTGCGCGTTCGTCGACGCGCGCGTTTGCTGGCGGAGACGCTGGATCCCAGCGATCCGCTGTATGCGATGGACTGGCTGACGGTGTACGCGCTCGCGGTCAACGAGGAGAACGCCAGCGGCGGTCGGGTGGTGACGGCGCCGACGAACGGCGCAGCGGGCGTCATTCCCGCGGTGCTGCACTATTACTCACGGTTCGTCCCCGGTGCGACCGATGACGGCATTGTCGAGTTCCTGCTGACGGCCGCCGCGATTGGTCACCTGTTCAAGGCCAACGCGTCGATCTCCGGCGCCGAGGTGGGCTGCCAGGGTGAGGTCGGGTCCGCGTGCTCGATGGCGGCCGCGGGCCTCGCCGCGGTTCTTGGCGGTACACCGGAGCAAGTGGAGAATGCGGCCGAGATCGGCCTGGAGCACAACCTCGGCCTGACCTGCGACCCGGTCGGCGGCCTGGTGCAGATTCCGTGTATCGAACGAAATGCGGTGGCGGCGGTCAAGGCGATCACCGCGGCTCGAATGGCGTTGCATGGGG
>JAOPVX010000417.1 GCA_025965975.1 Mycobacterium sp. | reverse complement strand
AGTGGGCGGTTTTTCGAGATCGCGTTCGAGGACTACCACAAATTCGGTGGCCGGCAGTTCGTTAACGAGCTGCCGTCCGGCGGCTGCTCCCTGCACCTGGCGCCGGTCGCGTTCTCCGCGGGTCGGCGCGTCTCCGGGCCCATCACCACAATCGAGTACGCAGGTCTGCTGCGGCTGTGGTACTCGGTGCAGATCGACCGCGATCGCGCCGGTGACCCGCTGCGCGCGTCGCTGACGATCCGCGCCGAGAGAGATGTGATCGGTTCTCCACCATTCGTGCTGATCAACAACCCCGACCGAATCCCGTTGAGCATCAACGACGGTGAGCCCATCGACGTGGCACCGCTGAACGAACGCGGCGAGCCCGTCGAACAGGCGGCCAAGGAGTTTTACTGGTCGGCGCTGCGAGCCGACGGCCCTTCGGAAGTGTGGGTTGCAAACATTCAGGGACGGCAGGGCTGGATCCGCCTCTTCGCCAGCCTCGAGGCACACCGGCTACGGCAGCTGGCGCTGCTTGACCCGCCGGTCGGCGCATTGCAGCTCGGCCGGACGCAGCGATGA
Organism: Mycobacterium sp.; assembly: GCA_025965975.1. Classification (GTDB taxonomy): domain Bacteria; phylum Actinomycetota; class Actinomycetes; order Mycobacteriales; family Mycobacteriaceae; genus Mycobacterium. The sequence goes on along the minus strand of JAOPVX010000417.1, from coordinate 11,407 downwards.
CCACCCGCTATGCGCAAATGAGCTACACGTCGTTCGACGCCGCGGGCTCGGCGGGCGGCTGGCGGGTCAAGCAATCCGTCGGCGACCTCGCCGACCCCGAACAAACTCTGCTGCTGTCTGGCGTGCGCACGGGGCTGAACCCAGTTAAGCCGATACCCCCGTACCCGACACTCGAGCAGCTGCAACAGATTCCACGTCGACTCGCCTATCGGCGCGTCAACCGCGACAACGCCTGCTACTGGCACACGGTGCGCGCGGGGGTCGACCACACCGGCCGGCCGGGCAACGTGTTCATTCACGCGCTGCTGGACCGCGCAGCCGGCGAGCCCGATGCCCCGTACCGGCCGATCGAGCTGTGGCGGTCGCCGCGGTGGCTCTACCCCTACGGCCCGACGGCGGTGGCCCGCGCCGAGCTGCCTGCCGATGCGCCCGCGCCCGGCGGGGTCGTGACTCGTGACAGCGTCATCGAGTTCGCCTGCGACACCGGCACGTGGCGGCTGGCCACGCTGTTCGGTCTGCTCGACGCGGTGGCGGCGGCCATCGACGGCGGCCCGCTCGTCGTGCTCGGCGTCGACTCGGTCGACACCGCCGCGCAGTGGATCGGCTTGGTGAGTTTCCTGATGTCGCCGGGAACCGCGCGGATGCTCAATTTCTCTACCTTCGACCGCGCCGAGCAGCTCGGGTTTGCGATGCGGGTCGGCCAGCATCTCAGCGCCGTGCCGCGCGACGACCTCATCGACGCACCCGCCGGTGTGGTGACAATCGATGAGACCCAGACACTCTCGCTGGGCGAGTTGGGCGGCGAACCGCACCGGACGGCGGCGGGACGGCCGATCGCGGTGACCGCCTGGTCGGCGATGGCGCAGGTCGCGATGCTGGACCCCGACTCGACGCGGCTGCTGCTCGCCGACATCGATGCGTTCTCCGCGCGCGTCACCGACACCGGTTTGCACCCGGCCTGGCCAATGGCCATGTCGGTGGCCACCCACCCGCGATTCGCCGACGCCGCCGACGAAGCCCGCTCGGTGATCGCGCGCCACTCGCCACGCGGCACGGTCGCCGATGCGGTGATCGTGCACACCATCACCGACGTGGTACGTGCGGTCGCAGGAGCCAGCACCGCCGACGCGCTCGCGGCCGCGCGCGACGTGCCCGACGGGCTCGCCGCAATGGTGGCTGACGCCATCTACCTGTCCCGCGCCATCTGCGATGGCGACTGGCTGGACCGGCCGGGCCGGATCCCGTTGGGCCGCACCCGCTATCACCGCCAACCGATCCCTGCCGAGCTGGCGGCCGCTATTCCCGCCGCGGTCAAGGCCGCAGGCAACCGGGGCCCGGAAGGGGTAATGCGCCTGGCCGACATCCTGGCGAGGGTGGGCATCGACTGTGACCTCACTGCTGTGCTCGCAGAGCATGTGCTGCCGGTGCTGCGTGACCCGCAGCTAGGCCCGCGCCTGATCCGCCGCCTCGGCATCAGCATCGGCGTCACCTGCCGGCTCGGCGTCGCGACCGCCCTTCTGGGGCCGGCCGCCGCGACGGGTCAGCCTGCCCTGCCCGTCGCCGATGACGTGCTCGACTGGCTGGCCCACCGTATGACGGCGCCGACCGCCGAGGAGCTGGCGGAGGCGAAGCCCGGGGACAACACGTGGACCCGCGCGGTGCTTTGTGCTCATCGCGCGTTGCACCTGGGTTCCCAGGCACCGCGCGACCGGAGGGCCGCGCGCTGGTGGATTAGTATCCAGGGACTTTCGCCGTCGGACCTGCCCGGCGACGATGAGGCGCCGCGGGAGCCAACGGAATTGTTAACCCCCGACGGGGACAGTGAGCTGCCCGTCCGTGAGCTGGTACTTGCCCTGGTCGGCGGGCCCGACTCGCCCGCGATCGTCGATTTGGCGGCTCTGGTCGTGAACGAGAACAACGACGACACCGCGGTGGCGTGTGCGGCCGTTCGGCTGTACGAACCCGACGACTGGATCCGGCAAGGTTATGTCCGCACCCATCAGCCGCCCTACACACCACACTGGGACGAGGCGGTCGAAATGGCCCACTCCGACGCGGTGCATCGCGACTTCGCCCGCCGGCTGCTGGTTCTGGCAGTGGTCGGCGCGGTTCTCGGCGCGCCGTGTCCGCGGTCGTGCCGTTGGCTGCTGACCGACGAGACCCTGGAAACGGAGGTCGTCGAGCAGGTCGCGGCGCTGGTGAACACAAATGCGCTGTCCGCCAACACGGTTTTGGCGGTCAGTCTGCTGCCTCCCAACGGCACCGCCGGGTTAACGCGGCTGTTGCGGCGCGTGTCGGCCCGGCTGGCCGCGACCTTCCTCTGGGACGCGGACCAGGTCAACCACGTGGCGAATCTGATGGGCCAGATCGACGGAACGGGGGATGAGGAGTCGCTGCGCCGGTTCCGCAAAATGGTGCTCGATGTGCTGCACGGCCCGGCCGACGGAGTCGGCCCGGTAGCGGCGCAATCATGGTGGGGTCACTGATGCCGATCTACGTCTTGGGTGCACGCACGCGCAGCGTCGCGATTCCCAATCAGGCGGTGGCGCTGACGATCAGCGGGTCAGTACACGATGCCGCGCTGCATATCCGCGCCGCGGCGGACCAGCCCGTGGTGCGCTCGTCCGCGCACCTGACGGTGCTGCCGATCGTCACCGGCCCGCTGACCGTCAGCGTGGAGCCGGTCGGGGATGGCTCGTTCGGCCAGAACACGGTGATCCACTTGTCAATTGGTCCCGATGCGCCTGGTGACGTGGATCCGGTCCAGGTGGTCTTCGATCCAATCGATGTCACCGGAGACAGCGGTGTCGAACTTGCGACGCTGACGCCGGCCGGTGCCCGCATCGAGGTGGCGGTCAGCGCGGTAGCCGACAGACCGCTGAGCCGGTTGGGTACCGCCGCGCGGGTGGCTGCTCGCAGCGTCATCGGGCGCCGGTCCGAGCCGTCCGCCGGCGCGGTTCTCATCGCGGTGGATACGTCGGCGTCGATGCGGTCCGCGTTCGCCGACGAAAGCGTGCCAGCTGCGGTCGACATCGTGGTCGGGATCGCCGACGCCGCTGGAGTCACCGACGTATCAGCAGTCCTCGTCGGGGAGCACCGCATACCCGTGCTGACTGCGAGCGCGGCTACGCTTGCCGACGGTGTGCGCAACGCCCAGCCGCGATGGTGCGCCGGTGCCCGATGGTCGACCGTGACCACTGATGGTGCGCGCACCGTGGTGTGCACCGACTTCCCGACCATGGCGGTGCGGCAACGTTTTCCGGTACTTGCCATCGCGACCGACCCGCGGCTGCAAGCCGACTGCGCGGTGCTGCATCCGCCCCGTCCTGGCGCCGACCTGGCCACCGAGCTGTTGGCAACGCCTGCGGTGTTGGAACAAATCGCGGTTTCGCTGCTGCGGAGGCTGATGTGACGAAGTGCCCGCGGTGCTTTTCCTTTCTGCGTGACGACCGTTTCGCGTGGATGGTGGATCCCCGCATTCCCGGACCGCGGTTCCGGGATGCGGACGCGTCGGCTTTATACGGAGCCGAAATCATGTCGCCGCAGATCTACAGCGTCGCACCTCCACCGGGCTACCGGGGTCCGCTTCACACCGCAGCCGATGCCAGCCGAGCGCTCGGCAACCAACCTGTCGTCGAAATTTGCCCGATCTGTCACTTCGTCTTACCCGACGGATGGCGCCAGGGTCACGCCGTCTGCATTGTGATGGCCGGTGCCCGGGCGACGGGCAAGAGCATTTATATCGCGGTGCTGATCAAGCAGCTCGAGCTGCTGTGCGAGAGCCTCGGCGTGTCAATGGAGCCGGCGAACGCGAGCGCGGCCCAGGCGTACGCCATCAACTACGAAACGCCGCTGTATGTTCAGCGCGGGTTAATTCCGCCCACCCCGACGGCACAAATCCAGCCGCCGCATCAGCGAGAACCATTGACGTTCAGTATCGGTGCGTGGAATGGGGTGCGCCGGTTCGTGGTGTTGCGCGACGTCGCTGGCGAGGACCTCGAGGCGGGCAACACGTACGCCATGCATTTCAGGTTCTTCGCCAATGCCGATGCGGTGTTTTTCATGTTCGACCCGTTGCGGATCAAGGGTATCCGCGATCAGCTGCAGGACCTGCTGCCGCAGCAGGGATGGGGCGGCGGAGACCCCCGGTCGGTGCTCAGCAACGTGTTGCTGGCGGTGGGAGCGGGACAGCCCAGGCTGGCGGTGATCCTGTCAAAGTTCGACGCGCTGCGGGCGTTACGCGACGTGGAGGGTTCGGACTGGAGCTATGTGATGTCCAATTCCGGGGCGTCCTATCTACGCGACATGTCGACGAGCCGGCAGTACGACGATGTTGACGGGCAACTGCTGCATGAGGAAGTGCGCAGCCTGCTGCTGAGGCTGCACGGCAGTGCCATCGTAACCGCAGTCGAAAACCCGTCCACCGGAGTACCCCTGCCGCATCGTTACTTCGTGGTCTCGGCTCTGGGCCAACCGCCCGTCGGAAATCAGTTGAACGCGCGCGGCATTGCCCCATTCCGCTGCGCAGACCCGCTGCGCTGGGTCACCACGAGTTACGGGGTGTTGTGATCACATGAGCTGTATCAATCGGGGTGAGGTGCGCACGTGAGCGACGGCGGGTCCGGCGGCCCTAATGAGCCGTACGACAGTGATTGGTTCCACGCCAACCCCCATCCCCAGCCTCCGATCATCTGGGCCCCAACACCGGCACGTCCGATCAACGCCTTCGCCACCCTGTCGGTGGTGTTCGCGTTCCTGTTCGCACCTGCTGGGGCGGTATTTGGTCATCTCGGGCTGTCCCAAATCCGACGCACCGGCGAGCGTGGCCGCGAGCGCGCCCTGATCGGATTGACACTGTCGTACGTGTTCACCCTCATCGCTGTAGCGGTGCTGGTGATCTGGGCTGTCGTGGGCATGCGCCAAGGGCCGTCGTCGGCGGTCGCGACTTCCCCACCTGCAGCAACCAGTTCCGTTGGTTCCGTGCCGGAGCAGCCGCTCGTGACGGCAGCCCAACTCCCTAAGCTGCTGCTGAGCATTGACGAGGTGAAGCATGCCGTTAACGCGCCGAACCTGGCCAAGGTCGACGATACGGCAGCCCTCATCGGCACTGGGGGACTCACCGTCACCCCACCCGAGTGTGTCAGCGCGCTATTCGCCTCAACGAAGGAGGCCTACCAGCACAGCCTGGTCCGCGGCATATTCTCGCGGGCCATCACGGGAGACGGCCAGGACGGTATGGTCGTACTGGACGAGACCATGTTGACGTTCGAGAACATGTCCGCTGCAACTTCCGTGGCGTCCCAGTTAATCGGTGGGTGGCGAAGCTGTGCGGGCAAGTCGGTCACCGTAGCTGGAAAGGGCAACACAATCACGCTCGATGTGGGACAACCCGAAGCGAACGGCACAGTGATGACCGTTCAGAACTCGCTGCGCGGCAGTCTGCCAGGTTTCAGTAGCGATCGGGTCATGGTTGCCAAGGCCAACGTCGTGATCGATTTGGATGCACAGGGTTTCGACATGGGTGATGCGCTCAAGACGCTGGCGGACCAAATCCTGGCGAGGGTGCCGAGCTGAGTCCGCAGCTAGTGAGCGGATGTGCTATCACTCAAAGCGTTTCCCACTGCGGCACGCCCACTGGCCGCCGCCACTGTGTTGGGGGCAAACGGTACGGCAAACCGCATCGGCGTCGAGCAGGGGATCCGTCAGGTGCTGACGCTCGACTGAGACCGCCAGGCGCCTCTACCACTGCACCACCATCAACACCGGCAAGCGCACGGCCGGCACGTTCAGCTACCTGCCAGCCGCCGCCGCGCGGCACGCCGCCTCCGCGGTGAGCGCGCCGACGTCGGACAAGCAGGACACCTTCTCGATCAACGTCGACGATGGGCACGGCGGTGTGACGGCCGTTCCGGTGACCGTCACGATCAGCCCCAAGAACACGCCCCCGACGATCACCTACAACAAGGTTGCTGTGCTGGGGGTCGCGACCTACAGCCCGACCCAGAGCGACGCCGACGGTGACTTCCTGACGTGCAGGATCACCACGTCGCCGGCGAAGGGCAATGTCCTCATCAACCTGAATCTCGGCTTGGTCGGCACGATCGTCTACACCGCGAACAACCTTGTGATCCCGGCACCCGACGGCTTTGTCGTGACCGTGACGGACGGTCACGGCGGCACGAACGTCCAGACGCTCAACCCCTGCTGAGCCTCGCATCGACCCTGGTCAGGGAGCAGGCAATAACCCTGGCGCGCCGGTGGTTCATACTGATGTGATGACGAGGCTGGACTCCGTTGAGCGGGCCGTTGCCGATATCGCCGCGGGAAAGGCCGTCGTCGTCATCGACGACGAGGATCGCGAGAATGAGGGCGACCTCATCTTCGCCGCCGAGAAGGCCACCCCAGAACTCGTGGCGTTCATGGTGCGCTACACGTCGGGCTACCTGTGCGTGCCGTTGGACGGCGCGATCTGTGACCGGCTCGGGCTGCTGCCGATGTACGCGGTCAACCAGGACAAGCACGGCACCGCATATACGGTCACCGTCGACGCGAGAAATGGTGTGGGAACGGGCATTTCGGCCTCCGACCGCGCAACGACCATGCGTCTGCTCGCCGATCCGTCCAGCGTCGCCGACGATTTCACCAAGCCAGGGCACGTGGTGCCGCTGCGCGCCAAGGACGGCGGGGTGCTGCGCCGCCCCGGCCACACCGAGGCCGCCGTCGACCTGGCCCGGCTGGCCGGGCTGCTGCCGGCGGGCGCCATCTGCGAGATCGTCAGCCAGAAGGACGAAGGCGCGATGGCGCAGACCGATGAGCTGCGGGTTTTCGCCGACGAGCACGGCCTGGCGCTGATCTCCATCGCCGACTTGATCGAATGGCGGCGCAAGCACGAAAAGCACATCGAACGCATCGCAGAGGCCCGCATCCCGACCCGGCACGGTGAATTCCGGGCGGTCGGCTACACCAGCATCTACGACGACGTCGAGCACGTGGCGCTGGTCCGCGGCGACATCGCCGGGCAGCACGGCGACGGGCACGATGTGCTGGTGCGTGTGCACTCGGAATGCCTCACCGGTGACGTGTTCGGCTCCCGCCGCTGCGACTGCGGCCCCCAACTCGACGCCGCGATGGCGATGGTGGCCCGCGAGGGCCGAGGCGTGGTGCTGTACATGCGCGGCCACGAGGGCCGCGGCATCGGCCTGATGCACAAGCTGCAGGCTTATCAGCTGCAGGACGCCGGCGACGACACCGTCGACGCCAACCTCAAGCTCGGCCTGCCCGCCGACGCCCGCGACTACGGCATCGGCGCCCAGATCCTGGTCGACCTCGGCGTGCGGTCCATGCGGCTGCTGACCAACAACCCCGCCAAGCGGGTCGGGTTGGACGGCTACGGGCTGCACATCATCGAGCGCGTGCCGCTGCCGGTGCGCGCCAACGCGGAGAACATCCGTTACCTGATGACCAAGCGCGACCGAATGGGCCACGACCTCATCGGCCTTGACGACTACGACGAAGTCTTGCCTGGCGAGTTCGGCGGCGCTCTATGAGCAACCCGCGCGGAGCCCGGAGTTGAGCGGAGGCGCGGGCGTTCCTGACCTGCCGCAGCTCGACGCATCGGGATTGACGCTGGGCATCGTCGCCAGCACCTGGCACGAACAGATATGCGATGCGCTGCTCGACGGCGCACGCAAGGTCGCCGCCGACGCGGGTATCGACAACCCCACCATCGTTCGCGTGCTCGGTGCGATCGAAATCCCGGTCGTGGCACAGGAACTGGCCGCCGGCCACGATGCCGTGGTGGCACTGGGTGTGGTGATCCGCGGCGAGACACCGCATTTCGACTACGTTTGTGACGCGGTCACCCAGGGGCTGACGCGGGTGTCGCTGGATGCGTCCACTCCGGTGGCCAACGGCGTGCTCACTACGAACACCGAGCAGCAGGCGCTGGATCGGGCGGGGCTGCCGGACTCGGCCGAGGACAAGGGTGCGCAGGCCACCGCCGCGGCGCTGTCGACCGCGCTGACACTGCGCGATCTGAGGTCATGAGCGACTGGGATATCGAGATACGGCCCCATCTGACACCGTATTTCGCCTACGCCGCCGCGGCAGTGATCCTGGCGGCTCACGTCGCTGTTGGCGTGCTGCTGAAGATTTCGTCGACGGGTGTGATCTTCCAGACGGCCGACCAGGTCGCGATCGCGTTGCTGGGTGCCGTCATCGCCGGCGCGGTGCTGCTGTTGGCCCGACCGCGGCTGCGGGTCGGCGCGGCCGGGGTTGCGGTGCGAAACCTGTTCGGTTACAAGCTGATCCCGTGGTCGGACGTCGTAGCGGTGTCGTTTCCGCGCGGCGCTCGCTGGGCCAGGGTCGACCTGCCCGACTACGAGTACATCCCGGTGATGGCGATCCAGGCCGTCGACAAGGAGCGCGCCGTCGACGCGATGGACCGCGTGCGCGGGCTGCTGGCGCGTTATCGGCCCGATATCAACCAACTGTGAGCGACATCGCGACTTCGCTGCGGGGACCGCAGGTTTCGGCCGCGGTGAGGGCGAATCCAAGGCTTTCGTACACACAACGGGCCACCGCGTTTTCGGCGGCCACCCGCAGCGTGACAGTGCGCGCCCTGCGGTCTCGGGCCCAGTCCACCGCGGCGGCGACCAGTGGCCGCGCCAGGCCGTGGCCGCGGGCGACCGGGTCGAGCCACAACGAGTACAGGTAGACGGTTCCTGCGTTCTCCAGCTGTGCGCCGATCAGCCCGACGGGCCGGTTGCCGATCAACGCCGCGAATTGCGCGTGATCGCGCAGGCGGCGGCGCCACTGCGCGGCGGTGAACGCCGCCTCCTGCTGATACTGCGGGTCGTTCTCGCCGAGGGAATCGGTCAACGCCCGCAACCGAACACTGGCGAACACCCGCCAGTCCGACTCGGTCAGCCGGGCGACGCGGGCCGTCACCGCCGTCATCGGGTGTCGCCCATGACCAGCCCCTCGCGGCGCGGGTCGGCGCCGCCCATCCAGCCGGTGCTAGCACGCACGATGGCAGACAGACCGCTGGACTGGTCGGCGAGGTCGACCTGGTGCCCGAGTTTGCGCAGGCCGACCACGAGCGGATCATGGTCGCCGTTGTCGGACGTGTCGATGGCGGGATGCTCGCCGCCGACATTGGTCTTCGGCGAGTTCGCCGCACCGAAGTCCACTGCCGACACCGCCTGCTGCGGGTCGAGTCCCCAATCGAGCATTCCGACAAGGGTTTTGACAACGAACTGGATGATTACCGCGCCGCCCGGTGAGCCCGCCACAGCGTACAGCGGACCCTTGGATCCGGACTGGCCCGAGCCGGATCCCTCGAACACCAGCGTGGGGGCCATCGTGCTGCGTGGCCGCTTTCCCGGCTCGACGCGATTGGGTACCGGTGCACCGTCGGGCCCGACGGGTTCGGCGGCGAAGTCGGTGAGCTGATTGTTGAGGATGAAGCCGTCGACCATGTGAAACGACCCGAACGCCGATTCCACCGTGGTGGTCAGCGCTGCCGCGTTGCCCTGTGCGTCGACGATGCTGATCTGGCTGGTGCCGTGCTCGGGCGTTGGTGGCGCAGGCGTCGTCGGCGGTCCGAACTCGCCCGGCTTCGCGGTGCCCATGGTGTGCTGCTCGGAGATCAGTGCCGCCCGGCCGGCAAGGTAGTCACTGTTGAGCAATGTGTTGGGCGAGCCACCGGGCAGCGGCACGAAATCGGTGTCGGCAACGTAGCGGTCGCGATCGGCGTAGGCCAGGCGTTCCGCCTCGGAGATCAGGTGAACACCCATCACCGCGGGTTTGCCTCCGTTGAGATCGATATCGGTGGGTTCGTAACCGCCCATCGGGAAATGTTCGAGCATGCCAAGCGTCGCCGCCACCGCAATGCCGCCGGACGACGGCGGAGGCATGCCACAGATCTCCTTGCCGCGGTAGCGAGTGCAGAGCGGCTCGCGTTTCATGGCGGTGTAGCCGGACAGGTCTTGCAGCGTCATCAGGCTCGGCGTGCGACCGCCGCTGGTGTCGGCCGCCGACGCCACGATGTCGCTGGCGATGTCGCCGGCGTAGAACGACTGCGGATCGGATGCGATGACGCCCAACGTCTTTGAGTAGGCGGGATTGGTCACCCGGGTGCCCGAGGCCTTAGGTCCGCCATTGGAGTTGAGGAAGTAGGTCGAGGCGTTCGGATCGACTTTCAGCTGCGGGGCGGCGTCGGCGATTGCCGCGGCTAACCGTGGGCTGATCTCGAAGCCGCCGTCTGCCATCGCCACGGCGGGGGTGAACAGGTCACGCCAGGCGTTCTTGCCGTGCTCGGCGTGGACGTCCTGCAGCAACCGCAGGATGCCGGGCACGCCGATGGACCGGCCGGAGGCGCGGGCATCGGGTTTGGGCGCGGTGCGGTCGGCATCGGAGATCCAGCGCAGATAGTTCTCGGTGGCAGACTTCGGCGCCACCTCGCGGCCGTCGTAGGCCTGAACGGAGCCGGCGGCCGCGTCGTAATACAGCAGGAACCCGCCGCCGCCGATGCCGGAGGACTGCGGCTCCACTAGGCCAAGCACCGCCTGCGCAGTGACGAGCGCGTCGGCGGCGGTGCCGCCCTTGTTCAGCACGTCGCACGCCGCCTGAGTGGCCAACGGGTTGGCGGTGACCACCGCGTAGTGACGGGTGCGCACGGCCGTCATGTCGGTGCGGTAGCCGGTGGCGACCTCGGGATTGGTGGAGATGTTTCGGCTTGTCGGCGGTGCCGACGGTCCTGGCGAAGTCGGTGCCGACGGTCCTGGTGAGGTGGCGGCCGAGCCGCTAGCGGGCGCCGCCGAGGTCTTGGGTGCCGGGCTGCCGTTGGCGATGATCGAACAGGGGCCCGCCGCGGTTGGCGGTGCGTTCTGGACGGCGGCGCATCCGGCCAGTACCAATACGACCCCTGCCAGCGGGGCCGTCACCTTCCTAAGGGACGGGATCCGCATCATTCGACGGTAGTTCATCGGGGCCGTCTCGATAAGTCCCCGAGTCGTCTCCTCGCAAACGGTGGGCCCAGCCCGCCTGCCTGCCGGACCGGCGGCAGTAACCTGGAATCCGTGCCCGATCCAGCGACGTACCGGCCTGCCCCCGGGTCGATTCCCGTCGAGCCGGGCGTCTACCGGTTCCGGGATCCGCACGGCCGGGTGATCTACGTCGGCAAGGCCAAGAGTCTGCGCAGCCGGCTGACGTCCTACTTCGCTGATATCTCGAGCCTGGCGCCGCGCACCAGGCAGATGGTGATGACCGCGGGCAGCGTCGAGTGGACGGTGGTGAACACCGAAGTCGAGGCGCTGCAGCTGGAATACAACTGGATCAAGGAGTTCGACCCGCGGTTCAACATCCGCTACCGCGACGACAAGTCGTATCCGGTGCTGGCGGTGAC